>NC_016791.1:1527500-1860000 GCF_000244875.1 Clostridium sp. BNL1100
ACTTGTGGCGGTACACATGGCATGTACGGGGATTAGAAACGGAGACTGCGAAATGGCAATCGCAGGGAGTGTTAAGCTCAGCTTTTTGCCTGTACAGACAGGTGACAAATTCGGCATAGAATCGGGGGATAGCAGAACAAGAGCTTTTGATGACAGCTCAGACGGCACTGGCATGGGAGAAGGAGTAATAGCCATTTTGCTGAAGCCTTTAAGTAAAGCTGTAAGGGACGGAGACAGAGTTTATGGGGTTATAAAAGGAAGTGCTGTAAATCAAGATGGAAGGTCTATAGGGCTTACTGCACCAAATGCGGTCGCACAGGAGAAAGTAATATTAAAAGCGTGGAAAGATGCCGGAATCAATCCTGAGACAATTTCATACATAGAAACTCACGGCACAGGTACCAAGCTCGGAGATCCAATTGAAATAGACGGGATAACCAGAGCATTTCGAAATTATACCCAGAAAAATCAATTCTGCGCTATCGGAGCTCTTAAAACCAATATAGGCCATTTGGATAATGCATCAGGAATAGCCGGCTTGGTAAGGGCAATATTGGCAATGGATAATAAAGAAATACCTCCAATACTTCACTTTAACAAGCCCAACAGTAAAATTAATTTTGAAACTTCTCCCGTCTATATAAATAAGGAGCTTACACCATGGGAAACAGAAGGCTTTGCAAGAAGATGCGGAGTAAGCGCCTTTGGCCTTAGTGGCACAAATTGTCATGTAGTCCTGGAAGAACCTCCAGCCATTGAATATGAACAGGAAATTGAAAGTGAGAAAATTAAGGTTTTTACCATTTCTGCCAAAAGTTTAGATGCACTAAGGATATTAATACAAAAGTACTTAAAACTTACTGAGAAATGGGATAAGCAAAAACTTGAAGACATTTGCTATACAGCTCTTACGGGTAGAGGACACTATGAATACAGAGTAGCTATAGTAATCAGAAGTAAGGATGATTTTAAAGACAAAATCCGAGAGCTGTCAAAAATGGATATAGCTAAAGAAAGTGGAGAACGGTTCTTCTATGGCCAATGTCATAAGTTAAATAATCAGATTGACGCAAGCACTAACACGATGCTTATAGAGTTTGTGGAAGGTTCATGTGTAAACGAAGATTTAATTAATGAGATTCTCAAACTTTATGTAAAAGGTGCCAACATTCAGTGGGAGGAAATGTACAGAAAAGAAAGCAGGAAAAAGGCTGCTATCCCAGTATATCCTTTTGAGAAAAGAAGATGCTGGATTGAAATACCGGAGGTTTCAAAGGAGACGGTTGTATCAGTTAAACAAATAGAAGAAGAAAAATCTTCTACGGACATAAAGCTCACAGGCAGTGAAAATGGAGAATACACACAGACTCAAATACTTTTGGGCCAGATTTGGGGAACTGTATTAGGATATAAGGAAATTGATATTAACGAAGATTTTTACGAGCTTGGAGGAGACTCTATAATAGCCGCAAATATTGCAAACAGGACAGCTAAACAAATTGATGCTTCATTGAGTGTGGCGGATATTTTAGCATTTACCACTATACAAGAGCTTTCTGACTATATTGACAAGGAGTTGAAGAAACAGATTTCCACTCCTAAAATCAGTAAATTTATAGAGCCTGTGGAGGAAAAAGATTATTATCCGGCTTCATCAGCACAAAAAAGGCTTTATGTACTGGGACAGTTAAAAGGCATCGAAACCTGCTACAATATGCCTGGAGTTATGATAATAGAGGGAAAGTTGAATAAAGCAAGGTTTGAAGATGCTTTTAAAACGCTTGTGCAAAGGCATGAAACTCTAAAAACTTCTTTTCAAACAGTTAACTGTGAAATTGTTCAGGTAGTACACAAAGACACTCAATTTAACGTTAAGTACTCAGAGTTGGATGATTTTACAGGAACAGAAGAAGAAATTGTACGAGGCCTCATGCATTCCTTTGTAAAGCCATTTGACTTGGAAACAGCTCCCCTTTTAAGGGTTGAAATTGTAAAGATAGATGAAAACAGGCATATTATGATGTTTGACATGCACCATATAATATCCGACGGGACCTCAATGGCTATTTTAGTAAAGGAAATTATTGATTTATATGATGGCAGGCAGCTGCCGGAATTGAGAATACAGTACAAGGACTTTGCTGATTGGCAGAATAGGCTTCTCCAATCTCAGGAAATTAAAAAGCAGGAAGAATATTGGGTTAAAAGGTTTGAAGGAGAAATTCCGCTCCTTCAAATGCCTACTGATTATAGCCGACCAAATGCTAAAAGCTTTGAAGGGGACAGATACAATTTTGTGTTGGGCGAGGAGCTTACAAGTGCGGTTAACAGATTGGCCAAGGAGTCAGGAACTACCCTTTATATGGTACTGATGGCAGCATATAATATTCTTCTTTCAAAGTATTCCGGCCAGACCGACATAATTGTTGGTTCTCCGATAGCAGGCAGACAAAATGCAGACCTTGAAAACATAATCGGTATGTTTGTAAATGCTCTTCCTATTAGAAACCTTATTGAATATGACAAATCTTTCATAGAGTTTTTATATAACGTAAGAGATACTTCACTCAGGGCTTATGAGAATCAAGACTACCAATTTGAAATGCTGGTGGAAAAGCTCAACTTACAGGTAAAGCCGGGACGTAATCCTATATTTGATGTGGCATTTGTGCTGCAAAATATGAAGATGCCGCAGATGAGCGTAAAAGGCCTGAATTTTAAACCTTACATGGATGATTCAAAATCATCAAAAGCAGATTTTACCCTAATGGCTACGGAAGAAGGGGAAACAATATCCTATGTTTTTGAGTACTGTACTAAATTATTTAAGCCTGAGACAATAGAGCGTTTGTCCAAGGACTTTATAAAAATAATTAAAATCGTTACAGATAACAGGCAAATCAAAATAAAGGATATAGAACTGCTTGAAAAAGATGAGGAAAACAAGTTTGCCTCTATTATTAAAAATATGGGGGATGTATTTAATAAGCTTATAGACGAAGATTTTGGAGATATTTAAGCTTTTTTTAAAATGTAAAGTTTGTGAGGGATAATGATATGAATACAAATATTTTAACGTTGTATAAAGAGTTTGAGGATGCAAAGAAGTACTGGGAAGAAAAATTAGGCGGCGAAATCAATCAGCTTAAGCTTCCGGTTGATTATCCGAATAACAACAACTATACATATGGAACCCGTGAAATGGCATTAGGAGAAGAACTGTCAAAAAAGCTATTATCTCTTGGTAAGAATCAAGACCTGCTGATTTTCATAATAATGCTTACAAGCCTGAAGATATTATTCTATAAATATACGGGACAGGAGGACATATTAGTTGCAGCTCCTACTTATAAAGATGAAAATATACAGAAGGTTAATAAATATGTAATTTTAAGGGATATTCTTAGGGCGGACATGTCCTTTAAAGAACTTTTGGTTAATGTAAAGCAAACAGTGTCACAGGGGTACAAGAATCAGCATTATCCTGTTGAAAAACTTATAGAGCTAATAGAGGAAAGTAACGGTGATATACTGGCTCTGAATACTGTATTGATGATGAAAGGTATTCATAATGAAGGAGCCAACGAAGATATAGGAAAGTCCTTTACAAATAATCTGAAACTGTTAGTCTCTGTTGAGGGAAATTATCTAAATATCAAGACGATATATAATGCAAGCCTTTTTAAAGAGGAATCAATAAGGACGTTGGTGGAGCGTTATGAGTATATATTAAGTCAGGCCGTGGAAGATTTAAATAAAAAGCTTACAGATTTTACAATTATCACTGAAATTGAAAAAGAGAAAATAATTCATGAATTCAATAATACAACAAGGGATTATCCTCATAATAAAACAATTCACCAACTGTTTGAAGAACAGGCACAAAAGACCCCCGAAAAAACTGCGATAGTATATAGAAACCGTGAGGTTACATATTCCAGTCTAAACAAAGAAGCAAACAAACTGGCAAATTACCTGATAGCAACTCAGGATATAAAACCGGATACACTTATAGGCCTTTTTATGGAAAACAGCATAGAGCAGATAACAGCAATTCTTGGCATTTTAAAAGCCGGAGGGGCTTATGTTCCCATATCCACAGGGCTTCCGGAAGAGAGAATAAAAACCATAATAAATGATTCTCAAATTAAGTTTATGGTTTCTACAAAAAAGAATATAAAAATGCTGAACAAACTTCAATGGGAGTGTAAAACACTGGAAAACTTCCTATGTATGGATTCCGAAGACATATACTCTGAACCTGAGTTACAGGAAAGCGGCCTCATGGATAAAAAGCTCTGGGAATACATAGGTGAAAACGCAGTAGATGAAATAACCGGTGGAGGATGGGCAAGCAGTTATACCGGAGAAAATCTTTCAAAAGAAGAAATGTCGGAATATGCAGACAATGTTTTTGAGAAATTGAAGCCATTTTTGAAACCAGAAGCCAGAGTACTTGAAATAGGCTGTGCTTCAGGTATCAGTATGTTTAAAATTGCTCCCCAGGTAGGAATGTACTATGGCACCGACCTTTCAGGGGTTATTATTGAAAAGGACAGAGAAAGGGCTGTCAAAGAAGGTTTCAATAATATAATGTTGGAATGTCTTCCGGCACATGAGATTGACCGGGTTTCAGAGAATGATTTTGACATTGTAATAATCAACAGTGTAATTCAGGCTTTCAGCGGACACAATTATCTGAGACAGGTTATCAAAAAGGCATTGAAACTTATGAAAGACAAGGGTGTGCTTTTTATCGGTGATATTATGGATCAAGATAAAAAGTATGAACTGCTGGAATCTCTATTGGAATTCAAGAAACAGAATCCCGGATATGATACTAAAACAGACGTTAGTGAGGAACTCTTTGTTTCAAGAGGATTTTTTAAAGACCTGTCTGTTGAAATGAAAGAGATTCAAAAGGTAGAATTCTCAACTAAAATACACACTATAGAAAATGAACTTACAAGATTCCGCTATGATACTGTACTTCGTATTGACAAGAATTGCGGGGAAAAGGAACCTAAATATGAAAAGAACCGCTATCAATACGACCTAACTGTTTTAAAGAACTTTTCGGAGGAATCTCCGGCTTGTTCCGTCACACAGAATAACCTGGCGTACATAATTTATACCTCGGGAACAACAGGCAAGCCAAAAGGTGTAATGCTGGAGCATAGAGGAGTTGCAAACCTTAAAGGGATTTTTGATAATACACTTGGATTAAATGAAAAAGATAGGGTAATACATTTCGCAAGCATATCTTTTGATGCTTCAGTTTGGGATATTTTCACCGGGCTTTTAACGGGTGCAACCCTGTACATAATGCCGGAAGAGGTAATTGGAAATTATGAAAAATTTGAGGGATTCATTAATGAAAATAAAATAACCTTTGCTACTTTGCCTCCTACTTATCTGGTGAATTTAAATCCAGGTAAGATTACTTCAATGAAAAAGCTTATAACAGCGGGTTCGGCTGCTAGTCCTGAACTTCTTTCTAAATGGAAGGACCGTGTGGAATACAGAAACGGTTACGGGCCAACAGAATCAACGGTATGCGCTACCCTTTGGAAGTACGAAAGCGACTATAGCATTGATAATTCTGTACCAATTGGAAAACCTGCAAATAATATAAGGGTTTATATTGTAGACAATAACAACAATCTTCAACCAGTGGGTGTAGTAGGAGAACTGTGCATTGCAGGAGTATCCCTGGCAAGAGGATATCTCAACAACAAAGAGCTTACGGATGAAAAATTCGTAGAGAGTCCTTTTTTACCGGGCGAAAGAATGTACAAATCAGGAGACCTGGCAAGATGGCTGCCTGATGGAAATATCGAATTTCTGGGAAGAAAGGACCAGCAGGTTAAAATCAGAGGTTTCAGAATAGAAACAGGAGAGATAGAAGCTCAACTGCTAAAGCACGGTTTAATACAGGAAGTTGCGGTTATACCACGGGGGGATGAGGACAAATACCTTTGCGCCTATTTTACTGCCCCGGAGAAGCTTGCGATTTCAGAGGTAAAGGAATTTCTGGCAAGAAGGCTTCCTGACTATATGATACCTTTGTACTTTGTGCAATTAGACAGTATGCCTCTTACTTCAAACAGCAAAATAAATGTTAAAGCCCTGCCTGATCCTGATGGAAGACAAAGTTTGGGTGTAAAATACGTGGAACCAAGAAATGAGACGGAAAAGGAATTGGCGGCTATTTGGAGTGCGATTCTCGGAATTGAGAAAATCGGCATAGACGATGATTTTTTCCAGCTTGGGGGACATTCCTTGAAAGCTACTGCTTTGGTAACCAATATTCACAGAGCATTTAATACCGAAATTCAGCTAAAAGAGGTTTTTAATACACCTACCATAAGAGGCCTTGCAAATAAAATTAAAAATTGCGTACCAAGCATTTACTCATCCATAAAACCAATTGACAGACCTCAAAACTGTCCGACAGGATTTTATCCGGTTTCATCGGCACAAAAGAGACTTTTTATAATAAACCAGTATGAGGGTATAGGAACAGGATACAACATGCCTGCTGCTGTTTGTATAGAAGGAATTCTTGACATAGAACGCCTTAAACAAAGCTTTAAGAAATTAATTAAAAGACATGAATCACTAAGGACTTATTTTCGGATATACGAAGATGAGATTATGCAGGTAGTTCAGAAGGAGGCTGATTTCAATATAGAGTTTATTGATATATCTGAAAAACCTGAAACTACACCGGATATAAAATCTTTTATAAAGCCCTTTGAATTGGATAAAGCACCTCTTTTAAGAGCGACATTAGTTAAGATCACAGAGGACAGACATATATTAATTATTGACATGCACCATATTATTTCAGATGGTATGTCCATGAATGTAATTATAGAAGAATTTGCACAAATTTACGAGGGACAGAGCCTCCCTGAACTTAAAATACAGTACAAGGATTATGCATCTTGGCAGAATGACCTGTTTAAATCTGATTCTATTAAAAAGCAGGAAGAGTACTGGAAGAAGGTATTCAAAGGCGATATACCTGTACTCGATATGCCTTACGACTATACAAGACCATTAATACAGAATTTCGAAGGAGACAGAATAAACTTCAAGCTTGACCGTAGTATGGCAAAGAAGTTGAAGGAGCTTGCTTCAAAGACAGAAACTACACTTTATATGGTAATGCTTGCAGCATACAATATTTTGCTATCAAAATATGCAGGGCAAGAGGATATAGTGGTAGGCTCACCGATTGCGGGAAGACATCACCCGGATCTTCAGAGCATTGTAGGATTTTTTGTGAATACAGTTGCACTGAGAAATTCCGTTAGTGATGATAAACCATTTATTGATTTTCTTGCACAAGTAAAGGAAAACACACTTGAGGCCTTTGAAAATCAGGATTATCAATTTGAGCAACTGGTGGACATTCTGGCTTTGCCAAGAGATATGAGCAGAAATCCTTTATTTGATACAATGTTTGTTATGCAGAACATAGGAAATACGGAAATAAGTATAAACGGCTTAAAGTTTTCGTCAGTTGACATTGACTTCAGTACGGCAAAATTTGATTTGAAGATGGAAGCAATGGAATGGGAAGACGAAATAAAAATCGGGCTTGAATATAAAACAAAACTATTTAAAAGTGAGACTATGGAGAGTCTGGCACAGCACTACACAAATATTCTCCTTGCCATAACGGATTGCCCTGAATTGGAAATTTCACAGATAAGCCTTTTATCTGAAAATGAGGAAAATCAGCTTGTTTGTGGGTTTAACCAAGGCCTAACGGAGTCAAGACAACCCGACACCTTCAAACAGCTGTTTGAGAAGCAGGTTCATGCAGTTGCAGACAACATTGCTCTGGTTTCAGGAGAAGTACGGCTTAGTTATGGAGAATTGAATAAAAGAGCAAACAGCCTTGCCAGAGTATTGAGGTCAAATGGAATCAAACCTGACGAAATAGTTGGAATTTTATGTGAACAGTCATACCATATGATTATAAGTATTCTGGCTGTGACAAAGGCCGGAGGGGCATATATGCCTTTGAACCCGGAGCTTCCTCAAGACCGGATAGTATACATGCTTGAAGATAGCGGAGCCAAAATTCTTTTAAGCCATGGAGAACTTGTACAAAAGGTTGATTTCATGGGCATAATTATAGACCTTGACAACGAGAATACATATGACACGGACACTTCAAATCTGCCTGATATAAGTAAGCCTGACGACCTCATATATGTAATTTATACATCAGGAACTACCGGAAAACCAAAGGGAGTAATGATTGAAAATCACAGTCTGGTTAATTACTCTGATTGGTTTATTAAAAAGTTCAATATCGGCAAGAAAGACAAGACTGCAATAGTTTCATCACTTTGCTTTGACCTTGCTTATACCGCCCTGTATTCCGCCATGTTGAGCGGCAGCGAAATACATCTGCTATCAAAAGAGGAATACTCAGACCCGGAAATTCTACTTACATATATCAAAACAAGTGGAATAACTTATGTAAAAATGACTCCGTCTCTATTCAATATGATGGTTAATTCAGATACTTTCACCAAAACAAGTTCTTGTCACCATCTTAGCCTGATTGTTTTGGGAGGAGAAGAAATAAATCTAAAAGATTTAGAGGCATACAATAAAAAATACCCCGTAGCTACATTGGTAAATCATTATGGGCCCACTGAGACAACAGTTGGTGCAATCGCACAGGCTATTGATTTTACACAATTTGATAGCTATAAAAAACATCCGGTTATAGGTAAGCCAATTCAGAATGCGGGTGTATACATCCTTGATAAAAACATGAAGCCTGTTCCAGTTGGCATAAAGGGAGAATTGTACATAACGGGTGAAGGGGTAGCAAGGGGATATTTAAACAGACCTGACTTGACTTCTGAAAGGTTTATGGAAAATCCTTTTTTATTAAACGGAACACGAATTTACAAAACCGGTGATATTGGAAGATATATGCCTGACGGATGCATTGAATTCCTTGGAAGAGGGGACAACCAAATTAAAATAAGAGGTTACAGGGTTGAACTTGGAGAAATAGAGGCACAGCTTTTAAGGATAACTACTGTAAAAGATACTTTTGCGACAGTAAAAGAGGACGAAAACAAGGATAAGAATATTGTTGCTTACGTGGTTTGTGAAGGAGAATTGGATGAAAGGAGCCTCAGGGAATACCTTTCAGAGTACTTGCCCGGCTATATGATACCGACCTGCTTTATAAAACTTGAAAAAATACCTCTTACATTAAATGGTAAGGTGGATAAAAATGCTCTTCCTGACGTTGAGATAATTTCAGAAAGAGACTATGAAGAACCTTCCGGAGAAATAGAGATAAGACTTGCAAAAATATGGAGCGAAATACTGAAAGTTGAACGAATAGGTGCAAATGATAATTTCTTTGAACTTGGGGGACATTCTTTGAAGGCTACCATGCTAGTCAACAAAATACATAAAGAGTTGAATTCAGTTATACCTTTAAAGGAAGTTTTCACTTTGAAAAATTTAAAAAGTATGGCTGAGTATATTCAGAGTTCAAAGAGTAACAGTTTTTCATCGATAAAGCCGATAGAACAGAACAGCTATTATGAATTGTCGTCGGCGCAGAGAAGAATGTTTATTCTGAATACATTTGAAGAAACAGGTATTGCGTACAATCTGCCGGGAGTTATTGAGATATCAGGTAAGATTGACAAGCTCAAATTTGAAGAAGCTTTTAAAAAGCTGGTGGAGAGGCATGAATCTCTGAGGACATCCTTCAGGGTTGTAAATGAGCAGCCTGTTCAGGAGATACACCAACAGGCAGATTTACGGATAAAATACATTGAAATTCAAGAAAGCAGACTACCCAATGTAATTAAAGAATTTATCAGACCTTTTGACCTGGGTAAGGCTCCCCTTTTGAGAGTAGCACTTGTGAGTGTTTTGGACGGACAGTCAGAAGAAAGTGACAGATATACTTTACTTTATGACATGCATCATATTGTTTCGGATGGGGTATCAAGACGTATTATGGTTAATGAATTTATAAGCTTATACGAGGGTAAACAGCTTGAACCTTTAAGACTGCAATATAAGGATTTTGCAGCATGGCAGAACAATATGTTCCGCTCCGGTGAGATTGAAAAGCAGGAAAAGTACTGGAGAGAAAGGTTTGAAGGGAATATTCCGGTGCTAAATATGCCTACTGATTTTAAAAGGCCGGATATTAAAAACTTTGCAGGAAGTAATATAAGTTTCAAGGTTGAAAAGGATTTGGCTGTTGAGCTGAACAATCTAAATGCTAAGACGGGTTCTACCCTTTACATGGTACTGCTTGCCGCCTACAAGGTTCTTCTTTCCAGATATTCGGGACAGCAGGATTTGGTAGTTGGCTCTCCTATAGCCGGAAGACCTCACGCAGACATTGAGAATATAATCGGCATGTTTGTAAATATGATAGCCATCAGGAGTTTTCCTTCTTCTCATAAATCTTTTAATGAGTTTTTGAACGAGGTAAAGGAAAGCTGCTTAAAAGCATATGAGAATCAGGAATACCAGTACGAAGAGCTTGTGGACAAGCTTGGCGCAAAGAGGGATATGAGCAGAAATCCTCTATTTGATGTTTCCTTTACATTGCAGAATCTTGATATCGAAACAAATACACAAAGCCTTAAATTCAAGCCCTACGAATTTGAAAATTCTGTGTCCAAATTTGATTTGACCTTGTGGTGCGCTCAAGGAAA
The DNA here is from genome assembly GCF_000244875.1 of Clostridium sp. BNL1100. Classification (NCBI taxonomy): domain Bacteria; kingdom Bacillati; phylum Bacillota; class Clostridia; order Eubacteriales; family Clostridiaceae; genus Clostridium; species Clostridium sp. BNL1100. The sequence goes on from NC_016791.1 coordinate 1,538,234, forward strand.
TGACGGTATTGAATTCGTTTTTGAGTATTGTACCGGGTTATTTAAAAAAGAGACTATAGAACGACTAAAAAAGGATTACGTAAAAATATTGGAAAGCATAGTTGAAAATCCTGACATTAAAATCAAGGATATTGAACTGGAAGACAAATATCTTAAACGTGAAAAGGTATTGACGGATGATATACACTTTAATTTTTAAGGGGAGGGTATAAAAATGAGTCTTGACAGCTATTCAAGAAACATAATAATGTCTGCGGGTGAGTACGAAGAAGAAAAAAAATATTGGACTGAAAGACTTTATGGACATGAGGAAACAAGCGGTTTGCCTGCAAGCTTTTCCTGCATTAAAAAGGAGCAGGCTAAAAAGGCGTGCAAGAGCATTAATATCCAAAATGAGACATTGGAAAAGTTGATTTCCATTAGTGGCGGTTCGGATTACGCAATATATATGGTACTCATGTCCTGTGTAAGCTATCTTTTTTACAAATACACCGGTGGTAAAGACATCACCCTGGGTATGCCTGAATTTAAAAAAGAAGATACTGCCAATCCACTTAATATACTTCCCTTAAAAGTTAAAATAAACAGTAAGGAAACTTTCAAGGAGCTTTTAATAAGAGTAAAGGGAGATATTATTAAGGCAGACGAGAATAAAAATCTTCCTATGGAAATTATTGCAGAACTTTTGAGTGCAAAGCCTGAGGATACATCATCTCTGTTTAAAACGATTGTATTGTATGAGAATATACATGATAAAAGCTGCATTGAAGGCATGGAGCCGGATACCCTGTTTTATTTCAGTAGAAGTGAAGAGGCAATAAGGATAGATTTACACTATAATGAGGCGATTTATAAAAATGAATTTGTTGAAAGTGTGCTGAGACACCTGATTAATATTATCACCTCAGTTACAGCAAAACCTGATATTTTGCTGTCTAAGGTGGAGATTCTTTCAAATAGTGAAATAACTAGAATCTTGTACGACTTCAACAATACCCTTGAAAGTTATAACGGTAACAGAACCATGCATGACCTGTTTGAAGAACAGGTTGAAAAGACACCGGATAATACAGCAGTGGTATTCGGTGACAGCGAAATGACATATAAAGAACTGAACATGCAGGCCAACCGGCTTGCAGCATTACTCAGAGACAGGGGTGTCAAAACCGGAGTCTTTGTAGGTGTATTAATGGAGCGTTCTTTGGAGATGGTAATTGCAGTAATGGGAATATTAAAATCAGGTGGAATTTATGTTCCTTTTGAACCTGCTTTTCCAAGAATGCGTACTCAAAAAATACTTTCTGACCTTAAAATTCACTGTGTTATTACACAGCAACCACAGAGCAGAACTATTATTGAAATGCAGTGGGAACTGCCCCAACTGACAGATATAGTTTATATGGATGTGGATGATAAAGAACTTCCTATGGAGGAGATTGATAAAACATCCGTAAGACAACTATGGGATCATATTACTGAAAAATCTGTAGATGACGTTTCAGCAGGTGGTTTTGTCAGCAGTTATACCGGAAACCCGTTTTCAAAAGAAGAAGTGGATAAATACAAAAACCACGTTGCTTCTCTTGCAGCGCCCTATCTGGGTAAAGATAAAAAAGTGCTGGAAATTGGCTGTGGTTCAGGTTCTATCATGTTTTCAATTGCCCCACTTGTGAAAGAGTATACCGGGATTGACCCTTCAGAACTCACACAAAAACGAAATGAGGAAAATATCAAAGCAGGAGGATTTACCAATATTAAACTGGTAGATGGCTTTGCTCACGAGCTGGAAACGTTGATAGAGGATACTTTTGACGTTGTAATCATATCCAGTGTAGTCCAGTTCTTCCCGGGGTTTATTTACCTGAAAAAGGTAATTGAAAAGGCATTAAAGTCACTGAATCCCGGAGGAACTCTTATTGTGGCAGATGTAATGGATACAAGAAAAAAAGATGAGTTCAGAAATTCTTTGGAAGAGTTCAAAAGTAAAAACGCCGGACAAGAGGGTGTCAGGACAAAAACAGATACAGACGGAGAACTGTATGTAGACGAGCAGTTCTTTAATGAAATAAAGAAAAACAGTATTCAAGTAAATGAAGTAAGAGTACTGCATAGAAATAATAAATTTAACAACGAATTGGACTACAGATATGATGTTGTATTCAATACAGCTTTAGAAGTCCAAGCACAGGTAAATGATACGGAATTAAAAAGAAGTGACTGGACACTTATGGACATTAACAGGTATTCGGGAGAAAATCTTTGTCTCGATATAAAATCCGAAGACATGGCATATGTCATATATACGTCAGGTTCTACAGGGGTTCCCAAAGGGGTTGCGGTTCGCCATAAACCAGTTATAAACCTGATTGAATGGGTTAACAGAACCTTCGATGTCGGCTCTCATGACAGAATATTATTTGTGACATCCCTGTGCTTTGACCTGTCAGTTTACGATATTTTTGGAATTTTGGCTTCGGGAGGGTCCATACGTGTAGCTTCAAGAAACGAGCTGAGAGACCCGGCGAGGCTTGTTGATATTCTAAGAGAAGAACCAATAACCTTTTGGGATTCAGCTCCTGCCGCTTTGCAGCAACTTGTACCGTATTTCAACAAAGTAAAGCCGTCAAACAGTACGGATACTTTGAGACTGGTATTCCAAAGCGGTGATTGGATACCTGTGACATTGCCGGACAATGTAAGAAATGCATTTCCGGGTACGGAGGTCGTAAGTCTTGGAGGTGCCACAGAGGCTACTGTCTGGTCTAACTACTATCCGATTGGTGAGGTTGACCCTCAATGGGCTAGTATACCATACGGAAAGCCTATTCAGAATGCATTATACTATATTCTTGATTCAGACTTACAACCTTGTCCAATAGGTGTTACCGGGGATTTATATATAGGTGGCGAATGTCTTGCAAACAGATATATGAACGATGAAAAACTTACAAATGATAAATTCATTCCAGACCCTTTTAACAAGGAAATGGGGGGAAGAATGTATAAAACCGGAGACACTGCAAGGTGGTTTGAAGACGGAAATATGGAGTTTATGGGCAGAAAGGACTTTCAGGTAAAGGTCAGAGGATACAGGATTGAACTTGGTGAAATTGAAAGCAACTTACTCAAGCACAAGGATATAAAAGATGCAGCGGTTATCGTAAGAAAAGACGATGAAGACAATAATTACATCTGTGCCTATTATGTTTCGGACAAGGAATTGACTGTATCTGAGCTAAGAGAATACCTTTTAAGGGAATTGCCCTCATATATGGTACCTTCATTCTTTGTAAAAATCCCAAAACTGCCTTTGACACCTAATGGAAAACTGGACAGAAAAGGGCTGCCTGAGCCGTCTTTAAATATAAATACCGGAGTAGAATATGAAGCACCAAGAAATGATGCTGAAAAAAATCTGGCTCAGATATACCAGGAGGTACTTAAAGTTGAAAAAGTCGGTATAAATGATGACTTTTTCGACTTTGGGGGAGATTCCATAAAAGCTATTCAGGTTACATCTTCAGCAGAAAAATTGGGTATAAACATTTCAGTTTCTGATGTACTGAAATATAAAACTATCATTGATATTTTGAGCAACGTTGATTACACAAAAAAGAAGAATTCAATTTCACAGGAAGAAATAATAGGCGAAATACCTCTTACCCCTATTCAACAGTGGTTCTTTGAAACAGACAGAGGCTCTATACAACATTGGAATCAGGCGAATCTATTTTCTCTGAATAAAAATGTAAGCCTTAAGCAATTAGAAACCATATTCAGAGTGATAATTGAACATCACGATGCATTAAGAATCAGATATGATTTTTCAGATAAAGAGATAATTCAGATTAACACAGGTACTGAAGAAGCAGCTTTTAATCTTGAAGTAATTGATTTATCCCAACAAGACTATGAAACACAAAAAGATAGTATAAAAGAAATAAGTGAAAAAATACAGTCAGGTCTTGATTTACAGAACGACCTGTTGATAAAGGCATGTGTTTTTGAATTAGGTGATAATGGACGCAGACTGTTAATTGCTGTTCACCACCTTGTAATAGACGGAGTATCCTGGAGAATTCTGCTGGAAGATATGGAGAATCTGTTTAAATCACAGCTTAAAGAGAAACTTCCATTAAAGACTACTTCTTTTAAAGAATGGAGCAAAAAGCTTGAAAGTTACGCAAATGAGAAATCCCTGGATATTGATTACTGGTTAAACATGAGTAATTTGGAAACGAGTTCATTTACAAATAAAAAGGTAGAGGATAACTATTTCAGAGACCACAGGAAGCTTTCATTTGAGCTTGGAACTGAACATACTAAAGGACTTCTTACCGAAGCCAATAAAGCTTATGGTACTGAGGTTAACGATATTCTTCTGTCTGCTCTGGTGCTTTCTCTGGTCAAAGTTTTTGATATGGACAGAATCTTTCTGATGTTGGAAGGGTACGGACGTGATGAAATAATTGAAGGGATAAATCTGTCCAGAACAATAGGTTGGTTTACAAGTATATATCCTGTTTATCTTGAAAGACAAAACAGTATTGAAAATACAATTAAAGGAGTCAGTCAAAACCTTAGAAAAATACCGTCAAAAGGTATTAATTACGGACTTTCGAGATATTTAAACAAAAATGATAAATTGAAGACAATAAAGCCTGAAATTTCCTTTAATTATTTGGGACAATTTGATAATGCTGAAAGTGAAGAGGACGGATTGCTGGGACGGTGCAACGAAGAATATGGGGTGAGTATTAATGAAAATAATACCCACGATTATTTAATGGATTTTAATGGAATGGTAGCAGATGGTAAGCTAAGGTTTATAGTGGGCTATAACGAAAAATATATAGACAATGATACCGCCAGAGAGACGGCAGAGCATTTTGAGAAATCGCTGTTGGAAATACTTAAACATTGTAAAAACAAGCTTAATGAATCATTTGAGGTAAAAAATCAAAAACTCTATCAGATTAACGAACCCGGCAAAAAGGAATTAAAAATAGTCCTTCAAAATGAAATAACAACATACCTTTGCCATTCATTACCCATATGTGTAATATTGGCAGACGAAAGACTAATTCCTTGGTATAACGAACACTTTATAAAGCTATTTACGGAGTTTCAGCCAAGGGGTATGCTGTATCTGGATTTCCTTGAAGTTAGGGCACCATACAACGAGGTGATTCAGGAAGTATATATGGGCTATGAACTTCTTAAGGGGATACCGGATATCGTAGACTATGTAATTGATAAAATAAACCTGGGCTACTATGTTATCATACATGTGGATGAATACTATATTCCACAGAAAAGATTCTATAAAAAGCTGCACTACGTCCATCATTCTATTGTATATGGTTACGACAATTCAACTAGGGAGCTGAAGGCTATAGGATTTAACGCAGAGCAGATATTTACATATCTTAGCTTTGATTATGATTTGTTCAAAGAAGCGTATGAAAGTGGAAAATTGCACTATAAAAATGCTGCACCATGGGCTGAAACAAATGCTGTAGAGTTGTTGAAAGTAAAGGATTTTTTGACAGATTACCCATACAGTGTTGAACGGTTTACATCAACTTTAGAAGAATATGTAAACTCAAAAGAAGACTTGCATGTTGTCTTTACACATAAATTTGACAAGTATGTATTGGATAGAGATCGTTTGAAATTTGGGATTGATATATACGACGAAATCATACTACATTTACATAATCTAACGGAAGGCAAGGTTACTGTAGATTATAGAGCAATTCATCTCTTGCATGAGCATAAAAAATCCATATATAAAAGATTGCAGTATGCAGCATCGAAATGTAACGCATCTGTAAGGCTTGAGGAACTTATAAAAGAGTACCTTGAAGTTATTGAACTGGTTGATTCCGCAAGAAGGTTATTCTTAAAATATACCTTTACCGGAAGGGATGACTATAATCTCTTGCCTGATAAGGAGGCCGTGATACAGATAATTGATTTATTAAAACAAGTAAAGGATATGGAGAAGCGGATTCTTTCCGACATATGTGTACAACTGAGAATGTAAGTATGTTTTAGGATAACGTGAAAATACGAAGTTTAAAATGAATTCAGACAAGGGTTTTCGAATAATTGATTACAAATCTTGAAGAACTGTATATTGCAAACAATCATATAACTGATCTCTCAGCTATATGATTGTTTGCCACGATTAAGAATTCTCGATGCATCAAAAAACTCAATAGAAAATCGGTCAGCAATTGATCAATTAAAATATAGCAAATTACAAAAGTAAAAAAGGTTAATAATTACCTTCCCTTAACAAATCTTGCAGTTGCATAGGCAAATGCCAATAATCCAAACAATATAAGTGCTGCTCCTATGTAAATATTTAAAGTCCATGGGCCTATATGATTAGTATTTGTCAAAGTAGAATATATTAAATTGCCTCCCATAATAGCATATATAATAAATCCTGCCAGATTTATTATTAAATTGTTATTTCTGCTTAAACTCCACGCAGCTAAAAATAATAATAGTGAACATTCCAACGCTAGTATCCACTCAACTCCGCCTACACTTATTCCAAAAAGACATATTAAAATTACAAAATACAACGGTATTAGCAATGTAAAAAACATAGTTCTGTTATTCTTTTTTAACATAATAGTCCCCCGCTAAATTGTGTCGTACCACGTTATACTATATCAATATACACTATTTAGATGTCAGATATCAATTTATTTCATAAAAGGATGATATCGTAAAATAATCGAAAAAATATTCAAAAAAGGTTTAAATTATTGAAAGTAATGTGTATAATTATAATCAGATGGATAAAAGTGGATAATTTGTAAAAGTCAAGGAGGTAGTAAATAATACTACGAATTAGGGCGGTTCATAAAACGACCAAATACATAATATATTAACTCGAAAAATTTTAAAAGGAGCGTACATTTATGAAAAAAAGTTTGATAAGCTTTGTTTTAATCTTAACAATTATATCTGTATTTAGCTGTTCTGCTTTTGCCTATTCACCAGTAACAAAAATTAATGGACAAATTTGGGAGACGGAACCTAATGATTCCCTGAAGATGCAACAATAATATATCAAGTGGGTTCTACAGTATATCCAACCTATGGATCAATGACAAATGTCTACGATGGAGATTATTATTTATATCAGTGCAATATCACAAAAACAAAAACTTTACGAGTTGGCAGAAGTGCAGGTTTAGCGCATGTTCCTGATGCAGGACTTTTTGTAGCTTGCTACGATTTAACAGCTGACAAAAATGTATTTGAACAACACGTACTTGTTTCTAAAGGAGCAACTGTAGCATTCCAGACTGTTGCAGGACATGAGTATACTATATATGTTGCCCTTGAAGGACCTGTGGACGCTATGCAACAGGACTTAGATGGACAAGATTTCAGATATCTTGTAGCCTTACCCTAATACATAAACAGAAGTTAAAGGTAAAATACCAATTAATCCGCTTTATCTATTAAATAGCAATGTAAAGAATAATAAGTAGTATAATAAATGAACCGATAGTTATCCATCGGTTCATTTATTGTTGTAAAAAGTATAAAAATTGGAACACTCTTGTTTTACAGGATGTTGCATTTTAAGGATGATATTCCATTTTATGGATTTAATATGTATAATAAAAAGTACCGTACCAGTTAGTAGTTATGTACTAATAATAGACTACAACAACAATTTTTATTGAAGAATGGAGAAATATGAAAGCAGATAATAATACATCCATAATTTATTGGCTTGGGGGTTCAACTTGTGCTGGAAAGACAACAATTTCAAATATCCTTTCAGAGAAATATGGATTCATTGTATATCACTGTGATGAATATTTGGCTAAACATATCGAAAAATCAAATGCTCAAGAGCATCCAAATCTAAACCGAGTAATTAAAATTAGTTGGAATGATATTCTTAGTATGAAAGCTGAGGAATATTTGAAATGGACAATTGGTTTATTCAAAGAAGAATTTAAAATGATTTTAGAAGATTTGAATAAGTTTTCTGATGGTAAACCTATTCTTGTAGAAGGTGTAGGCTTGCTTCCTGAACTTATAAACAATGAAATTTCTGATATTGACCATGCTATATGGATAGTAGCCGATGAATTATTTTACAAAAGGCATCAAATGGAAAGGAAGGAATTGTATGAAAGAATAAGAGAATGCTCAAAACCAGAACAGGCATTGGAAAATTATATAAATTATGATTTAGCAATGGGCAGATATATTATTAATGATGCAAAAAGGCTTGGGTTAAGTGTAATTGAAATAGGAAATGATTGTGAAATAATAAAAAATGTAGAAACCATTTCTTCATATTTCAAATTGGTTTAAGATTGTTGCACAATGTTTATATATATTAACTTAAATGGGCTGCATATTTTCAAAAGTATGCAGTTTTTGCTTGCTTAAATATTTAGCAATAACCTGATATTAAGAAAAAAGGATGGTTCACATAAATAAGTGAACACACATAGTTTGTAATAAGACATTTACTATTTGTAGACATGTGGAGGTTGAAAATGTTTAATTATGATACAGAGCGACAGGGGATTCCTCATCCTATTATAGTGGAGGCTAGACAAATTGCATCCAACCGAATTTTAATGACGTATGATCAACGGACTGATTTAGATTCAGCAACAAATGTTTCGAATTATTGGATTAGAAGTAATATGGGTACTGTTGGTATAGCGAGCGTAGGTATGAAAGAAGCTCTAACGGCAAATAATGCAATACGCCCCGATATGGCAGGAATAACACCTGCTGACAATTCGAGGATGAGATACATCATGACATTTAGGGTTAATGCAATGTCTGGTATCATGTATACAGTGCTCCCTTGTTTTGTTAATCTGGAGGGAATGACTGGTTTTAGAGGAGAAAATTGGAGTACATTTAGCAGAAATATGTTTATTGGCATGTAATTCAGATGTTGAAATTTTGTGTACTGCATATTCCATAACAATATGCAGTATTTATTTGCTCACAATCTTGCTTATTTATTTCACAATAGCCTGATAGTATGATTATTATTCCTTTTTATAAAATTTTAGTATAAAATAGAGGAATCAGGATATGTTTGAGGTGACTATTTCATTTGGGAGGAAAGAAAAATGAGCGAACTTATTAAATTCGAAGTTAAAAAATTGCCAAGTATAAAACTAGTGGGAAAAGAACTACGTTATAATATGGAAGCACATATGAAAGGTGATAATCGGATTCCCGCTTTTTGGGATAAATGTTTCACTGACGAAATTTTTCTACTACTTGAAAAACAAACCGATTTTATCTATGACAGTGCATACGTAGGTGTAATGATTGACTGGGATAATGAGGATGGAGACTTTTCATATATCGTTGGTATGTTAATGAAAGATGGAGTATCTGTTCCAGAAGGCTACTACTATAAAGATATAGAAGAAACAGATGTTGCAATTGGATGGATTAAAGGTACAAACACAGCTGATGTTTGCTCTTCTGCTCATTCTCTTACTGAGCAAGCCATTAAAGAAAATGGGTATAAGTGTGACAAAATGAAATGGTGCATGGAGTTGTATAATTGTCCTCGATATACTACACCTGATGAAAATGGCGATATAACACTTGATTATTATATTCCCGTTAATGATAACTAATTAGTGTACATTGTTTTACAATATTTCTATGAAGTAGAATAACGGGTATTGCATATGAATAATATATGAAGAACTAATGCTCGTATTCTGCTTGTATTTCATATAAGCCTGATTTAACGATAAATATTCCATTTTATAGTGTTATATTATAAAACAGAAAGTACTACATATAAGTTTGGTGTACAACAAAAATAAATGGGAGTGGGATTTTATGAAGAATGCTAAACTGTCCAGAAATCTATGGATAATTTCTGGGTTTTGTTTTTTGATATCTACTTTTTTGTCATTAGAAAGCAGTAAATTTATTATGGTACCAATTCTAAATGGTATTACGTGTATTCTCTTTTTTATTAATGCTTATATTAGCCATAAGAAAATATAATAAGTGAGGCTGCATACTATTTTCCAGTATACAGTGCTTATTGTTCATTATCCTAATCTTTATGCAATATGCCTATTTTGAACTTTGTTCTTTGTGGAAATATCTATACCCTAAAATGCAGATGGGGATAAAATATGCACACCATATTTCCAGCAAAATGGTTCCCGGAACATTACTTGTCCCTGCGGTGAAAACAGGAAACATAGGTACAAAAAGGCAAGACAAAAAGAATACACCATGTCCCCATAGCAATCCCCGAAGAACTTTATCGCCTTTACTTTTTGGCTCTATTGTAAACGCAATTAAAAATGTCGATAATCCCATGAATCCATAGCCAAGTAAGTCATAGTTGAAAAACAGACTGCCAATATGCCCATAGCTTATTATTGATAATGCTTCATCACTTAACAATGGATTCATTCTTATGGTGGTACACTCTGCGTAATAAACCAAGAAAATAATTACAGCATACACAGCGGCGAATGCGATTCCGGTCAATCCAACAGCTTTCTTATCATTATTTTTGCTTTTTGAGAATAATGAAACCATAAACGGTATAAAACCAACCGCTATAAAAATGCTGGAAAGACAGCTTAGAAATATCGTGTTGAAAAATAATCCAAAAACCATAGAAACAGCAAAAGATAAAACCGCCAGCCCTGTTATCACAGCTCCCGTTTTCCCCATTATAATATTATTCATGCGGATGCCTCCGATAATATAAATACTGCTAACCTAAACCCAAGTCCTATGATACCACAGGCCCCACACCCTGTAAATCCACAACACCAAAAAATTTCCTAATTCTGACACCTGTTCCCCTCAAAGGTATCAACCCTCATAACATTGTAGATTCACATTGTGCTTGCAGAGTCCTTTAATATGCCGACATATCAGTTAGGAATATCGATTATTCTCGCATATCCCAAAGATGTGATAAAAAATATATATCAATGGGCTGCAGATTTGCAAAAGTATGCAGTTTTTGCTTGCGTGTGTTGTTTCGTATAAGCCTGATATAGCGATTGAACTTGTTTTACTTTTAACGTAATAGTAAAATAGGAAGGTAGTACATATATTTGTTTTAATGGAATTAACTTCGTTTATAGTGTTTCCATCGAGGGGAGCTGTTCATATTAAAATTAAAAAGAAGTCTATAAAAATTTGGATTTTTATCTTAGGAATCCTTTTAGTATTAGTATGCATATGTGGATTCTTACTAGCTTATATACCTGCAAAAATGTCTGAAAAGCACACAAATGAAATTGTTGAGTTATATTTTACAGATACAGGATACTCCCTTTCAGAATTTAATAAAAATTGGGCATCAAAAATCAATAATTATGAACTGACTTCAGTTTTTGGACATACAATTCCGGTTACATATATTTGCGCAAATGAAAAATATGAAAACAAAACTATCATCCTTGTCCACTGGCACGAATCAAATCATGAAGCAATGTATCCCATTGCAGAAGTATTTTTAGAAAAAGGTTGGAATGTTGTGCTGTATGACCAGCGGGCACATGGTCAGAATACTGCTAAAACAGTAACTTTTGGCTTATATGAAAGTCAGGACTTACAAGAAGTGGTTGATTTTACATACCAAAAATCAAAAGGAGCAACAATGGGTGCTTTAGGGCAATCTATGGGAGCAGCAACGATTGCCTTTTATTCAGGAACAGAACATGCAAGCAAGTATTTAGATTTTGCAGTAATTGATAGTGCGTTTAGTGGAATGTATGAAGAAATATATTGGGAGATTTCACAATCGCAAGTTCCTCTTCCCGCTACTGCGTTGACCAATCTCGGTAGCAGTTTCTGTAAATTAATATATGGTTACAGATATTCTGATATAAGCATTACGGAGCAAATGTGCTTAAACAATATACCAACTCTTATTATGCACAGTAAGCAGGACAACAAATGCCCTTATTATATGGGAGAAGAACTGTATAATGGTCTTTCACATTCTGATAAACAGTTAATTACATTCGAAAATTCTGAACATTTACTTTCATTTTGGGATGAAAAAGAACGATATATGCAGTCTGTATTTTTATTTATTGATAAGTTTGTTAAGTAATAAATGAGCATATGCGAGGTTGAATCTAAAGATATTAGTAAGGCCTCATGATACTATATCGTTCACGGTAATTCGCAGGTGTCATATTAACATATTTCTTAAATATCTTATAAAAATAAGTTATATCAACAAAACCACACATAAGGCTTATATCAGAAATTTTTATATTAGTTGTAATCAATAATTTTTTTGCGTGATTAATCCGGCTTTGAGCAATATAGTCAAATGGTGATATACCAAATATGCTTTTGAAAATTTTGCTATAAAAACTTTTACTCATGTGGCACATTTCAGCAAGACCGGATAATGTAAAATCTTTATGGAGATTATGGTCTATGTAAGCTTTGGAGGATTTTATCGAATCATAATTATTTTTAAAAGAACGGGTATTAACGTTTTTATTAGTAATCCCCGGAGTGAAAATCAATAGATTAAATATTGTCATAAGATATGATTTCAAGATTAACTGGCAACTTTGATGGTATTTGGTAAATTCGCTAAATACCTTGTAAAATAAAGCTTCCAATTCGACATTAAAAGTGTTTATCTTATTTGGGACATCCTTGAAAATACCTACATCACTAAGCATTTCTTTTTCATTTGGCACCCAGTAGGGTGTAAGTGTAGAATAAAGCTTTTTCCGGGAGTTATCATATATCGCATCAAACGCAACAACAATAAAATAGTAACCGGAATATCCCTCAACTACTGTACCGGGTACTCTTAAAAATACATCACCTTTTACTACGGAAGCAACTTCTCCGTTAGTTATTATTGTTCCGCTTCCTCCTGTTATGAGTTCAAGCTCATAGAATCTGACAGTTCTTTTTGGAAAATGTGTCCCAATAGGATATGGAACATTGTTTTCATTTATGGTAAATGCTTCTATAATGTACGGATTTAAAATTGATTGGTGCTCACTGTTCATATCGATTTAACTTCCTTATTATTTCAACATTATATCCCATTATATCACATAAAGTTTTATAAAATAAACCAAGAGTAATTGAACAATATTGTACAATAAGTGCTAAGTTACAATTGTTCTCAAAGAAATTAGAAAATATAATTAAGTTGAAAATAAGCTAAATTTTTACAGGAGGTAAGTATGATTAAAAAGGTTTTAATTTCATTTCTAGTATTTAGTATGGTTATTTCATGTTGTATTGCTACCCGGGCATATGCTGCAGATTTAAAAATAGGTGCATGGGTGGGGACACAGCCTACAGAAGCTGAAATAGTAAAGTACCAAGAGGTTCAGCAGAGGAAAATTGACATTGTGCACCAATTTGTTAACTGGTCCACTAATTTTGACTGGATTAGGCCATATGCTGACGCTGTTTATAAAAATGGTTCAATATTAATGGTTACCTGGGAGCCATGGGAATATAATACTGTTGATATTAAAAACGGTAAAGCAGATGCCTATTTAACAAAAATGGCTCAGGATATAAAATCCTACGGTAAGGAAATATGGTTAAGGCCACTTCATGAAGCTAATGGAAATTGGTATCCATGGGCCATAGGATATGCTGGCAAGATAAATACAAACGAAACATATATAGCTGCATTCAGACATGTTGTTGATGTTTTTCGCAATAACGGTGTTTCAAATGTCAAATGGGTGTATAATGTTAACTGCTCCAATGTAGGTGATGGCACAAGTTACCTTGATTACTATCCCGGAGATAACTACGTAGATTACACTTCAGTTGACGGATATAATTGGGGAACAACTCAATCATGGGGAAGTGTATGGCAGACATTTGATCAGATTTTTTCTCAATCATATAATGCATTGAAAACAATAAACAAACCTATAATCATTGCAGAATGGGCATCAACTGAAGTTGGCGGAGATAAAGCAAAATGGATTACAGAATCATTTGATACCATAAAAACATCATATACAAAAATCTATGCTGCTGTATGGTTTAGCGAAAATAAAGAAACTGACTGGAGAATAAATTCAAGCAATGCGTCTCTTGAGTCTTACAGAAAGGCAATAAGTCCTGTATCCGTAAAGTATGGAGATTTAAATAAGGATGGAGAAATTGACTCAATAGATTTCTCCATATTAAAAGGATACGTGTTAGGTAACAACAGGGATATAGATACGATTGCAGCAGACGTGAACCTTGACGGTTTTGTAGATTCACTAGACTTTTCTATTTTAAAGAAATATCTTTTAAGTATAATTACAGTTCTGCCTGATACAAATAAATAGTTTTCATTTAAAATTATTGCTTTGCTTTATGTTAACTTCGATTCTTAAAATTACTCGATCAGGTGTATTTTCTATTGTTAATAGTTTACATAAAGCAGTAAATACTGTAACAAGGAAATTTGGCGAGGGGAATTCTTAAGTTTATATTATTTCTTTATAAAAACAAACTGGCTGAATTAGGACATTAGCCAGTTTGTTATTTTTCATATTAAAAGAAGACGGTTTTTATACTGAATACCTGCAGTAGGGCATTTTTTGAAACTAAGTTCTGGTTTTATGCTGACTGAAATACTATTATCCGCCGCTTGTGGAACCATTGGAAGCAGAACTCGCTGATGCTGTGCTACTGGCCCCAGCACTGCTCGATACGGAGTTGTTCAGTTCAGAACCTAGACTGTATGTGGTCGTTATTGATATTGTAGTTGTTACCTGTGGTGTAGCAGCTAGATTAAAGCTGGGTGTAGTAGCTAGATTAAGGCTGGGTGTTGCAGTAATATTATTGGTAAAATTCTTCATCAAATTGCTGTTAAATGAATTCATTGCAGACATCATATTATTGATGTATTCAAAAACTGGACGCATTCCCATCAAGGCTATCTTGAAATTGGTTCCGCTTCCCATATTTATTCCTCCTTGCATAATCATGAAACTGTGTGTTCAATTTAGCATAGATATTGCATGCTAGACACAGTGATTGTTATATAACATAATGCTTATTATAAAATATTCCCGATCGGTATGATTTGTTACATGTTCTCAGTAGAAATTTTGACATAATAAGTTTATGGTTTCGCTTTAGTAGCTATCAGGTCAATGAGATCAAACATAGGAGGAGAATTGAAGCTTCTTTCTTGAACTTGATATAGAAGCAGATTAAAATGATTTCTTTCAGAGGGCTTATATGCCATGTGGAACTGAACTAATAAAAACGGCAAACGCTTAGTAATGACTGCAAGCATTAAGCAGCTTTACGTCTATAGACTCTCATTGCAAATATATATGCAACAATAAGAATACCAAGACACCATGCAAGTGCAATCCAAATGTCGCTGCCGACAGGCTGTTGAGTGAGCAGAGAACGTATCGCATCTACGATGGAAGTTACCGGCTGGTTTTCTGCAAAAACACGGACAGGCCCCGGCATAGAATCGGTTGGTACAAAGGCCGAGCTTATGAATGGAAGAAAGATAAGAGGGTAGGAAAAGGCACCTGCACCGTCCACGGATTTTGCGGACAGTCCTGCAATCGCCGCAATCCATGTCAAGGCCAGCGTAAACATCGCCAGGATACCTGCCACGGCAAGCCATGACAATATTCCTGCAGACGAGCGAAAGCCCATAATCAGCGCTGCAATTATGATTACAACAACTGAAATCGCATTTGATACCAATGAGGTCAGCACATGTCCCCACAGCGCAGATGAACCTGCGATTGGCATAGAGTGGAATCTCTCAAAGATGCCACTTTTCATATCCATAAACAGGCGGTAAGCCGTGTAGGATATGCCGCTTGCAATGGCAATCAGCAGGATGCCCGGCAGCAAGTAATTCACATAGTTGTTTGTTTCGGCTTGAATCGCTCCGCCCAACACATAAACGAATAGCAGCATCATTGCAATCGGAGTGATAGTCACCGTGATAATGGTATCCATACTGCGGAAAATATGGCGCATGGAACGTCCTAACATTACGCACATATCACTAAAAAAGTGTTTATTAATTGTTTCCATTTTCTTTTCCTCCTTTTTTACCGATGATTGCGAGGAATATCTCCTCCAATGTCAGTTGTTTTTCCACATACTCCACCTTTGCGGGCGGGAATAGTTTTTTCAGCTCAGCAAGTGTACCGTTTGCGATAATTTTTCCTTCATGAAGAATGGCAATTCTGTCTGCGAGCTGTTCGGCTTCATCTAAGTACTGTGTAGTTAAAAAAACAGTAGTGCCACCATTAGAAAGTTCTTTTACAACTTTCCAAACCTCTATGCGTGCCTCGGGGTCAAGCCCGGTTGTCGGCTCGTCGAGAAAGATAATCTGCGGATTTCCTATAAGGCTCATAGCGATATCTAGCTTCCTGCGCATACCTCCCGAATAAGTAGACACCCTGCGGTCGGCGGCTTCAGTCAGTCCGAAGCGCTTCAGCAAATTGTCGGCAACAAGGCGTGGATCTTTCTGGTGACGTAGCTTGGCTATCAATATAAGATTTTCACGTCCTGTCAAAATCTCGTCCACGGCGGCAAATTGCCCGGTCAGGCTGATGGACTGACGCACATTGTCGGGCTTTGATGCAACGTCAAAGCCATTGACGACGGCTGTCCCGCCATCTTGTTTCAGCAGTGTTGAGAGTATTTTGACAATTGTTGTTTTGCCTGCACCGTTGGAGCCCAACAGGGCGAAAATACTGCCTTTTTCTACCTGAAAATCTACACTCTTTAGAACTTGAAGTTTCTTGTAGGACTTTTGCAGTCCTTTTACTTGAATTGCTTTTTCCATTCAGATATCCCCCCTTTTACTTTGTTTTATCCGTATCCTTTTTTATGGCCTTGTAAACTTCCTGGTCAACAGATTCCTGATAAATGTCAGCATAAGTTTTTGAATCTTTGATTAGATCGTCGCAGAATGCCGCTACGTTGCTACCCGTCACTTCGAGCACGCCTTTCCCCAGGGACGCACCCTCTTCAAAAAGATCGATAATCCCCGATAGCAACCCTGTCCCTTCAGTTAGCTCAACAGGACCGACCTTAAATAGATATTTTTGAATCTCTTTATAAACAATCTGATAATCTTGCGGGAGTGATTTGACACGTGCCACGTGTGCTCTCCACTCTTTTTTACCTTCGATGATATCTTGTATTCTCATTTTATCCTCCTATTTACCTAATTTTTTAGTAATATTGTTATTAAGTTGCTGGCGCCACTTGTCACGAAAAGACTTTGCTCCTTCTTCGCCGGCCAGTGCGGAGCAGAAGCCTTTGATATCGTCGCCCAAAACCTCTTCCACATTCTGACCGTCCGCTGCCGTTTCTTCCAGTAGGCCAAGTACACCATCAAGAATTGGCATAAGGTTGCGACCGGTAAAGTCTGAGTGGGGCCAGAGGTTTATCTTGATTTTTTCCCATGCCTCTTGATAATCAGCCGGTAGCTTTTTGGCTCGCACTTCAAAGATTTTCAATTCTTTAGTCATGTCACTTCCTGTAATCATTTCCCAGAAATTCATTATATTTTCTCCTTTAATTCGTTAATTTTAGACGAAACAAATACCCATTTTTCCCAAAATCGGTTCAGTTCTTCTCGTCCTGAGTCATTTAACGTGTAGAATTTGCGCGGTGGCCCCATGTCGGAGGGCTTTTTTTCTATGTTCACGAGTTTATTCTTCTCAAGCCGCACCAAAATGGTGTAGACAGTTCCTTCCACAACATCGGAGAAGCCGAGAGCATTAAGCCGTCGCGTGATTTCGTAGCCATATGTTTCGCCACGACTTATAATTTCAAGTACACAGCCCTCAAGCACGCCTTTGAGCATTTCCGTTAGATTATCCAGCACAATCACCTCCTATTACTATTCTGTATGACTGATATTCAGTATTACTTACTACTGGTATATAGTATCACGTAGTAGTATAGCTGTCAAGACAAAAAAATAAACCTTTAAAAGTAAAACTATGGTCGAGTTTCCGGCTAGTACGCCAATACTCAATCAGCGTGGTATATATTTTTTTACAATCCGGGTGTTAGAAGCCCCAAAAAATTTACTTATATTTGAGTAAACTTTTTGGGAGTGATCTAATGCAGACTAAGATGCTATTAAAAAAACCTGACCAATCGTTGCACAGAAATCCTCTGAATAGCAGTAAAAAGAATAATATGCCGGCTGCAAATAAAAAAAATGTAAGAACAACGGATTACAAGAAATTAGTTCAGATAATGGTCAGTAATCCGAATGCCATATCCAGAGAAGAATTTATATTTATACAATCAATAATTGGATACCGGCAGGCAATAGCCATGAGAGAGGAGGCAATACTCCGTAAAAAGCAAGGAAAGTTGGATGGAAGTAGTATAAATTCCAAAGTTGTGAAAAATTCAAATAACAAAAATCAGGCATCTTCAAATACCGGTATGCCCAATAATTTGCGGACAGGGCTTGAAAAGTTATCCGGAGTTGACCTCTCAGACCTAAAAGTTCATAAAAACTCTGATAAACCACAGCAAATTGGAGCTTTGGCGTATACACAGGGAAGTGATATACATATTGCTCCAGGACAGGAAAAACATCTTCCTCATGAAGGTTGGCACGCTGTACAGCAAATGCAGGGGAAAGTACGCCCTACTATACAAATGAAAACGGATTTACTTGTGAGCCATGATAATGAGCTTGAAAAAGAAGCAGATATTATGGGAAGTAAGGCTAAAAAAGAGGGCTCCAAAAGTAACACATTTCAGTACCCAAAATCTCCAAAACCACAATCAGGTCATAACGCTAGAGTTATTCAGGGGTTTGGATTTAATCCTGGTAAACTGGCAGGGAATATAGTAAAAAAAGTAGCTAAAGCTGGTTCATCGGGTATAAAAACAGTAGGCAATGCAGTTAAACATGCAGCAAAAGCGGGATCAAACGGAATTAAAGCAGTTGGAAATATAGTTCAACATGCAGCAAAAGCAGGAGCAAACGGAATTAAAGCAGTTGGAAATATAGTTAAACACGCAGCAAAAACAGGGGCAAACGGAATAAAAGCGGTAGGAAATATAGTCAAACATGCAGCAAAAACAGGGGCAAACGGAATAAAAGCGGTAGGAAATATAGTCAAACATGCAGCAAAAACAGGAGCAAACGGAATAAAAGCAGTAGGAAATATAGTAAAGCACGCAGCAAAAACAGGGGCAAACGGAATAAAAGCGGTTGGAAACCTAGTAAAACATACAGCTAAAGCAGGGGCCAGCGGAATAAAAACGTTAGGAAAAATAGTAAAACACGGAGTAAAGCAAGGAATAAAAGGATTAAAATCTGTAGGCAGTTTAGTGAAAAAAGGTGCGAAGCTAGGGGCAAAGGGTTTAAAAACAGCACTAAATGTTGTAAAGCAAGGGGTTAAATTAGGTGCTAAGGCAGGAACAAAAGTTATAAAGAAAGCAAAGAGTGTTGCAAAGCAAGCAACGGGAGCATTTTCAAACCTTAAGAAGAGATTTGGTAAATTAGTAGATTTTGCAAAAAAAGAAGTTTATCAAACAGTTAAAAAGAATCCCTTGGCATTTGTAAAAGGAGTACTAGAAACTGGGAAATCTGGAATACAATTTGGCCGAAGCCTATATGAAAATTTTACTAAAAATGATAATATGAAATGGAACGATAAAATAATGGATGCTGCTAAAGATACTTCTCTATATAAGAGTTTTGTCAAGAAAACTCAAAGTGGAGCTTGGCAGGAGTTATTTGACGTAGGTGGCTTTGACAGAGACAAAAATGGAGTTTATCATGCACAACAAGATGCACTGCAGCAATACGGCGGTTACAATGACCTTTACGATATTGTTTTTGATTTTGCTACCAGTATGAGAAGAGAAAAATATGATTATAAAGTTGGGGAAAAAGAATATATTGTTTGGTTATGGAAAGGAGATTATCTGAATCTTGGGGCAGGAGCAGAGATAGGTATATATACCGGAGGAGAACCCCATTGGTTTTCAGATGTGGATAATGCCATGCCAATGACACTATCTTTAAGAGATAAAGAAGGAAACAATATTTTCGAGTGGGACCCAAAGAAGAAAAATTGGTGGTGCACGGGATTTAATCCAAATTACCCAGATAAAAAAGCGGAAGATCTTATTTCAGTAGGAACTATAGACTTTTCAGGACATTTGGATATGTGGGAAGCTTTCTATAAAAAATATGATGGATTTTATCCATGGAAATTTTACCCAGATAAACATATTGCTGAATTTGAATGGAAAAATTAGGGAGGATTATTATGAAAATTAAAAAAATATTATTATTTACAACAATTATCGGACTTTCTTTAGGGTTGTCATCGTGCGGATCCTTCAGCTCTAGGCTTATAAGAAATGATGAAAAAACCGCCGATGCACGTTTTAAAAATATAATTGAAGCAATAGAAAAGAAAGATAAGGAGGGACTGAAAAAAATGTTCTCTCCCAATGCACTGAAAGAGGCAAAAGATATTGATGATGGAATTGAATACATAATGAAATTCTATAAAGGTAAAATGAAATCAAGGGATGAGGGCACCGTAATAACATCTGATTCAAAAAATGAAGGTGTAAAGAAGAGTGAACTAAGATGTGGATACACAGTTACAACTGATGAAGATACTTACATAGTATTTTTTATAGACCAGATAGTAAATACAAAAAGCACTGATAATATTGGGCTTTATATGTTACAAATAATAAAAGAGTCAGACAAGAAAAAAGAATTTGATGGTGGGGGAGAAAAGACAAGGTGTGCCGGAATTTACAGACCCCAAAATACTACGATGAAAGAGGAAAGTAAATGAGTGATACTAGTATAAAAAACGCCAAGCGTTTTTTAGGATTTGCTGATACATATGATACTGCAAGACCACAGTTACCTTTGTATCCGATTAATGTAATTAAGAACTATTTAGGGAAAATACCTGACTTGGTGGTAGACTTAGGTTGTGGGACCGGTTTATCTACACTAATTTGGGAAAATAATTGCAGTAAAATAATCGGAATAGAACCAAGCGATGACATGATTAATGTTGCAAGAACAAAGCAAATATGCGGAGTCGAATTTGTTAAAGCCTACTCTCATGACACCGGTCTGTCTGACAGCATTGCTGATGTTGTTATCTGTTCGCAATCATTTCATTGGATGGAACCAAAAAAAACACTTAGTGAAGTGAACAGAATATTAGCTCCAAATGGTATTTTTGCAACAATTGACTGTGATTGGCCACCTATAAGTCATTGGGAGGTTGAACAGTCATATAAAAAATTATTTAACAAAGTAAGTATTATTGAAAATGAAAATAAAGAGCTGCAAGATAATCATTTTAGATGGGATAAAAATAAGCACTTATTAAATATTGAGAGCTGTGGTTATTTTAGATATACCCGGGAGATTGTTTTTAAAAATACTGAAAAATATACGGCGAGAAGACTTATTAATATTGCTTTAAGTCAAGGCGGCTTACAGAGTATTTTAAGGAAAATACCTGAGGCTATTACTCCTGAGATAGACAGTTATAAAGAAAAAGTCTTTGAAATATTTGGTGACAAAGAATTCAATATTGACTTCTGTTATAGAATGCGTATTGGTATAAAATAAATTGGTTATTTATGTTTTATTTCGAAGTATAAATAATAATTTGGATTTGAAATAGGAGTGATATTTGTATGGGTATTTTGTCTGGCAGTGTACATACAGGGTTATTTGTTGAAGATATCGTAAAGATGGTGGCGTTTTACAGAGATATACTGGGCTTTGAAACAGATTGGGACGGAGGACCATTTGCAAGTTTCAAAGTAAAAGATGGCGGGTTGTTTATGTTCGATAGGAAACAATTTGCCGTGTCTATGAATAAACCTTATTACCCACCAAAAGGATTTAATCAGACAATGGAAATTGGAATAGGTGTTCCTACTAAAGCTGATGTGGATAGAGAATATGAACGACTAACGGCACTTGGTGTTCAATCACTGACAGGTGAGCCAGTTACCCAACAGTGGGGACAAAGAAATTTTTGGATAGCTGACCCTGAAGGTAATTATATTGAAATTGGTTGTTAATTTTGGCTACCTGCTATATTAAGTAGAAGTCTATTGACATTTTAAGTATAATTTGATAAATTCAAACCATAAATAATATATTTTTACATTTCAAAATTAGATTAATATCTTTTGCAGTTACTCATATCTAAATTTTCAATAATAAAACTTACAATTTTATAGAAATTTGTCTGATGACCAATATATGGAGGCGATAATAATGAAGTACTTTAAAAAGGTATGCATTACTCTGGCTGCTTTGCTTATCAGTACCGTTTTTGCTGCCGGTATAGGGACGCAATCTGTAAATGCAGCATCAACAACTATTCCATGCAGACAGCTTGAACGTCTGGATAGGGGAATTGTAGCTATTAATCAGGGAAATGGGAAGGTTTATGTGGGCTGGCGTCTTCTTGGGATAGAACCCGGTAATATTGCATTCAATCTTTACCGTAAAACAGCCGGTGGCATGGAAGTTAAACTCAATAGCTCACCCATTATATCCAGTACAAATTATGTTGATAACGGTGTTGATACGACAAAGGATAACACTTATACAGTAAAAACTGTTTTAAACGGAATTGAGAGTAGTGAAAGTGAACAGTATACTTTGGCTGCAAATACTCCTGTCAGACAGTATATTCCTTTAAAATTAAAATCCCTTCCCACCGGATATTATACAATGCATGTAAATGTGGGTGACCTTGATGGGGACGGAAAATATGACTATATAGTAAAGCGTATGAATGAGGACAGGTCTCCTGTGCAGGTAGAGGCCTATAAATCAGACGGAACATTTTTATGGCGTATTGATCTCGGGCCAAATATCGAAACATATAACACAGCCATGACTTCACCTTTGATTGTATCGGATTTAAATAGTGACGGAAAGGCGGAAGTCCTTTTAAAAACCGGTGAAAGCACCAGATTTGGTGATGGTACCTTAATCGGGGACACAAATAATGACGGGGTAACTAACTATTGTAATACAGCATCAACAAGTTACCAGGTTCTATCAGGCCCCGAATTTATTTCTGTAGTTGATGGAATGACAGGTAAAGAGCTAAGCAGAGCAGATTTTATTGCAAGAGGAAAAGTAACAGACTGGGGAGATGACTATGGGAACCGTGCAAGCTTTATTTTTATGACAGTTGCATATCTGGACGGCATTCACCCAAGTGTAGTAATGTCAAGAGGCCCCGGTAACGTTATGAAAGTTGAAGCGTGGGATTTCAAGGATGGAAAGCTTAGTCAGCGATGGAAATGGGATGCCCGGAATCAAACTCTTCCGTCGGGTAAGCACTTTCCTGATTTCCACGCTATACGTGCAGTAGATGTAGATAAGGACGGTAAAGATGAAATATCCTGGGGAGGTTCAATGCTGGATGATAACGGAACCTTGCTTTACGCCACTGAACTTGAACATGGAGACCGGTTCATAATAGGGGATATTGACCCTGAAAGGGACGGCTTGGAATGCTATGCTATACAGCAAAACAACAAGGATCTTTTAGGGGCGGCCATATATGACGCTGATAATGGTACCATGATTAAAAAAATGTATATGAGCGCAGTCGGTGATGTAGGAAGAGGGGATTGCGCTGATATTGATCCAAACTACAAGGGGATGGAATGCTGGTCTACACTTGAGAATTTATACAACTGTAAGGGTGAGGCTATCGGAACAGAAAAATCTTTTCCATTCTTGAGTATATGGTGGGATGGGGATTTGCTCCGGGAATTTTTTATAGGTGTTGACTCAAATGGTTTTAATGCGGCAATCAACAAATGGAATTACACTACAAAAACCAGCAATCGGTTATACTCTGTTTATCAGGAGGGGGTTAAGTCAACATATGCAGGCAGACCGCCTTTCTATGGTGACATTATGAGTGACTGGCGTGAGGAAGTAATTCTTGAAACCACAGACAATACTGAGCTTCGTATTTACACTACAACCATTCCAACGAACTACCGGATATATACCCTGATGCATAACCCGGCATACAGGAATTCCGTAGATGTTAAGGGCTACCTGTCTTCTGTTTACCCTGATTATTATCTGGGCGAAGGTATGTCAACGCCACCGGCTCCTAATATTTCAACAGGGGATGGAGAATTAATAAAATCACTAAGGGTCAACGATTCAAACAATGCAGCTGACTGGTACATACAATCGAATTTGCAAGTTGGTGATACAGTTTATGGAGATAGAACATATAAATATACAAAAATTCCTCAGAGTGTTGCAGGTTCGGAATGGATAAGGACTGCATGTGATTCTAAAAGCTATTTATCTGAGGAAGCGTATTTTACCGCAAAAAAGGACATTTCGGTTTATATTGGTTTGGATTCAAGAATTACCAGTATCCCGTCATGGCTAAGCGACTGGACAAAAACAGGAGAAACAATAAGCGATGATAACACAATTATCTTCAACCTGTACAAAAAGGATTTTACTTCCGGCTCTGTTGTGAGGCTTGGAACTAATGGGGGGTCTTCCAGTTTTGTGAATTATACAGTTATTGTTAAGCCAAACACGGCACCTGCTTTTCTTTATGGTGATGTAAACGGAGACGGTATTGTGGATGTTCTGGATTACAGTACCATGAGAAGTTATCTTCTACAGATAACCAATTCAATGCCCTCTTCATATTGGCAGAAGGCGGGAGATTTGAATTCCGACGGTGCTATAGACAGTATGGATTATTTGTATCTGAAAATGTACTTGTTGGGGACAATTGATTCGCTTCCTATTTCGACATAAGTGTGTTTAGAATAAACTACATAAGAGTATATCGAAAAAACGGGGTTGGTAGCGAAAAGGCTGCCTACCCCTTCTTTTGTGCTTTTTGCTAGATGCAGTATAAGCAATAACTTATAAATATTATAATCATTATTTTAGAAAGTATAAAATTTTATGATAAATTAGTACCAAAAATAATATTTTTTTACAAATAATTTAAGAGTATAAATATATTATTAAGAAAAGGAGGTATTATTATGTTTAAATCCAAATCGTTAAAATTATTTTTTCTGGCTGCGGTTGTTACCTTGATAACTGTATTTTCCAGTCTGAGTTCAGGAGTATCGGCTGCATCTCTGACAAACGATTTTAATCAATTAAACCAATCTCAAATTGTTTCGGAAATGGGCGCCGGATAGAATCTGGGAAATCAGATGGAGGCTAATATTGACGGTATGCCATGGGAAGATGCCTGGGGTAATCCTAAAATCACACAAGCTCTTATTACTAAAATAAAGTCATTGGGCTTCAAAACAATTCGTATTCCAATATCATATTTAAAAAAAATAGGGGCTGCACCGGATTATACAATTGATGCTGCGTGGCTGGCGAGAATTAAAGAAGTTGTCGATTACGCCTTCAATGAGGGCATGTATGTAGTTATAAACATGCATGGAGACGGCTATAACACAATTACCGGTTCATGGCTGCTTGTAAATTCCAATGATCAGGCAACTATTAAAGCTAAATATCAAAAAGTATGGCAGCAGATTGCAAATACATTTGTAAATTACGATGAGCATTTAATTTTTGAATCTATGAACGAAGAATTTGACGGTAATTATAGCAATCCAAACCCTACATACTATGCAAATCTGAATGCCTATAATCAGATATTTGTGGACACCGTACGACAAACCAGCGGAAATAACAGTGCAAGGTGGTTGCTGATTCCCGGCTGGAATACCAATATTGATTATACAACAGGCAACTTTGGATTTGTTCTACCGACAGACACCTACAGGTCTGCTACAATTCCAAGCTCAGAAAAGAGAATAATGATATCTGTTCACTATTATTCGCCATGGGATTTTTGTGGAGATAATTCAGGAACAATAACACAGTGGGGAGCAACGGCTACAGACAATTACAGAAAATCAACCTGGGGTCAGGAAGACTATATGGATTCCCAGCTTAAGGCCATGTATGATAAATTCGTAACACAAGGATACCCATTTGTTGTGGGCGAATGGGGCGCAGTAGATAAAACAAGTGCAGATTCTACTAATAATAAATATCGTCAGATATTTGCTAAAACAATTTGTTCGTATTGCAAAAAATATGGCGGTGTTCCCATTGTCTGGGATAATAACTACAACCAAGCCTATGGATTTGGTTTGCTTGACAGGAAAACCATGACTGTAACACAACAAGGAATTATTGATGCAATAATGAGCGGAATGGGCACAGGCGGCACAGGTATTATGGGAGATATTAACGGGGATAATATGATAGATGCTCTTGATGTTGCAATGTTTAAGCAATATCTTCTGGGAAAGATAACTGTCACCCCGGAGGTTTTCCATGTAATGGATATGAATGCTGATAACAGTGTGGATGCCATTGACTTTGCATTGTTAAAAAAATTGATATTAGGTCCAATTTATTAAAATAAATAAAACGCATAAATCATGAGTAAAAAACAAGGTGCTAGAAGGAAACTAGCACCTTGTTTTTTCTTTATGAATCAAAATAACCTTGTTAGAACAAAATAATGTAAAAATAATTGCATTAATAAAATTCCCGAAGGAAGGATTATTGTGGATACAATTAAAGAATTTAAGAAAGTAGGAACTCATAGCGGTAAATTTCATGCTGATGAAGTAATGGCAACGGCTATACTCAAACAAATATTTGAAATTGAGTTGACCAGAACCAGAGACCCGGAGATACTTGAAAAACAGGATTTAATATATGATATTGGTAATGGTGAGTTTGACCATCATCAATTGGAAAAAGAGTACCGGGACAATGGTACTCCATACGCTGCTTGCGGACTGATATGGAGAAAGTTCGGAAGGCAAGGGATATTATCAAAGCACCCTGAAGTATCTGAAAATGAAGTTGAAATTATTTTCAGATATGTAGATGCGGTACTGATAGAGGGAATTGATGCAGCGGATAACGGTATCAGAACAACAGAGAACATCATTCCTACTATGTGCATATCCTCTATTATTGGTGGCTATAACCCTACATGGGATTCCCCCGAATCAGTAGATGCGGCCTTTAACGACGCAGTAGGTTTTGCGGAAGATATACTGGAAAATTTAATAGATCAAAAGGTTTCAACACTTAAAGCGAAGACTTTTGTAATCGAGGCTTACAATAATCGTACAAGGCCGGAACTGTTAATATTAGATAACTCTTATCCATGGGAACGTACATTAAAAGAAATTGATATAAATAAAGAAGTTCTCTTTGTAATTTATCCAAAGGAAGAAGGCTTCTATATACAAACTGTTCGTGAGTACGGTGAAGTACGTAGGGACAGAAAAAGTCTTCCAGAGGAGTGGGCTGGGAAAAGAGAAGAGGAACTGGGCCGTATTATTGGCATAAAAGATGCGGTCTTTTGCCATACATCAAGATTTATAGCTAAAGCAGGTTCATTTGATAGTATATTGAGAATGGCGGATATAGCTATTTCAAAGCCTGAACCAAAGATAGAAAACAGGGTTGCAGATAGAAATATTTTTGATATTTTAAGGTTAATTTTACAAAATAAATTAGTGATTAAGATCAGAAGAAATAGATAAAGAGAGTGAAAGCCAGCGTCTTTCGGCGCTGGCGGGCACATTAAGAAAAGCTACTTCATAACTTGGTTATCTTTGTTTACTTTTACTGCTTCAAAAATAGTTTCTTCTGAACAAGCCGGACATTTAATTCTTAGCCCATAAATAATGGCAATTTTAATATTACCCGCAGTTTTTATATAATCAGAATCACAAATGCTTTTACAATTTGTACAGCGTAAATTATAGTTTTTTGTTAATGAAGAGTTCCATTTAAATATAATTAGGATAGAAATTATGCTTCCTAAAAGAATAATTGATCCAAATATTATTATAAAACTCATAATGAACTCCTTTTGTTAGTCCTATTCTAAATATTACACATTTTTAACACAAATGCAAATCTAAATATTAATTTTCATACAATCTGGAGCTACTTTTACCTATTAATAGTTAGCAACTTAGTTTAATTTAAGCTCGCAATATAAGTCGATATCGTCCTAAAAAATTTGCACATTGATAACTGGATAGTGCGGTATACAGTATAAACTTGACTAATTCATATTCCTAATATAGTATTACTTGTAATTAATTGGCTAGATTTAAAATTCATAAGTTGTGCTACTGAATAATTAAAAAAGGTGGTTTATAATGAAAAAAATCGAAGACTATTTTAATGAAGAAGCTTCAAATCATGATGATATATTTGTTCGGGAAATAGGTCTGACAGAGTTTTATGATGAGTTAGAACGACATATAGAAAAGTGTACTAGGAAAAGTAGTATTTTAGTATTAGGATGTGGAACAGGATTAGAAATAGAACGAATAAAAAATAATGCAAAAGTAACAGCCATTGATGTTGCAGAAAAAATGCTAGATGAGTTAAGAAAAAAGCAGTTACATAAGGACTTGATTTTAACAACAGTATGTGGGTCGTTACTTGAACTAGATTATGGCATTCAAACTTATGATTTAGTTTTAAGCTGTTATGTAATGCACCATTTTAAAGAGGAACAGAAAATTAGTATCTATTCGAAAATATATGGCTGCCTTACTGAAGGTGGAACATTTATAAATGGGGACATAATGGAAAAAAATTATGTAGATGAACAAATAAGATTAAAAGATGCTGAACAAGTATATTCTGAAAGAGAGCTTCCATTTGCAAGTTTACATATAGATGTTCCTTTTTGTATTGAGCATGAAATGGATGTATTAAAGAAGGCAGGTTTTTTTGATATTGTGTTAGAAAAAGAATGGAATACTACAAAACTATATCGAGCTACTAAGAAATGAAGTGCTGTTTTTTGCGTCTTTACTTAATTCTCAATATAGAGGGATAGCGTAGTAAGAAAGTTGAACATTGACAACTGGATAGTGCGGTAATAACATATAAATGGCTGTATCTAGGAGAAAATATGAAAAGAATAAAGTGTCCTTGTTGCGGTTATTATACAATTGAGAGTGAAGATGAAGTAATTGCAGATATTTGCGGAGTTTGTTTCTGGCAATATGATTGGATTGCTCAAAAATACCCGGATAAGATTATCGGACCCAATAAAATATCTCTAAATGAAGCGACTAAAAACTATAAACAACACAATATATCAGATTTGAGGTTTAAGAATGAGAAATATACTAGAAATCCTTTGCCAGAAGAATTGCCACAGAATAACGAATAAATAGAATTTGAAATGTTTATGTTTTGTAGGCTTATTTTACCGCACATTCAGTTAAAAGAATGTGCTTTTATTTTGCACAAAATAAGTCTATTGCGAACTTAGTAAGGGTATTTTTTTAGTGGAATTAAAAAGATAAAAGCTAATATAAGGACTACACATGAACTTATTAATAAAAAAGCGTTCTGCCAAGGAGAATATTGTAATACTGCTACCCATAGTAAATAGAAAAGTAGGGTTAATATAATAGGTGAGGTTACTTTGTTTTTGCAATATTTACATTTACACTCGAATAAAATTTACTGAAGAGAGACAGACATAACTTCTGAGCAATACTGATACCTTTCTTTTGGCAATGGAGACATGTGAACATATGACCTCCTAGTTATTCTAACTTAATATGTATTATTAATAGCATGGAAAGGTTTACAAGTAAATTAAAGGTCTCAAAATGAATAAAATGTTCCTCATGTTGAGGATATAAGTCGATTTCGTCCTAAAAAAGTTGTGCATTGATAATTGAATAGTGCATTAAGGATTAAAAGGTTGACATAGAAACATGCCAGATGTAGTATTATCTGTAAATGAATGCTTTTGATTGGTATTGTTGTAAACTTAGAAGTAAGGTTATTATATTTTATTCAGAAAAAACCGTTATAAAATCTGCGAAAAATAACGGGTAAACTAGAAGAAAAATCCTTATAATTGTACTTGAGGGGGTGAAGCTATGGATTGGGTAAATAGAATGAATAGGGTAATTGACTATGTGGAAAATCATTTGAGCAATGAGATTAACGAAAAAGAAATAAGTAAAATTACGGCTTGTTCTTTTTCTTTGTTTCAAGGATCGTTTGCACAGATAACGGGTATATCATTATCTGAGTATGTCCGCCGACGTAAGCTCACTTGTGCCGCTTATGATTTGCAGAATACTAATGAAAAGGTTATTGATATTGCTTTGAAATACGGTTATCAATCGTCGGATGCATTTTGTGTAGCTTTTAAGCGTTTACATGGAGTTACGCCGACATCTGCCAAAAAAGACAGCGTTAAACTAACATTTTATTGTCGTCTAAGCTTCACCTTAACAATTAAAGGAGTTGATAAAATGGATTATACAATTATTGAAAAAGCACCGTTTAATGTCATCGGAGTAAGACGTACGACCCCTTATGGTGGCGGTACATGGGCCGTGGTAAAAAGTGATGGTAGCAGCGAGTCAATAAAGAAAATGACCGGTCGTATTTACGATTTAGGGCTATGTTTCGGTTTTAGTGAGGATGGTAGTAATGACTACATGTGTGGCATTGAATGGGAAGATAAACCCATTGATGGTCTTGATATTTTTAATTATCCAGCGGCAACTTGGCTGAGATTTGAAGCAAAGGGCAATATTTCATGTCAAATTCTGGGAAGTGTATGGCAAAGAATCAATCATGAGTTTCTACCGCAAAGCAAATATAAAAAATCTGGTCTTCCTACAATAGAAAAATTTATCTTGTGGGATGAAGCAGCAAATATATGCAATGTTGAAATCTGGATACCTGTTGCGCTTAAATGAAACCCACCAAATGAGCGAAGTATGACTGATTATATACCGAGAACCATTCTAAAGCAATATAGCATCTGTAAGGATACTTGAAAAAGTAGGGATGATGGAAATATCATGAAGGTAAAGCTACGCTGATGAGATTCAACGTGTATGGAGCAGGGATATTCCGAATAGTATTTTTGTCGTTGTAGATTTACATAAAAATTGCTATAATATGGGCTGGAGAATTGTATTCATGGAAATTCTTTGAGTTATAATATCAGTTAATTGATATACAATTTACTTTATAGTTTCCATATGAGCCAATTGTTTGGTAGCCTATATCAATTCCTATGGGGTGTTGAAATGAAAAAATACGATATTGATATTAAATCGATTTTATCAAAGGGTCATGTTGTTACAGATGTAAAAAGTGAAATGCTGTACATAACAACAACGAGAAGGTTATCTACAAATTTTGAAAAAGAAAACATGGCTTTAGATTCTTATGTATACATTCCCGGAACTTTTAAGTTGCCCCTACGCATTGACATATCTGTCAAAATTGATTCTCCAGGATTATACTTGCTTTTAGGTAATGGACATATAAATTTTGGAACACCTTGGTCAGATAACAGGCGGATTGACGATATAGTTGCTCCAAATTGTAAACCTAGATTTTTTTATAACCATATTCCTATGAATGAATTTGTTGATATATCTGTAATTTATGGTCTAGACGCAATGCAAATATTGGTGAACGGTGAAGAACGGTTTTATTCAGAAAAAGAAAAATATATGAAGTCCAAACTATTGAAAGAGTTGAATAGTATAGGCTTTACGCTAAGAATATCTTGTACCAAACGTACAAATTTATTAGTTAAATCTTTAAGTATTACGGAATATGATGAAGCCCCTCCAATAGTACGCTCAAATTCCGACTTGCCAAAACCCTTGACAAGTAATGAGGCTGTAGAGGTAGGACAGAAACCGAAGTTTGAAAGTTGCATTTCTTTACTACCAAACGAAATACGTAATGAAATAATAAAAATGGACAGCTTTTTACGCTCATTAAGGCCATTTAAATTCAAAAGGCAAATAGAAAAGTATGGTAATAAGATAACATATTTGGCATCAGACTATGGATTTTCATATGCTTTGTATCCAAGTAACGATGTTATGCATCATTCGTTATGTTGGTATATAATAACAAACAGTAAACCTGAGTTCTGGCACAGAAAAGCTGACATGATGGAAGAGACCTTAAAAAAACTTGATGAAACTTCACCTGAATTTGCAGAGCGAATGTTTTCAAACTTAACTGAATGTATAGCTTGCCGTCCATGCTCAGTTAAAACATTATACGAGTTCAATGGTAAAAAGAAATTAGTATGTCACGGAATAATGGAATTTAAAATGTGTGTTTCAGATTTTGAGGGTGTACGAACTTTTATTAATACTGTAAATGACCTTGCATCAATAAAATAAACAGCAAGATTCCCTTATTTACTTTGATTCTCTCACGATTGAAAAGAAATAAGCTATTTTTATAATGGAGTATACTTTATGAAGGTGCTTTTAATATCAATGGATTTGGCAGTATAGGCTTGAACATCAAAGATAAGGAGAAAATAAGTAAGGTTATAAAATATTTCGACTTAATAAAGTATTACAAAAATGAAAAACATGAAATTCATAATGAAACACCGGATACTAGTGTAACTTTACTTGGCAGAGATGAAAAGACCATAGATAAAATTGAGTTTTATGGAGATTTGGCAGAATATAAGGGTGAGCAATATAAATTAATAATACATGATGCACATAAATTCTATGAGGGTATTGAAAGTTTATGTACTAGAAACTAACAGCCAGCGTCTTTCGGCGCTGGCTGTTAATAAGCTCTATTATGATTCCTTAAACTTTGTAGTCTTATCGAATTCAGGATTAAAGGCGTAATAATTTTTGGCATTTAAATTATCCTGTACTGTCCTTAATGTTTCACCGAACCTCTGGAAGTGAACTATTTCTCTTGCACGGAGGAATTTTATAGGTTCTTTAACATCCGGATCATCTGCCAACCTAAGTATATTATCATAAGTCGTTCTTGCTTTTTGCTCTGCTGCAAGGTCTTCCGTTAAATCTGTAATTGGATCGCCTTTTGATTGGAAGT
This sequence comes from Clostridium sp. BNL1100, assembly GCF_000244875.1. Classification (NCBI taxonomy): domain Bacteria; kingdom Bacillati; phylum Bacillota; class Clostridia; order Eubacteriales; family Clostridiaceae; genus Clostridium; species Clostridium sp. BNL1100. The sequence goes on from NC_016791.1 coordinate 1,571,259, forward strand.
ATGTTGCTGTAAAAGGCATACCCGAAGCAGCAATAGGGTATATTGCTGTTGTATGATCAACAAAATAGGTATCAAAACCACTCTTTTTAATTTCTTCAATACTTAGACCTCTAGTTAGTTGATAAACAATTGCCGATATAATTTCCATATGGGCCAGTTCTTCGGTACCTATATCTGTACCGAAAAGACGATTTGAATTAATGACTTAAAACCCTTGATATCAGGGGTTTTTATTATGTATGCATTATATCATAAATATGAATGGAGGTAAATAAAATGGAATGAACCCAAGAAAAATTATTATGGGGAGCAATATCAGGTAAGCAATTTATTATCTGAGGACTATGGGAAATGGAGCTACATCAGTTAATAACAGCGGAAAGGAGGGTAATTGGGATGCTGAAAAATATGTGTAACCAAAGATGGCAGAGATTTGTGTGATATCAAATGATATAAAAAATAAATTTGTCAGTCTCGGGATTCCGGAAGATGAAATATGCATAATCCACGATGCTGCTTTCCGTACTAAAGGTTGCTTGGTCAAAACAAAGATACTCCCTGCAGGATAGTATAGTTTACTCAATTCTAAAAGGTATTAATTCAAACGAAGCAAAAATAGAAGCCATACGAAAGGACATAGAATTACGAAACTCAAATAAGTTTCCTGATGATGAGTTCAGCATTATATTGGAAAACACCCTGATTACTGAAAAAGAAAAAGCTGGAGAGCTTATGTTACTGCTTTGTACCAAGGCAAAAAAAGAGAACTGGAAGCAGGTAAGTATCGGAAGCTATAAAGACTTTGATTTAAAGCTTGAATACAATGAATTCCAGTGGGTTTGATTTACATATTACAATTGAACTTGGTTGGAATCCAATCGGGAATATCACACGATAAAAAAAATGCACTGGAAGGCATGGAGCCTGCATTACAAAGATGTCTCAATCAGTTGGAACAGCTGTACGAGGACTTTGAAACAGCAAAGGCAGAATATGAAAAGCCGTGGCGTTACGAGGAAGAATATAAGACAAAACTAGCACGTTAGGCAGAACTAAACATTGAACTTGATCTAAACAAGCAGGATGAAGTTCTGGGAGATGAAGCATCAATTGAATACAAAGATGAAGCTGAAATCAATGCTTCGTCTATAATCTCTGATGAAGAAGAGCATGGAATGGAGATGTAAATGTATCGGGTGTAAAACAATTTATTGAGTGGTAATAGCAAAATATTACGAACCAAGAAAGCTGAACTTTGAAAAGTGAATAATGCGGTACCTGGTGATGACAGATATACATTGACTCTAGTTAATTCCAAATGTAGTATGTATATATGGAATTTTGATTAAATTAGAATAGAATGATATTCTGCCTTACACCATTTAGAAAGGAGTATGAAATAGATGGATTCAAATTATAGGAGTTCTTGGTATGTAAATATTTCATCAGATGATATATTAAACTTCATTATTTATGTTGGATGTGCATATGGGTTAATAGACAAACAAATATATACGGGGATGGAAATTTTATGGCCATCTAAATTCTTAAATACAGAGGCTACAAGAGAACAATGGCAAAAATGGTTTGACGAAATGGTGAACTTAAAGCTAGAAAAAATTAAAGAAGGAAAAAACCCTGATTTTCTTTTTGAAGAATATATGCCTCCAGAGTTTTCAAAAGTTTATAGCCCTTTATTAAGACAATGCTGTAAAGAAGTATGGCCTATGTTTCAAGAATGGTGGTATATGATGGCAGGAGGTAAGGCTGCTCTTAATTTTATTGAAAGAGTTGTAAGCCAAAATCTGATTGACATTAATGAATTTCAAAAAGGATTAGGTAGGAAATTAGAGCCTTTTCAATTGTACATTAATTTAGTGTACACTGGTGTAAGTGAAACTATTGACATTAACGCTGATAATAAAAATCTAGTTATAACATCAACACCTATATCTACATTTACAAAAGATTGGTGGATAAAAAAAATAGCAGAATTAGGATGAGTTCATAATCATTGTACCTTATAAAATGATTACAGTTGTAAATCGGCAAAGTATAAAAGTAAACAAAATTTTAAAATCAGTACCGCATAATTCAGTTAAATTGGTTATGCGGTATTTTTGCGCGCAATTTAAGTCGCAATATAGAGGGAATGCGATTATATATAGATGAACTTTGACAACTGAATACAGTAACATTTAATTGTATACAAGTTACATATATGGTATTATTAGCTATAAAAAGCCTGATTGTAGGAGGAGTAATAAATGGAGTTAATTGTATACATACTAGGAGGATTAGCTTTATTTTTAATAATTTTAGGTGCTGTAAAAATGGCTGTTAAAGAGGCACTATATGAAATTAAAGAAGATATAATTAAGGAATTTAACCTTAAAAAGGTAAATGCAGATGATATTTATGAAGATAATTAATTCGCTAATTTAATTAACTCTAAAGTTGACAACTAAATATAGGTTTTCCTAAATACCGCATTATTCAGTAAACGAAAGTGCGGTACTTTTTTGGTTTGCTCGTAATATAGCTGAAGTCTGAGTGAAAAGGGGAGTTTGTAAGATGTTCTTTGAAAACTAAATAGTGTGGTATTGATTTATGTTAGAATATGGAATATCCTGTATAAAAGATATAATTGTTTTATGTGAGATTCCACCATTGATGCTGGTATTTATTAGATATAATTCTTATCTCTACAAAATCTCTATGTAACAACAATAAGTAAGCCTCTTTTTCCTTTTTATCCATAACTACCAAACTATATATAGGCATTTAAAACAAATTAATATGTTAGCAGATATTTTTCATAATCTTCCGTTACTGTTAGATTCTAATGATTTTAATAAAGAAGAATTTTGGCAACAAATAGGCAGTTATGAAAGGCAATTTTTGGTCAATACCGCACATTTAGTTAACCGAAGTGCTTTTTTATTGAACAAAATAAGTCTATTACGACGCAAAAGGGGCGATTAATTCGAGCAATTGGGAAAGCTAATTTTCTTCATGTTTAAACTTTATCATTTTAAGTGAAGTAGTGTATTCTTTTGTCCTAAAAGTTATTGTGTCTTTCCCGTAAGGTGGATTGTGAGCACCTTCAAAAGTTTGAAGTTGAACGGTAATTTCATAATAATTAAGGTAGTTAATCTCCACTCTTCGGATATCAATGATTCTATGTTGCCAAAATTGTTTAGGATTACCATAGTAATCTATTAGTGAATCTTGGATGTATGTATAAATCATGTAGAGTGAAAAACTTTCAAGAAGTTGCTCACGAGTTTCAGTTAAAGATACAGTTGAGTGGATATATTCTTCATGACTTGAGTGAAAATAGTAAAGAGCTATTAGAGATACTAACAAACTTATTAATAATAAAATTATGAAAGATTTTCTCACACGGAAAAGGTAAAAGTTCTTCATAACTTACCTTCAAAAATGAACTACTAAATTATAAATATGAAATTTATCTTAAAACAATTCGTGTAAGTCGCAAAATAAATAAAATGTTCCTCATGTTGAGGATATAAGTCAATTTCGTACTAGAGATATATTATCTCTTTCTATTTTTTAATTTGAAATATATGTTGAAACAAATAGCTGCAGGTATTCCAGTAAAAAAAATAATAGGAAATTCTTTTTGGGCCCTAGTATATTTATCAAGACCTTTTTAACAAGTGACACGTCATATACTACAAGTAAGATTATAGATATTATAAAACATATAAGAACTAGTGTCCAAAATATAGTGTGTCTCATAAGACCTCCAGTGACTGATTATAGATTAATTATAACTGGATAATGTTGGTTTGCAAGTAAATCAAAAAATAGAGATTCGCAATATGCTTGAACATTGAAAACTGAATAGTGCGGTAATGATTGAAACTTGACTTAGTATTATTCTAGATATAGTATTAATTGTAGAAATATTAATCAAAGGGAGACATCTGATGAGTAATGAAAGTTATTATTGGTATTGCCCTGGAAGAGAAGAAGATGTTGATTGGGGTTTATGCTGGGAATTTTGTTTCGCAGGTAGTATTGGGCCTATTGATACAACAGATGAACTTATACAATGGATTAAACAGAGTAAAAAGTTTAAAAATTTAAAAGATTTTCATAAAGTATGCGAAAAATGTTCTCATTGTCAATGGGGTTAGCACTAAAATTTTACACTAATTTCTAACATCAGGTCAAAGCCTCCAAAGTTTCAAATACAAATGTACCGCACATTCAGTTAAGCTGATGTGCTTTTTTATTGCACAAAATAAGTCTATAGCGAACAAATGATCTTTGAAAAGTGAATAGTGCGGTAGTGGTTGAAACTTGACTTAGAAACATGCCAGATGTAGTATTATTTGTAATGCATTGCTTTTTATCGGCATCTGTTTTAAATTATGAACCAAGAATAGGTATTAGTTGAAAGGAGTTAATTATGTGGGAATATACGACAGTAACTTTTAATAGTCTTTTTGATACGGAAAAAAGTTTAAAGAGGAAAAGCGATAAAGTGCTTGAACAACATGGGAAAGAAGGTTGGGAACTTGTTAACTTTCAATGTGTGGGCGGCTTTGGTTCTATGATGGTGCTTGTGTTTAAAAGGGAAAAGAAGCAAGAGTAGAGTATAAGAATAGTCGGAAGTATCATTAGTTCGCATTTTTTACATACCAAGAATTATTCTATTACCGCATATTCATTAAATGAAAATGCGGTTTTTTACTGCCCATTTTAGGGCGCATTTTGAATAGATTGCGACGGAAGAATTTTGGACTTTGCGAACTGAATAGTGCGGTAGTAGTTAAATAAAAAATTGTTGACTCCAATATACTCCCAATATAGTATTGACGTAATAGTGTTTGATAGATTAGAATCGGATAATATTGTGATGTAAAGAGAGACAACAAGTTGTGGGGGATAAGAAATATGGAAGAATTATTTTTATTAAAGATTAAAAAACAAATGCTTAAGGATTGTGTGGATTTGTATTAATAATAATTACTTTATAGGTTATGCAGCTTTATTAGATGATAAGATGGTAGCCTTGAGTATAGGTATGAAAAAACCATGGATAAAAGGTTTTGAATATTATATTGATAAATTTTACGTTAGTTACGAAATGCAGGGTAGAGGTATTGGTAGCTGGTTTATAAAGGCAATAGAAGAAGATATTAACGAGCAAGGAATAAATGGCATGATATTAAACACAGAAAAAGATTATCCATCGCAAAAATTCTATAAAAAAAACGGATTTAAAAACACTTGGTGACTTAATAGTTCTTGGTAAATAATGCTTCGTAATATTTATAGAAACCGCCTATAGTGGAAGAAAGGTAAAATTATGAGAAAACAAAAGTGGAAAGCTTTTGAAATGGACGATATGACAACAGTGCAGAAGCAACAGAGTGGTTTTGTAGTGTATGTTGAAAAGAGGGATATTTCTCTTTAGGTGGTAGACCTGAAAAGACAATATATGAATTATGAAATTAGCGAAATACCAAGCAACCGAAAGAGAAGGGCTACATGTGAATATGAAGGTCAGCCATGCGTTGAAATTTCACTAAAAAAGGCTTTGAAATACCAGCTAAGATTACATAAGTATAAAGAACCATTTATATTGTGTTCTTGTCCATAAGTCGCCAGTAAGAATTGAAACTTGACATAGAAAAATGCCAAATGTAGTATTATCATAAATGTATTGCTTTTTATCGGTATCGTTAAATTATGCGAAACAATGGTCATATTTTCTTAAGCCGATAATTCTAGTGATGCGATTGGAGAATTTAACATGAAAATCACAATGATACATGGGCAAAACCATAAGGGAAGTACTTATCATATAGGAAAGTTATTGGCGTATAAGCTTGCAAAGGAGGACGAAATTACAGAGTTTTTCCTACCAAGGGACTTGAATCATTTTTGCATGGGCTGCTACCAATGCATTGAAGATGATACAAAATGCCCATACTATACGGAAAAGCGGATCATCACCGACGCTATGGAAAAGGCAGATATGCTTATTTTCACGACTCCAAACTATTGCATGGGTCCATCTGCATCCATGAAAGCTTTGCTTGACCTGATGTTTACATATTGGATGTCACATTGTCCAAGAGAGTGGATGTTCAGAAAGAAAGCAGTTGTTATTTCAACTGCTGCTGGAGCAGGAGCTAAGCAGGCCATTAAGAACGTGAAAAAATCTCTCTTCTATTGGGGTGTTCCTTATATAAAAAGCTATGGCATTAACGTACAGGCCATGAACTGGGCTGGTGTGAAGGAGGATAAGAAAATAAAAATTGAAAAAGATATGATTAAGTTTGCCCGAAAATTTGCATATGTTGAAAGACCGAGAGCCTGTATAAAGACAAAATTCGTATTTTTTATGATGGCGAATATGCACAAAGCCGGATTGGACTCTTCTCCTGTCGAAAGGCAATACTGGGAGGAACGGGGTTGGCTAAATAAGGAGCGACCTTGGAAAAAAAGGTCATGAGGATTGCATAAGGTGTGTCGAATGTCGTAATCCTTTATCTATCAATAATCATTCTATTACCGCACAGTTAATTTTAAATGTTGCGGTTTTTTACGCTCATATAAGTTCGCAAAATGAATAAAAAGCGTCCAAATAAATCTCTTTGAAAAATGAATAATGTGGTAGTGATTGATATTTGATTACAGATATAGTATTAGTATTAAGGTAATATATGGATTACAAGGAAGGGAGTTAAATATATGCCAAAAGGAGTAATGATATTTCCATTTATTATTATAGGATTGATTTTTACTATTGGATTATTAAATGTTATATGTCCTAAATTATTGTGGAAGACTTTTGAAAGCTGGAAGGCTACAAAAGAGCCAAGTAATGCTTATTTTTATTTCACGAAGAATTGCAGGTATCATGATACAATTTCTGAATCCATTTTATCTGGAGTTACATTACAAGCAGCCACTGTACTGTCATAGGCATTATCAAAAATACAGGTGTTATACCTTAGTATGGCTGTGGCAATGATTATACTTAAATTCCTTAAAAAAGGGTTTGAAGCATACGTTCTATGGACAGAAGGGGATGCTGATGCAGACCCTTTGCTTTATGGGCTTCAGCCTTTTGAGTATGAAGCGAGTTTTTAATAGAAGTTCCTCAGCCATTTTACTGATAGTTGTTTCAACGGATAAGAATCCTTAGTACAGCTACTTAAATGCTTTGTCAAACGTTCTTTGTTCTCTCATTTTGAATCCCTCCCTTTTTTATTATATAGGGATTCTTCGTGTCCATCAAACTGGAGTAAGGTCATATCTTAGAATAATAGTCGAAATACAACACCCATAAAGGATAAGCTATTAGCTTATCCTTTATGGGTGTGAACATACTTTTTTTAGGTAAACTCTATTGTGCTATACTTGTTGCATAGACAGCGCCAATTCCATGGGAATGATGTGATGCACTGCTTTCATAGTACCAATTAGGAGAAAATAAATCAATAACTTTGCCTGTGTTTACATCAACGATGAGGTATGCCTCTGCTACAGAACGTGAATCAAAAACATAGGTGGGAGCGAGGGATGCACTTGCCGTCCTATAATACGTGTAAGAAACGTTTTGTATTGGAATGAATAATGCCACATCTCTTGCTGAACCATTAAAAGTCGAAGTATATTTTATAAATGATATTCCAAGACTTTGCTCATCAGCAAAGTTTTTAACCGATGTATTTGCTTTTGTACTTAAAGTCATCGATGCATGAAGATAGTCAGCACCTGCTGAAATATCATATTTATAACTGAATGAAAAATCAATTAATTTTCCATTTATATAATAGTTTGCTCCTACCTGCTGCACAAGATATCCATTATAACTCAGCAGATCTGTTCCACCAAGAACACTGTCTTGATTTGTTACAGCTACTGTATATGGAGCTGCATTACTATATGTTCCATCTGAAGTTGTAACTATAAGATAATAATCCCCATTTCCAAGCGAATAGGTTACCCCACTATTAATAGAATATATAGAATTATCCGACGTTACAATATATAAAGCATAATTACAATTTTCCGGATTTGCCAAAGTGAATGATTTTCGTGATGCTTCAGTTGTAATAGAAAATTTATATATATCCATATCCAACGGTGAATCTATTGCATCAGTTAATGTACAACTCTTACTGATCGCCGTTGCTGTCCCAATCGTATCGTTAATCTCTCTACTGATGTAGTTAATTGACTGGTAACTTACCAAACCAAAAGTACCTGTTCCTGTATATGCATTCACTTGTATGTAATAAACACCTTCATTAACAATTAAATCAACTTTTTCATCATTTCCCGCTTCTTGACAGGAATAACCTATATTATCTAATGTACCAGTAGCTTCATCTAATTTATATATATATAAATCAAAGTCGGATGATGGATCACTAGCTACCATTAATGTAGTAATTCTACAAGTCTCATCTGCGACTACACCATACCATCTGCTGCCGCCCTCTGTATCAATAGCATCTCCGGTTGCTTCATTGAATGGTAAATAACTCGCACCGTTTGGATCGGAATTATCATCTGCAGTGCTCGCATATACCTGCTTAGACTGATTCATATGATTTACAATATTGTTATATTTACCGACATTTCTTCTATGGGATTGCTTCTTATTAAGGTCTAACCGCACATTACTTTTGCCCACTTCATTTAACGTTATAGCCGACGCTGAACCAGAAGTAGCATCCGAACTACTTATTTCTGCAGCAATAGCCTGGAATGGAGTACTAAAGAACAATAAGCACACCATACAACCTAAAATTCCACTTTTCCACTTTTTCATAATTATGTTTCCTCCTTTTGAAATTCAATTAACAGTTACCTTCAGCTATCCAATCACCACCATCACAAGGATTGCGGCTATCAGTGTGATCACAAAGAACACAGATTTCTTCCTCACTTTGCGATACCAAGTTTAATGTTCTATTGTCATTTAATTCACCCTCTAGCTATTATTATTTATTAAAACAGTGCCTGCAGTCACTGTTTTTAATCATTACAATTAATGGTCAACAAAATCATTATTACTTTACTATTGCGATAAAATAGTGTGATTCTATCCCTTTCGAATTATTGCATTATTGCTTGCAGTTTAGAGTTCCTCGGCATACATAAAAGTATATTTGCTAAAGTTATAGTGTGATATAAATCATAAAGGGCAAAAAGTAGAAAAAAGCTATTGCACTACTCACCCATAAATCATTGACTATAGTAAGAGGACAAATCATTTGTGGGTTCTAATTATGCATTGTCATATTATTACATTTTATGTATTATTTAACACTACTTAAACCTATTTGTCAATTATTTTTCTCTAATTTTTCCATATGTGCTTCTCCTTATTACCATGAAGTACCACAAAAATAAAATATATAAATATAAGCAAATATAGCGATAGTTAAATGTGGGATGGAATAACACTAGGGCATTCGGCGGTTTGCATGGATAATGGCAATATGCCGGGCACAAATAGCTGCTGATAATACCGGAGCGGAGGCAAGAGGTTAAATCCTGCGAGAAAGTTACAATTAAAGTTTTAATTGGCGAAAAAGATTATTTCATTTTTGTGTTTTCACAATAGACCATGTACTGGAATACAGTTTCTATATGCCAGTGCGTGGATGTACTATGAAAATAAATTAACTATTTTTTTACTTTTGAATAGAATGTATTGGGGGTTGATAGTATGACAATTAAAAATAACAGGATTGAACTTACTTCAGAAGAAAGTAGCATATTTATGCGCCAGTTTAAAATAGGAGTAATCAAGCAGCTGTATAAAGAGAAGCTGCTGACTGGAGAACAATATGATCAGGTGATTAAAGCAATTAATAGCTATTGATTTATAAAACGGCCTGCTTGCAATTATAAGTAGGCTCTTATTTTATATCTAATCAGAGGTAAATGTATGAAAGTAAAAGTTGGTGCTTATTGCAGAGTTTCAACGGAAAAGGATGACCAGGTAAATTCACTGCAGAGCCAAAAAAAGTATTTTGAAGAATATATAAGGAATAGACCTGACTGGGAATTTGTTGACATTTATGCTGATGAGGGAATTAGTGGGACTCAGGCCGAGAATAGAATGGAATTTCAAAGGATGATCTCTGATGCTAAATACAAAAGGTTGGATTTGATATTGACTAAAGAGATTTCAAGATTTGCAAGAAACACAAAGATCAGTATTGATTATACGCGTATGCTTAAAGAGCTTGGAGTAGGTGTCATCTTTATTAATGATAATATTAATACTCTTGACGGAGATGGTGAATTGAGGCTTACAATTATGTCGGCCATTGCCCAGGATGAAAGTAGAAAAACATCCGAACGGGTAAAGTGGGGACAGAAAAGAAGAATGGAGCAGGGTGTTGTTTTTGGACGTGAGCTATTTGGATACAACTTGTATAAAGGCGCTTTAACGGTTAATGAGGAAGAAGCTGAAATAGTAAGATTGATTTTTCACAAGTACACCATCGAAGGAAAAGGTACTCATGTAATTGCAAAAGAGCTATATGAAGACAATATACAATCAAAAAGATATATAAAAAGGTGGTCAAATACCGTAATTTTAAGACTTCTAAAAAATGAAAAATATGCTGGAGATCTGGCCCAAAAAAAGACCATAACTCCAAATTACTTAAATCATAAAAAGAAATACAACAGGGGAGAAGAAGAGATCGTATATATAAAAAACCATCATACACCTATCATATCAAGGGAATTATGGGATGCAACACAAGAACAGATCAGTCACCGATCAGCATCAAAGGAGCAAAAAAGCAAATACAGTAATAAATATTGGTGCTCGGGAAAGCTACTATGTGGCGAGTGTGGAAGTAAATTTGTGGGGAAAAGTAAAAAATTAAAAAACGGAGAAGTTTACAAAGCTTGGAGATGTAGTCAGGCTAAAAGCTATGGCAGTCTCAAGATTGATGTCAATGGAAATCGGGTTGGCTGCAACAATAAGAGTATTAATCACATAGTGCTGGGTAAAATAGTAAAAAGTGTTTTGTACTCAATAAATTCAAATAAGGAAAAAATAAAATCCGAGTTGGTATCGGAAATCAGGAAATCAAACAAGTTGACTGATATAAAGAGTACAGATTCATTTACAAGAAAAATAGAAGACCTGAACCGTAAAAAGCAGGAAGTAATTAATCTAATGATTGAGGGAAGCATATCTAAGGATGATATGGTTTTAATGAATAAAAGGTATGACTTTGAGATGAATAAAGTCAAAACGGATATTAAAAATATTGAAGATATCAATCTTATAAATAGCAGCGCAGATAAGCTGCAGATATACATAGACAGGATAAATTCTCTTGTTAACCAGATAGAAGGAATAGATTCAGAGGAAGTATTTAAGCTTACAGTAAAAAAGGTTATCCTATATAAAAATAATATATTGGAATTATATTTAACATGTATGCCGGAGCCAATAAAACTAAAGTATAAAAGCAAAGGTAAAAATGGTAACTATAGTGTTGAATACAGCTTTATGGACAATTGATTTATGATGTACCCTACTGATTTAGCAGATTACGCCAAACCATAACCATCATAATTTCGCTTAACATCAAAAAGATCTTCCGTACATATGTACAGAAGATCTTTTTTGATAGGTGATTTAATCCAATATTTCTATTTATGCAAACTTGTGTATATTTTATAAAGCATTAACGCAGCCTCAGCTTTTGGAACAGATGCTTTTAGATTCAGTTTCTTTGCATCACCTGAATAAAATCCGTTCTTTACGATAGTGGCTACACTTTCAACAGTATTCCTTGAAACCTTTGAAGCATCAGTAAATTGTTTCAGATCGTCAGCATTACCTTTAACCAAATCTTTATTTACTAATTTCAGAGCTTTAAAGGTAAATACCAACATATCCTCTCTGCTTATTGCCTTATTAGGATTGAATTTATTATGTCCGATACCGTTAGTAATACCAAGTGCTTTGGCAATACCCAGTGAATTATAGTAGCTGTCTTTCTTATGAACATCACTGAAATTTGAACGATATTTTGCACTCAAATCTAAAGTCTTAACAAGCCACATCAAAAACTCGCCTCTTGAAATGCTCTTATTCAAGTTGATTTTTTTAACATCAGAGCTCTTGATGATACCTTTTGATACCAACATCTGAATGGCATTATTAAGTTCACTTTCGCTGTCATTTTCGAACCTGACATTATCCAGGTACATCGTACCGGCGAAGTCACTGTTACCGTCCGCAACAACGAGCGTGATATCACGGAGGACAGTATCAGCAGTAAGTACTTTTCCATCATTTATTTTATCCAAATCATATTTTGCCTGGAAGTGGTACAAGCCATCTTTGGTTTTTTTCATTTTGCTCAGGCTTGTTAAAGGTATATCGAAATTAACCGATGCCTGTGCCCAGTAACCAAGGCTTGGTGGAGCAAAAGCCAGATTTATTGAGAGAGAGCCTTTGCTGGCCTGTGTCGGTTTAAGATAGAAATCAAAAGCAAGATATTTGTTACTTCCACGTGTTGCGTTTATTCCAGCAAGCATGATACGTGGTGCTGAAGCCCATCCGTCTACGGGCTTGACTTCAGGGTATTTAACTTCCCATGAAATAGCCTTTGAACCATTTGCATCTTTTATTGTCAAGGCACTTTGAACGCCGGATGCAGCATCCCAGGCCCATCCCTGACGGGTTGAATCTTCAAAGTTTGAAGGAAGTGTTGCCTTTCCTATCGGGGCATGCTCAACAGGTGCTTCTACGACAGCACGGTTTCCTGATATAGTTATATTGTCGAGTGAAATAACATTAGTATCCGCACCAACAAATAAAATAATATTAGTCATTGTACTATCTTTGCTGTCTTTTGCTATAGAATCAAAATTCGGTGAATCAGCAGGTGTTATTGTTAATACAGCTTTATATGTACCATCTGCCTGCTGTATAAATTCAGCAGGCTTAACCTGTATGGCACGTGTAGGATTCGCCCAACCATGGGTTGAACTCTGTGGTATGGCTGCTATTGATACTGTAGCAGGAGCATCTGCAATAACGTCCATTGTAAGTTTTTCTGCACCGAGAATGTTCGGTTTATTGCTTGTACCATCAGCTGAAAGACGAACGTTTGCCCAGTAGTTTCCTTCGGTAAGATCCTTGCTGGTATTTAAGCCGGTGATTTTAAGAGCATTTTTTTCATTTGCAAGAGTGATACTGTCAGCTTTAACCGGACTGTCGCTGTTTATGCCGAAACCTTGAGTCGTTCCATCATTGAAATCCCATACATTTGTTGTAAACTCTTCTTTTTCAGCACGATCAATAGGCTCATATTTTATACCTTTTATTCTGGCACGGGCATATTCGCCGGATACACTCAGCTCTTTTGGTGACCAAACCTGATCATCTCCGGGATCCAGGCTTGTGGCATCTGATTTGCCGGATATGAAAGGTATAAACGATCCTGATGTTTCATTCTTATTTGTCAGAGACCAGTTACACCAGCCGATATTGTTTGCATTGAGGAATTCAAGCCATTCATCTGCTTCTTTCAAGTAAGGTCCATTGTTTCCGCTTGCTTCACTGGTTCCCCATTCTGAACAAAAAACTGCTACACCATGCTCAAGAGCGTACCTTGCATTACTCATTATATTTCCTCTGTCTGTACTGTCTGGCGAGGTTTTATGTGTACCGCTATAGAAATGAATGGTATAAATCGTATTGTTATCATTAATGGGGTTGTCTGCGGCCAAATCAGGACGCTGACTCCAGTTTGGACTTCCAACGATTACAAGATTCTTATTACCGCTGTCACGGAGCATTTTTATTATGGGTTCTGCGTAACTCTTTACTTTTACCCAACCTGCCGCATCATTTGTAACACCGGGATCGTTGGGGCTGGGCTCATTAGCCAGTTCGTATATTATATGCGGATCATTGGGATACTTTTGGGATATTTCCTTGAAGAAATCCATTGAACCCTTATATATGTCTGCATTCGGGTCACCTGGTGTAAGCACATGCCAGTCCACCATAGCGTACATGTCATTTGCAATGGCTAGATCAATTCCGTCAATTACTCTTTTCTTAATTGTTTCAGGGTCTTTTGAATATCCGCCTTCAGCAACGTACATTGCAATACGGATTACATTGCTTCCCCAGTCCTTGGAGAGTGCTGCAAAGGCATTATTGTTAATTATTTCAGGATACCACTGAAGGCCGTGCGTACTCATACCACGAAGCTGTATAGGGTTCCCGTCTTTGTTACATAATGTTTTAACTCCGTTTTTATCAAGAATTTGAAGGGCACCCGCAGATGAAGGCTTTTCAGCCTGGCTTGTAATCAGATGAGAGCCCTCTGGTTCTGCTGCAAAAGTGATTGTGGGAATGAAAGACATTAACATTGCAACAACAATCACATAAGAAAGAATCCTTCTATTAATGTTTCTTAACATGATAAACCTCCTTTTAATATTTAAGATAATTAAATTTGGTATGGACGGTGTCGTTCATACCGGTAAAACAAAAATGGATTTTATTTTGCCTCCTCTCTATATAAAAGATATAGCATTATATAACCGATCATTTAATTAACAAATCCCGGTTATATTGCATCACTTACATTTCGCTGTGCGTATGTCCGATACTCCACACAGAGAAAGACGAGAAACAGATGTGGTCGATTTTTAGTAGGATTGATTTACAATTTAATATGGCATATGAAATGACTTTACATTTTTAAGAAATATACTTATTTATTCTATTTTTTTCCGTTATATTATATCATTGTGATAACACGGCAATCAAGATAAATTGAAATGGAAGTGATTTTTTATAAAAATAATATAGTAGAACTGTATATATAATTTATGCCGGAGCCAATAAAACTAAAGTATAAAAGCAAAGATAAAAATGGTAACTATAGTATTGAATACAGTTTTATGGACAATTGATTTAAGATGTGCCCTACAGATACAGATACACCGATATCTGTAAGGGTTCCTTTAGGTATATTATATAAATGTATATTGTTATAATATGATAAAGATACCTTAAAATAACCAGATTTCTGGTTATTTTTTATTTTATATTTATTTTATAAAGGAGGAATTCCGGATGGATAAAGGTGATAATACTGCGATTTGGCAAGCTATATCCACAAAGCTGATTTACAGATTAAGAATGATGGGTTATGGAGCTGTCTCAGTTAATACCAGCAGAAAGGAGGGAAATTGGGATACTGAAAAAATATGTGTAACCAAAGATGGCAGAGATTTGTGTGATATCAATTGTATTGAAGGAACGATTACATACCACCAGGCTTATGATCGGGAGGAAATAGATTTAATCCGAGACCTTATTAATGACCTTCAGGAGCAGGAAAGGATTTTTACCAGAGCTGATCCTATGCAAGTTGAAGGGTTAAAACATTATAAGGTTTTAGCTGAATACAATAACGTTATTCTTGCTGCCTGTGAATCAGAAAGTATAAATTCTTCCATGCAGCGGGTTAATAGTTATCAATATGTCACATGGGAAAAAGACAATGGAGGATCTGGTGTTCACTCTGGGAATTACTTTAGTGATAACTATAGTGGAGCAAAGGATAACTTTGCTGTCAGATCCGGAATTATGAGAAAAAGCAAGCTGTTGAGTGAGACTGAAATGATGGCTATATATAGCGGAATCGTAAAGCTTGAAGATAGTGAAAATAACGCTGATGGCAGTAACAAAATATTCAAGCAGATAAAAGAAAAAATACAAGACACAATTCCTGATATTGAAGCAAGGATTTATAGGAATGATCCCAGGTTTATTGAATCAGAGGTTATCGAGGAAGACATTGAGCTATATGACCAAGAGATTTAGTAAGAGAAATAGTCATTTCTTATTAGACTTCATGAATTTATATAATTAATACGGAAAGGATTTTGAAAAAATGCCTAGTTTCAAAACAATGTTTAATGAAACTATGAAGCAGATTACGAGGAATGACAGCGAGTGGAAAAGGTTTCTAGGTTTCTCAGGAAAGTTATATAAGTATGGTTTTTACGAAACTGTCCTTATTTACAATCAAAGACCTGATGCAACTATTGTTGCAGACATGGATACGTGGAATAAAAGAGTAGGAAGATGGATAAATCGTGGCAGCAGGGCGATTAAGGTTTTTGACTCGGATAATAAAGGTGTACGATATTTGTTTGATATATCAGATACACACGGTAACTATACAAGTAGAATTAATAGCTACACCATAAAATCAGATGCAGCTCAAAACTACATTATGGAATATTTAGGTGTAGAAAAAGAGAGGGATTTTGAGGGCTTTGTAGAAAGTCTTTTTACTGAGTTTTTAGAAAAACATGAGTACCCGGGAGAATACTTTGATTGCTTTGTACAAGATAGTGTAGTTTATTCTGTATATAGCAGGCTTAAACTTGATATTGAAGGAAAATTTCATTTTGATGGTATTTTGAAACAGCTTGACGTTGGACAAGCAACTGAGTACGCTTCAATAATATGTGAAATTAGTAAACAGGTTTTGAGACTTTTGGAAAGACCGGCACGAATATATGAAAATAAGGAGATAAGTAAAAATGCGAACCAAATACATAGAAGGAATTGGGCTGGTGGAATATCCGGAGACACCGGAGGAAATACAGGAAGCCAAGAACAAAGAGACGGATACAATAAAGAAGCAAGAACCGATATCCAAAGCGGAGTACCGGGAGGGAGAAGACGGGATATTATATCCGGTGATATCACCGGACGAGAATCAGGAACTGGACAAGATACCGGAAGGGATATTCGCAGCGGAGGCAGTGAAATACTTGGTGCACAATCACCCGAAGAGAGTGCAGGAACTGAAAATACAGGGTACATGGTTCAGCACAATTTATCAGATAGACAATCAAGCATTGGAAATGATGGACAAGGTTCAACAAGAGTTGAAGAAAGTGCATCCAGTTCCGAATACGGAGAACTTTACCGAGCTGGCAAGCTACAACAACTGGATCAGGGAAACAGCTCAGGAGATAGTGATGAAGGAAGTAGTCAGAGTTCCGAGATAAAAGATAATAACAATGGCAAAGTTAAAGAGTCATCAGAAAATGGTGGCTCTAATTTTTTACCCCGGAATCAACAAACTCTATTTGATTTAATTGAGACAAAAGAAAATGAGGTTGAGAAGTTCACCTCGGAAATTTTTAACGGAGCCGAGCGAACTGGAGGGAAATTCAACTACAGATATAATCCTTCGGATGATATTGGTGTCGGTGGCCAAAAGACAAAATATAAAGCCAATGTTGGAGCAATTAAGCTGCTAAAGGATATTGAAAAGGAAAACCGTCTTGCAACAAGCCAAGAGCAAAGTATTCTTACCCGATATACCGGATGGGGTGGAGTATCACAGGTATTCAATGAAGAAGCCAAAGGCTGGGAAAATGAGTTCAAGGAATTGAAAGAACTCCTTACTGAAGAAGAATACAGAAGTGCCAGAGCATCTACGCCCAATGCTCATTATACAGAGCCGCAAGTAATAAAAGCTATATACAAAGCCCTGAACAGATTTGGTTTTAAAGGAGGAAACATACTTGAACCGTCAATGGCTACCGGCTTATTTTATTCCTTAATTCCGGAGGACATTTCTGATAAATCCAAGTTATATGGCGTCGAACTGGACGGCATATCCGGAAGAATATCAAAGCAGTTATACCAAAAGGCTGATATAAGGATTCAGGGGTTTGAAGATACAGACTATTCAGATAATTTCTTTGATATTGCAGTAGGCAATGTGCCTTTTGGAGACTATAAGCTACATGATAAAAGATATGACAAGCTCAACCTTAACATACACGATTACTTCTTTGCAAAGACCTTGGACAAGATTCGCCCAGGTGGGATTATATCATATATAACCAGCAAAGGAACTCTAGATAAGGCAAACGGTTCTTTCAGGAGATACCTGGCAGAACGTGCCGAACTGATAGGAGCAATAAGGCTTCCAAACAATGCCTTCAAGCAGATAGCAAATACAGACGTAACAACAGATATCATTTTTCTTCAGAAACGTGACCATGCAATTATTTTGGATGAAGAACCGGCTTGGACGGGACTTGGCCAGACTGATGACGGAGTACCTGTAAATCAGTATTATCTGGATAATCCTGATATGCTCCTTGGAAAAATGATTTTTGATAACAGGATGTTCGGAAGTGATGGAAAATATATAAGCCTTGTTGCAGAGGACAATTTCAATTTGGTTGAAGCTCTTGACAGAGCAGTTGAAAAACTACATGCCAGGATAGAAATTATTGATACCGGAAAAGAAAATCAGGAAGAATATCTGCCTGCAGAGCCGGAAGTCAAAAACTATACATATGTATTAAAAGATGAAAACATCTACTATAGAGAAAATTCCAAAATGGTTAAAGTAATACTTCCTGAAAAAACTTCCCAACGTGTCAGGGGTATGTGTGAGATAAGAGAAATATTAAGAAAGGTTATAGAAATCCAGACAGAAGGTTGTACCGTAGAAGAGCTTAAACCATATCAGGAGGAATTATTAAAGTCATATAATACATTTACCGGGAAGCAGGGAATAATAAACAGTACGGCAAATCTAAGGGCCTTTCAAAAGGATTCAGATTTGCCTTTATTATCTTCTCTTGAGGTTCTTGATGAAAAGGGCAAGGTTAAGTCATTAGCTGATATATTCTACAAACAAACAATCAGGCCTTATGAGACAATTACTAAAGTCGCTACTTCGGTAGATGCTCTGGCAGCGTCTCTTTCCGAAAGAGGAAAAGTTGATCTGGATTATATGGCGTCTATATATAAAGCTGATAAAAAAAAGATTATTAGTGAACTTGAAGGGCTTATATTCCTTAATCCAGAGAAAAAAAGATATGAAACAGCAGATGAATATCTCTCTGGGGATGTACGCTATAAGTTAAAAACCGCTTTATATTATGCCAAGGATAATCCGGATTATTATATAAATATTAAAGCCCTTGAGAGTGTTCAACCTGTGGATTTGGATGCCTCTGAAATAGATGTAAAGCTCGGGACAACATGGATTGAAACCGAAGATATAAATCAATTTATATACGAATTGTTAAAGGTACCTGGGTTTCATCAAAGAGATAATAACACCTCAAAGGAATCAGCAATCTACACAACTTACAATTCTTTTTCAAGTTCATGGTCAATACAGAATAAGTCACTTCAATGGAACAGCATGAAGGCCACTGAAGAATATGGAACCAAAAGGGCTGACGCCTACAGCATTATAGAAGACACTCTTAATTTGAGAAGTGTTGTAGTAAGGGATAGGGTAGAAGATACTGACGGAAAAATAAAATATGTTGTAAACAAAAATGAAACAATAGCAGCCAGGGCAAAGCAGGATGCTATCAAGGAAGAATTCCGGGACTGGATATTTAAAGATCCGGATAGAAGGAACAAGTATGTTGACTTCTATAATACCAACTTTAACAACATCAGGTTAAGGGAATACGATGGTTCACACCTGAAATTTCCGGGAATGAGTCCTTACATAAAACTTCGGGAACATCAAAAAAATGCCGTAGCTAGAATACTATACGGCGGTAATACCCTGTTGGCACATGTTGTAGGAGCAGGCAAGACGTTCACCATGCAGGCTGCCTGCATGGAAATGAGAAGGCTTAATATAATCAAAAAAACTATGTTTGTGCTGCCTAACCATTTGACGGAACAGCAGGGAGCAGACTTCTTAAAACTATATCCTGCTGCCAGCATTCTGGTTGCCACTGAAAAGGATTTTGAAACGGCAAACCGAAAAAGATTTCTGGCAAGGATAGCAACAGGTGATTATGATGCAATAATCATAGGTCAGAGCCAGTTTGAGAGAATACCGGTATCGGTTGAACTGCAAACCCAGATTATAAAAAACACCATAGAAGAAATAGTTGATTTTGTCTCTGCTTGTAAGCAACAAAACGGCGACAAGTGGACAATAAAGCAAATGGAGAAAATGAAGTTTAATCTTGAAGCTAAGTTAGAACAGCTGGCGGATGCCCCCAAGGATGATGTATTAACCTTTGAACAGCTGGGGGTTGATTGCTTGTTTGTGGACGAAGCCCACCATTACAAGAATGGCGGTGTATTTACCAAGATGAGAAACGTTGCGAGGATTTCAGGGAACTCTGCAAAAAAGGTACTGGATATGCAGATGAAATGCGACTATATAATTTCAGAGAACAACGGACGAAACGTTATCTTCGCAACAGGAACACCCGTAAGTAATTCAATGACCGAAATGTTTATAATGCAGCAGTTCCTGCAAAAAAATGAACTTAGAGAAAAAGGGCTGCATAACTTTGATGCATGGGCTGCGGACTTTGGTGAAGTTGTATCAGCACTTGAACTTGCACCTGAAGGTCGTGGATTCAGAATGAGAAACAGATTCAGTAAATTTACAAATCTTCCTGAGTTAATGACAATGTTTAAAAATATAGCTGATATTCAGACTGCCGACATGTTAAACCTTCCTGTACCAAAACTTAAAAACGATAAGGTTACAGTGGTAACTTCTGAGCCATCGGAGCTGCAGCAGGAGCTTGTACAGAAAACTGCAGAACGAGCTGAAAGAATCAGAAATGGACTGGTAGACCCCTCAATAGATAACATGCTTAAAATAACAAATGAAGCAAGGCAGTTTGGGACTGATCCACGATTAATAATCCCTAATGCACCTGATGAACCGGAAAGCAAAATAAATAAACTGGTAGACAATGTATATCAGAAATATGTTGAATTCAACTCAACCAAGGGTACACAAATAATATTCTCTGATGTCGGAACTCCAAATGACCGTGGAGGTTTTTGTGCTTATTATGATATAAAAAATAAACTTGTCAGTCTCGGAATTCCGGAAGATGAAATATGCATAATCCACGATGCCAAAACAAAGAAGCAGAAAGAATTCATGTTCTCTGCAATGCGTACAGGCGAGAAAAGAATAATCTTGGGCTCAACCTCAAAAATGGGAACCGGCACAAACATACAAAACAAGCTTGTTGCACTTCATCACCTGGATTGTCCATGGAGGCCTGCAGATATAGAGCAACGTGATGGAAGAATACTAAGGCAGGGAAACGAAAACGAGGAAGTAGAGATATTCAGATATGTTACAAAAGACACTTTCGATGCCTACCTCTGGCAAATAGTTGAACAGAAGCAGCGGTTTATTTCACAGGTAATGACAAGCAAGTCTGTCAGCCGCAGCTGTGAGGACATAGATGAAGTGGTTTTAAACTATGCGGAAATAAAAGCTTTGGCAATGGGAGATCCAAGAATAAAGGAGAAGATGGATTTGGACATAGAGATAAACAAGCTTTCCGTACTAAAGGCGGCTTGGTCAAAACAAAGATACTCCCTGCAGGACAGTATAGTTTACTCAATTCCCAAAGGGATTAATTCATATCAAGCAAAAATAGAAGCAATACAAAAGGATATAGAATTACGAAACTCAAACAAGTTTCCGGATGATGAGTTCAGCATTATATTGGATAAAACCATGATTACTGAAAAAGAAAAAGCTGGAGAACTCTTGTTACTGCTTTGTACTAAGGCAAAAAAAGAGAACTGGAATCAGGTAAATATTGGAACATATAAAGGCTTTGATTTAAAGCTTGAATACAATGAATTTTTGAGTTTGTTTAATTTACATATTACAGGTAAATATCAATACGCAATTGAGCTTGGTGGGAATCCCACCGGGAATATCACACGTATAGACAATGCCCTAGAAGGCATGGAGCCGGCATTGCAAAGAAGTCGCAATCAGTTGGAACAACTTAATCAGGACTTTGAAACAGCAAAGGCAGAATATGAAAAGCCGTGGCGTTACGAGGAAGAATACAAGATAAAATTAGCACGTCAGGCAGAACTAAACATTGAGCTTGATTTAAACAAACAGGATGAAGTTCTGGGAGATGAAGCATCAATTGAAGACAAAGAGGTAGTAATAAATACTTCGTCTGTAGTCTCTGATGAAGAAGAACAGGAAATGGAGATGTAAATAATTTTAAGAAAGGAAGATTTTATGATTAAGGTCAATATCGAGGGAGAAAATGAACAAATAAATGAGTTTATTAAAAATCTCAAAGAATCAAATTTTTACTTTTCAGTTACTAGCCAAAACGAAAATAATCCTAGTAACATTTCGCTTACAGTAAGTGAAGTGCCGGGAAAAATTCCTGATGAAGCGGGGTTTAGCTTCAGAGGGTTTATAGCAGAGTGGATTAGGGACGGGTTATACTCAACATTGAAAGATTTCTTACATCTATCCAATAACGGAATAATGATTTCTTTTGAAAATATTTCTGAATTCAAGAAAATAAACGATTTCCTAACAGACAACTTCGGAGGAAACGTAGACATATCTCAGATGTTGGACAGAATATCAGAAAATAATGTAAATAACTTTGAAAATTCAGAATTAATGGTCTTTGGATGTGATACTGATTTTGATAATGAAATGTGAATAATGATTGGATGGTAGATAAAATAAGTCTATCACGAACAAAATTGATCTTTGATAAATGAATATTGCGGTGGTTATTTGAATATGGTACATTATGAATTAAGTACAATATTAATTTAAACGTTAATGATTCTGATAAATAAATCTATTTGGAGACGGCATGGATAGTAGGTATAAAGCACCTAACAAAAGTATATACAACTTTTATAATAAAATTTATGTATCTTGTCCAAGATGTAATTTACGAGCAACTATAAGTAAAAATAACAATGAAGGGATAGAATCTCAAAATATAGATATCCTTATTTGTTCTGAATGTGGATATATAAAGGAAAATCCACGTTTGCATATTAGTCAACAACTAAAATTGTGGTTGCAAGTATCATGTTGTGGGCATATATTGTGGGCTTTAAATGAGGAACATTTAGATTATTTAGAAAACTATGTTAGGGTAATGCTTAGAGAAAGGGTTCAAGACAATCTAGGATGGCATAATCAAAGTGTTTCTAGTAGGTTACCCAAATGGATAAAGGAATCTAGGAATAGAGATGATATTTTGAAAGGTATTTCAAAATTAAGAGGTAAGTTAAATTAAAGATAATAAATTTTTGTGTGTTATCACTACCGCATATTCAGTAAATGGAAATGCGGTTTTTTAACTCCCATTTTAGGGCGCATTTTGAATAGATAGCGGTGCAAGAAATAGAGCTATTTATACTAAGTTGTTTGGAAATACTAAGTAAAAAATAAGAAGGGATTAATAGATTGAGTAAAATTGATAGAATATTATTAATTGTACTGACATTACTTATTTCATTTCTAGTGTTTTTTTTCATAGTCTTTATCTACTATATACTACGGTATAGAAATACAAACTTATTTACAGATAGAGGTCAAAAAAATATTTATGAAATATCAGATGAAGAGATTTTGCACCAACTTAACAAATTCACTTTAAAAATAATTGATTTCCCTCAAATACTTAGCAGTTTCATGAATCAATGCAAAGAAGAGTACAAAGTTATTTTTCATGCAAATCTAATTAAACTATATATTGACAATGACAGTATATCGGACTACTTTAAGGAAAATACAAAAGAAAATATTGAACTAACCATAGAAGTATTAAAGACTATTAAGCAAATAGATTTATCCGATTTGGTTAATAGAACATGGGAACTCTATGAACAAAATTATCATGAGATTGACTTTATGAATAATGACTTCATGTGGTATAAATTTCCTCTAAAGAATGCATTACTTTTGTACATTAGGGAAAATGTTGAAAAATTTAATTAGCAGTAGTTTTCAACATAGAGGGAAGGCGAAGGGAAGTGAATGAAAATGTAAGATGTAATTGGAAAGGTCATAAAGCTCCAGAGTGGCGAAAAAGGTAAGTGTATTGGGGCTAAGCCGCAGTATGAATAAATGGTGCAGTCAGGAGCTGCCGGAAAGGATGGTTTGTATGCAAAATATTGAGATTAAAAAAAATATATGGAATATTTTTGAGGGACTAAGCAGAAAAGACACTTTAACTGTACTTGCTGATGTTATTGAGTACTTGGGAGATTTGGATTTTGTTTCCAAATTAGTACGGGAAGACTTTGAACCGAGCATTACAGCAGAATCTATCTATTGTGATAATGGCTATGATGAAGGTGCTGCTGGTCATATACCTCTTGCAGATGTATTGACATTTGTTGAGGATATAATGACAAAAAGCAGCAATTACAATATATCATTCAGCGGCTTTGTCAGGCCAGAAACGGATGAGGAAATGAAAGAAAACGGGCATGGAGGAGTGGACTCCTGGTACACATTTGATGAAAGCGTTAAAATAAACGACCTCGAACTACAATTTGAAACAGAATAGTTCGGGAAATGAATACAGGCCGTATATAAGTCAATTGAAAATGAAACCATAGTTACATTTTCAATGGTTTTATTATTTTTATATTTAATTTCATAACATGTTAAATCAACCAAACAGCAGGCACATTTGTGTTCTGCTTTTTTTATTTTGAAAGGAGAAAACAAAAAATGGGAAAAGTAATTGCAATTGCAAATCAAAAAGGCGGAGTAGGTAAAACTACAACCGCTGTAAACATTGCCGCCGGTCTGGTACAGGAAGGATTGAGTGTCATGGGCATTGACCTCGATCCGCAGGCAAACATGAGTGACTATTTAGGTTATGACAATGAAAGCTTATACAATATCAGCGACCTGATGGTGGCAGCCGCAAACAATAATTTGAGCGAGGATTACATAGCAGAAAGCATAGTCCACAGCAAGGAGGGCATTGACTACATTCCTTCCAGTATAAAGCTTTCCGGGGCTGACTTGTTCTTATCAAATGTAATGTGTAGGGAGCAAGTGTTGAACAGGATACTGAAAAAAGAAATATTCAGTAAATATGACTACATAATTATCGACTGCCTGCCCAGTCTTGGTATCCTTCTTACAAATGCACTTGCAGCAGCGGATAGCCTCATAATTCCAGTACAAGCACAGAAGTTTGCTTTGGATGGATTAGTACAGCTGGAACAGGTATATGACATGGTTAAGGTAAATGTAAATCCTGAACTTAAAATTGACGGTGTTATTTTGACCATGGCTGATAATACAAATATGTCTAAGGCGGTAGAATCTGCCTTAGAAAGACAATATGGTGATACTCTTTTTGTTACCAGGATACACAAAAGGGTTGAAGCTACAAACAGTACATTTGAACAAAAAAGCTTGGTTTCCATGGAAAACAGTGTACTGGGTGCCGAATATAGAAATGTGACAAAGGAGCTGATTGAAAGGAGTAGAGTGTAAGTGGGGACAATAAAAATTGACTTTTCAAAGAAAATGGATAAGCCATCAGACAAAGCTTTTGCACAGATGTTTAATCTTAATACTACAAATAAAAATAAGGAAAATGCTACTGAAATAGATATAAACCTTATAGTACCCTTCCAAAATCATCCATTCCGACTGTACACAGGTGAGAAGCTCAGGCAAATGGTTGAATCAATAAAGGAGAATGGAGTAATAGTTCCCATAGTGGTTAGGAAAAAAGATGACGGGACATATGAGAATCTGGCAGGCCATAACCGTGTTAATGCAGCGAAGCTTGCCGGGCTAACAAAAGTTCCTGCGGAAATTAAAGAACATATCACAGATGCACAGGCAAAAATAATTGTAACAGACTCAAACTTTATACAACGTTCAGTGGAAGAAATGCTTCCCAGTGAGCTTGCCAAGAGCTTACAGATGCAGCTTGAGGCATGTAAGGAAGCCAAGCAAAAACGTGAGTTTATTAATGCAATCGAAAGTGACTCAAATACTGATGAGAGTAAGGGCTATGGTGGTTCTGTCCAAGTTGGACAGGGGCAATGGAGTGTTAATAAAGTAGCTAATAACAATAAGATGAGTGAATCAAATATTAAAAGATATATCCGTCTTAATTATCTCATTGAAGAATTACTTAACATGGTGGACGAAGGAATCATCAAGTTAAATCCGGCAGTTAGTCTGTCATATTTAACTATAGATGAACAAAATATTCTTTTCAGTATCCTGACCAAAAACGATTACAGGATAGATATGAAAAGGGCAGATAAACTTAAAGAAAGGAGTGGAAAACTTACGGAGGATGATATATTGGCCATAGCATCCGGTGAATTTTTTGAAAAGAAGAAAAGGCCAAAGCTAACAGCAGTAAAAGTGAAACCAAAACTAATTTCAAGATTCTTCAATGCTTATGCTACGCAGACAGAAATAACATCGACAATTGAACAGGCTCTTGAAGAATACTTTGAACGCCGTAGGCAAGAAGCTGAAGATTTTGAAAAAGAAAACAACAAGGAGGTCGAAGGCGATGAAGAAAATTGATTTGTACAAACCTGGTGGAGGTAAAGGAAAAGAAACTATAAAAACAATTAAGGAAATAGCGGATGAGCTGGGCAGCAGACTGGAAAGTCAGGGATTGAAACCTGACTTTTCTTTTTTATCCGCAGACTTTAAGAAATTCCAAAAGAGTGAATTCCCGAAGGATTATAACGTTTCGGGAATGTTATCTGTGAGCAGCGACATGGTTGTTGCTTCAATAAATGTAATGGATAACAAAAATCCGGAGTTAAAGGGGAGGATGTTCAGCGGACAGTACAAGATTGAGTCCGGTAAAGCAGCCGAAGCTTTTAGCAAAGCAACAAAGGCAATGCAGTTAATGGTTGAAAGCTTCTGGATGGATACTGAAGAAAAGGAAGTCAGTAATGAGGAAGAACAGTTAGAATCCAAAAAACAGCAAGAAATTGAAAACGAATTAAAGAATGATGCTGATCCTAGAGAAGTTGCATTATCCATCCAGAAGGCATTGGATAATGAAGATGTTGCTAAGGAATTTAAGAAGCTTCAGCAACCGGCCTCTGAAGACGAAGAAACAACAGCTAAAACAACTAAAACAGTTACAATTCCAACAGGTAATAAAGCCTTAACTGACATGGATATTAACAATAATTACAGTCAGAAAGAATTAATTACCGGCGGTAATGAGAGTGGAAGTATTAAGAATCAGCTTATTAACGTAAACTTTACTCCTGAACAGGCAGAGGTTGTTATTGATTTACTTGAAGAGAATCAGAAAAAGTATGAGCCAAAGAGCAGCATGTTTGGCTTGCTGGGAGAAGTAATGGGAAAGATGCTCCGTGCACTCAGCAAGAAGCTTGATCAGGTTATAGATGCAGACAAAATAACATCAGAAAAATTGAACTCTTTATACTCTGCAATAAATAACGAAAACATTGATAAATTCAGAGAACTGTACAGAACATTTGAGCAGAAGGTTAAATATTGTCATGACTTTATATGTGAAGCAGCCCAGGGAGCGACAATCCAAAGTACGGATATAATAAACCATATTCTATACAAAGAAAAAGTTCCTGTATCTATCAGAACATTGCAAAATACATTTGTAACAGCAATAGACAATAACATTGATTCAGCATTGAGCATATACAAATATGCAGATGCAAACCTACATGGAGAAGCACAGTTTGATACCATGAGGGGTTTTCTCAGTCATGCATTAACCACATTACCGGATAAAGAAGCAGAAAAATTCATTAAGTCAAGTTCAAAAGCATTAGATGATACAGTAGTATTCAAAGAAATGATAAGAGCCGGAAAATATGGACTACTCAATTCAGGTTTAATGCAATGCCGGAACATAGACGAACACGCCCCGGCACTGTTCTATTTCGCTGCCCAGCATAAGGATGCAGATGCAATGCATACACTTATCAGCCGAGGAGCTGACGTTAATTCAAACAATGGCGAAGCCCTCTATGCATGTTATGAAGCCAATAAGCTTGAAGCAGCAAAAGTTCTCATAAACTATGGGGCAGATATCAATTACCTTACAAATTACATAAGTCAAATAAAAGATGCAAGACCAGATATTCATTTCATTCAAGAGTTATTTAAACACTGTGGAATAGCTGAAAATGAACTGGAAAATAAATTGCAGTCAGGACCAGAGATAGATGAAGCCGTAGGTCAATATGGTGAGATTGGTGTATTTGATGGTAGTTGGGAGTGATACTGAAAATGAAAAGATTTACAGATGAACAAATTTATCAGGCGAATCATACCAGCATATATGAGTTGGCAAAACAGCTTGGATACAATCCGGAAAAGCGTGGTTCAAACTATCATATCAAGAATCATGGAGGCCTGTATATCGATGATGCCAAGAACTCATTTTATTGCTGGGCGGCTGAACGTGGAGGAGGTCCCATTCAGTTTATAATGTTTACTGAAAATAAAAGTTGGTTGGATTCTATGAAATACCTTGTTGGTGATGGAGAAATCCAACAAACTCAAAAAGCGAGCCTAAAATTACACAAGCCAGTGGAAGAAAATCGTGTAGAATTCAAACTTCCGGATAAAGCCAGTCCATACAAAAGATTATTTGCATATCTGATAAAAACCCGTGGGTTAGATAAGGAAATAGTAACCGATCTTGTTTACAAGAAAAAAATATATGAAAGCCTTCCTCATCACAATATTGTATTTGTTGGATATGATGAAAATGGCGAAGCAAGGCAGGCATTTCAGCGTGGAACAGTAACCGGCTTGACCTTCAAAGGAGTTGTACCGGGAAGTAATATGAACTATTGTTTTGAGATGGAAGGCAAAGGAGACAGCTTAACAGTGTACGAAGCCGCAATAGATGCAATAAGTCATGCAAGTATATACAAAAGTCTTGGCATGGGGTGGAAAAAAGAACACAGGATAGCACTGGGATGTCTCTCTGATAATGCGTTGACAGGTTACCTAAAACGGCATCCGGAGATAAAAAATATAACGTTTGCATTGGATAATGACGATGAGGCAAAATTTGCCAACGGAAGCCCTGCGCCAAACTGGGGACAGGAAGCAGCTAACAAGTATGCAGAAAAATATGCAAAACTAGGTTATAACACAACCGTGGAAAAACCCCTTGCGAAGGATTGGAATGAGGATCTGCTAAATATTCAACTCGTACAGCAGGATTTAATGGATAGGCATGAAGAAGATCGTTTACAGATTCTGAAAGGAAATAATGAAGAACTTGAGGCAACTTTATAAACATTACGGAAGGCTGTTGGAGTTATCATTCCGGCAGCCTTCTTAAAATACGGAGGTGGACATGAAAATTATTCAAAAATATTTCTTTTTTCAGAATCATTTTTCAGAGTTTTGCTCTGAAAAAACAGGGGGCATGGGGGAGAATCCCCCGATTTACGTACAAAAAACCGCACCTTTTTGGGGTGGGTATGTACGGCAGGAATAGTCGGGTGACACACCCGGCGGTATACAGCTTGCCAACAGAGTTGGCAACGGGTGACGTTGTAATTTATGGGTGACAAAAGGGTGACAAAACCTGGGAAGTAGGATATAATTATAGGTTGTATAGATTATGATAAATACTGTAACTGAATATGGTAAAATGAATGGTAAAAGGTTTTATAAGAATATAAATTAAATTTAAATAATACACCCATAAATAGTACAGATAATTAACTATAAAATCAAGCATCAATAAATATAAAAGGGAGGTGAGAACTATGGATATCAGGTGTCAACAATTTACATCATATAAGATAACAAATAACATGTTAGATATGATTGGCTATAAAAGTAATTTATATGGCAAGAAAGTTTTAGAGAATTCTTGTGGTGAAGGTAATATCTTATGTGTAGTTGTTGAAAGATATATAGAAGACGGATTGGCTTCTGGTTTGTCGTCTGACGAAATAGTTCACGGATTACAAAATGATATTTATGGTGCAGAGATTATTAAAAGTACATATGATATTTGTATTTCCAGATTAAATGTTGTTGCTGCTAATTATAATATCTCAAATGTAAATTGGAATGTTTTTAATGGGGATGTATTAGTAAAACCGTTTGACAAATATTTTGATTATATTGTTGGGAATCCACCATATATTTCATATAAAAATTTAGAACAGGACGTAAGAGAATTTATTAAAGAAAAGTATTTGACATGTAAAGATGGTAAACCTGACTACTGTTATGCATTTATTGAAAATGCTATTAATTATTTAAAAGTAGATGGTAAAATGGCCTATCTTATACCAAATAGTATTTTTAAAAATGTTTTTGCAAGCAAATTAAGAGAAAGTATATTACCATATATTTCAAAAATATATGATTACCCAAATTGTAAATTATTTGAGAATGCACTTACTTCATCAGCAATTTTAGTTTTAGATAAGGAAGTCAAAAAGGATGAATTTGAATATAATAATGTATTACAAGAATATAATTTGAATATTAATAAGCAAAACTTAGGGGAAAAATGGACTTTTGGCTTTAAACCTAAAGCGGAAGGTGACGATATTGTCCGGTTCGGACAGTTTTATAAAGCATCAATAACTATAGCCACACAACGAAATAATATTTTTGTGATTAATGAAGAAACGAAGTCTAAATATCAGATTGAGCCTGGTATTTTGAGAAACGCTATTAGTCCTCGAAATCAAAAATATTATAAAAAAGAATACATCATTTTTCCATATAGTGTGAGAAAACATAAGATACATAGGTTTCAAGAAGAAGATTTTAAAACCAAATATCCAAATACATATACATATTTAAGTGAAAATCGTAATGAATTGGAGTTAAGAGATGCTGATGATAGTGCACAGTGGTTTGAATATGGAAGAAGTCAAGCTATACAAAATATGAATAGAACAAAACTCTTGATTTCTACTGTCGTAACCAACACAATTAATGTTTATAATATAAGTTCAAAAGCGATACCTTACTCAGGGATATATATTATTTCCGAAGAAGATTATGATTTAAACATAGCCAGGAAGATTTTGGAATCGGTAGAATTCTTGGGTTATGTACAAAAAATAGGTACGCCTGCAAGTGGAATTTCCTTAAGGATTACAGCAGACGATATAAATCAATTTACATTTAAGGCAGGTGACTTTATTAATGGATAGTATTAGTTTTGAGGTAAGTGCAAAGACTGCCAGATTAATTGGAAGAGAAAATATATCCGATGTGGATGGCGCTATATTGGAATTAATAAAAAATAGTTACGATGCAGATGCAGACTGTGTTTATGTTAAATATGTTAATCCATATAATAAAGTACCAGATGAACTTGGATTATCTGAAATTGAACAATTCTTTGATAAAAAGGAAATTTCAAATTTTTATGAAATTAAAGATGGTAGATATGTTTTGAAGACAGATTTATCTGTACCAGAAAAACATGAATTAAAGAACATGATATTGTCATTATCAAGAATTTTGGTATTAGATAATGGATGTGGAATGACACAGGAAATATTAAAAACCACATGGATGAATATCGGAACTGATGATAAAGAAATTAACATACTTAGCGAAAGTAAAAAGAGAATAAAGACTGGTGCAAAAGGGATAGGGAGATTCGCACTTGATAAATTATCATTAAAATCTCAGGTTATTACCAAAAATAAAAATGATGAGGCTGTAAGTTGGGAGCTCGATTGGACTCAATTTGATAACGCAAAATTACTTAATCAAGTCAAGGCGAATATAAATATAGTTAACGATAGTTTTGTTTATATAATAAAAGGATTAGTTGGTTCTGACTATGAAAAGTTGTCATCATATGATTGGTCAACAGGAACAGCAATAATTCTTACACCCATAAGAGATTTTTGGAATAAAAAATTATATGAAAAAGTTAATAGTAATTTACAGAACATTAATCCGTTAGGTAATGTTGATAAATTTGATATTATTGTAAAGAATGCAACTTATCCAGCACTTAACTATGAATCTTATAGCGAAGGTATAAGTCGAGAATGTTATGACTATATGATCGAGGCTGAATATGATGGTAAAGATAATATTAAAATCACTTTTGATAGAAATGAAATAGATATTAATGTCAAAGGCATTATCGTAGATTATTCTGATACAGATAAAGAAACATATGATTTGGGAGAGTTTTGGAATCGGGAGATATTCCAAAGAGAAAAATATAAGAGAGAAACATTTAATGGTAGAGTTGAATTTGAATATACATTGAAAGAAATTTTGACTAAGCAAAAAGATGAACCATTTGATGAATATTCAAGAATAGGCCCATTTATCGTTAAAATATTTTATTTAAAAAATCAAAAAAGTACTGTAGAAATAATACGGGATTTTAAAAGTCAAATACGTAAAAAATTGTTAAATAGTTTTTCTGGAATTAAAATTTATAGGGATAAGTTCAAAGTTCGCCCATACGGTGATGAAGGCGTATTCTACGATTGGCTGAACCTAAGTGAAAGGGTGCAAAAGAGTCCAGCAGCTGCTTCTCATGAATCCGGTAATTGGCGAGTTTCACCGAACCAAGTTATTGGAAGTATTTCGATTAGTAGAATTACAAATCCAAATTTAGAGGATACTGCTAATAGAGAAGGAATGAATTTAAATCAAGAATATTATGCATTTGTAAAATTACTTCAAGGGATTTTTGAAAAATTTGAATATGATAGGCAGTTTCCTTTAAGAGAATATGCTTTATGGTTTAATGCAAAGAAAAATGCTCACCAAGTTAAACTTCAAACAATATATGAACAAGTTATGAAAGAAAAAGAGAACGCTGAAAAAGAAAAAACAGAACAAAAAAATAAATTTGATGATAAAAAAGATGCTCAAGAACCCACAAATGAAGAAAGTAATGATGAATATTCTAAAGAAGACTTAAAAGATGTTATTTATTCTATTGGAAAGAAAAACGAAAATGAAATGACAACAAATCAACTTTTGACGGTGCTAAGTTCAGCAGGAGTCATGGCACAAACTTTTTCCCATGAGATTAGTAGGGTAGCTACTAACTTAGGAAGTAGAGGTCAACATTTGAAGGAGTCAATAAATAGATTATTAAATTATCAGCCATACTCAGGTGACGAAGATTTTGATCCATTTGATATGATTGACGAATTAAATAGCACTGATGCTTTATTATCAGAATGGGTTAACTTAATAATGGAGAGTGTCAATAAAGAGAATTTTTATACTAAAGTAGTAGAATTAAAAGAATTTTTAGAACACATTCGGTGTAAATGGTTACCATTGCTGAACAGAAAGTATATAAAAATAAGCAATATAAAGTGTTCAGAGGAAATAGAATTATCATTACCTGCTGTAGATTTACATTTACTTTTGAATAATTTTATATTGAATTCTGCATACTTTTTAGAAGAATGTGATGGAGAGCGAGTAATTGAATTTAAAGTTTACAAGCAAGATGCATACATTTTATTAGACATGAAAAACAATGGGCCAGAGTTAGATGAACGATATAAGCAAAACCCTGATGAGATATTGAATGCACGTGAAAGTAGTAAAAGAGACGGCACTGGTCTTGGATTATGGGTCGCACGTGAAGCAGTAAATAGAAATCAGGGAAGTTTACACGTAATACCAATTAAAGAAGGATTTATGCTACAAGCATCTTGGAGATTGTAAGTAGGAGGGGAATGCCATATGTACATCATAGGATTAGTAGACGATGAGGATAGTCAGATAAAAGCAATAAGACGTACAATAAAAACAAATGCTCCTCAACAAGAAGAATATGATTTTAAATCATATTCTTTGTCAGAAGAGAGTGGGAAATTAGTCGATGAGGTATTCAATAATGTTATGTCTGATATTGTAAACCTGAAAATTTCATGCCTAATCATAGACTATAAAATAATGGTAAAGACAACGAAAATAAAAGGTACTGAGATATTTGGAAAAATTAAAGAAACAGTGCCCAAATTTCCTATTATAATTTTAACAGAAGTTGTTGAGGAGAGTATTGAACCGGATTTTGTAGATGCTGATAAAGTCTACAAGAAGAGAGAGTTCTTTAAACTTGATGAGGAGTACTCAAAAGAGAAGGTAAGTAACATATTTGATAGTATGAAGAAATATGTTAACAAACGGGATTCTCTACAACTAACTTTAGAGTCACTTAAAGACAAAATGGTAAAAGGATCAGCCGTTGAGGATAATATCAGAGAAGTATTAAAAGTAGAGAGTGAGTTGGATGATTTTTTACCAACAGAACAAACTCAGATTGATAAAGTATTTGATGAAAAAAAGGCAAAAAAGATTGTTGAGTTAATAGAGAAAGCAAACAGTATGTTGGAGTAAAAACTATGAGAAGAAAATTTAGAGATTTTAGTATTAAAAGGTCATGTAATAAAAATTATACTAATTATACCAGATATAAGCCATATTTAAAGCAAGACTTTTCTTGCAGATGTGCTTACTGTAATTTATTAGATACCAGTATTACAACACCGTTTGAGGTTGATCATTTTATACCTAGGGATACTTTTAAAGATGATTGGCCAGAGTGCGATACATTATATGAAAATTTAATATACTCTTGTAAAAAGTGTAATATTGCAAAAAGTAGTCAGTTTAGTGGTGATATTTCTCCTAAAAAAATTATTAATGAATTTTTTTATAACCCAGTATTAGAAGATTATGGAGAAATTTTTTATCGAAACGATTACGGTGGTATAGATTCAGATGATTTAAAAGGTCGTGAGATGATTAAACGATTAAAATTATATAGACCAATACATAATATAGCATGGCTTTGCGAAGCCTTAAAAAATTTATTAGTCAAAATAAATAATCAAATTGAAAAAGTTGGGCGGGATTCAGAGCAAGGAAAGGTATTTCTATTAGCAAAAGAAGAATTAAGTGATTATTACATAACCTGCCAACACATATTTATAGAGAATTATAATAACGAGAAATTTGTGATGCCAGAATAAAATGGACAAATAACAAAGCTTCAAATTTTTACTTAAAGTACCTTGAAAATGGGGTGCTACATTGTGGCTCTATACATCATAGTTGTGGGCTAGTGCGACTCTTTTTTATAATAAATATTTGAACGAAGGAGATTAATATAAAGAAGTATAATTTTGCTGTGGCATAAATGCTGCAGCTTTTGTTTTGTCAGGAGGTGCAAAGTGGCTAAAAAGAAAACCAATCCGGAGGAGCATAAAAGATCGGTACGATTTAAAGCAAAGAGCATTGAAGATATGGAGAAGCTTGCAACTGTCAGGGGTATATCCGTTTCAGATATAGTCAGAGAATTTGTTGAAAAGGGCCTAGCAGTTGATGGCTATAAAAGCAACATTGATTTTATTACAGAAATCATTCATAAGGAGCTGAAGGAAGTACTGGAGCCACAGATAAACAGGATAGTAAAAATGCTTATGAAAATAGGAAAAGTATCAGCCGGAACCATGTATTCAAATCTGAGCCTTATCCAGATGATAAGTGATGAGGATCAAGAAGCATTCTATGAAATGATTAACAGAAGCTTACGGCTTGGAGTTGAGTACATGAAGAAGAAGGATGTTGAGATTGACCAGTATTTGAGCCAGGCTGATGAAGTGGGTAAGGATAGTAGGAGGGTGAAGTAGAAAATGGAGGTGCTTAAAATGAAGAAGATAGATAAAAGGATGCATAAAGATAATAAAAGTGAAGAAATTGATATCAAAAGTCTCTTTAGCCACACATCTGATGATTCGAATCAGGGGTACTACGTGGTGAATGGAAATACAAACGGTGCGCTTGTGAAATTTGAACATGGGAGTATAAGGATAGAAATTCGAGTACTGTTTTCTTGGAATAGTATGAGAAGGGGAGGTGGTTAAAATTTTTGAGTGAGATTAAATGAATATTAATGATTTGATAAGTAAGGGAAAAATATGTATAATTAAAATAAAATGTAATTTAATATAGAATTGATCGACCAGTTGTATATCATCAAAATTTGAGCCTACAATGATTAAACAATACCATAACTAGTATTATGTTATATGCTTTTAGTATTTTTAGGTTATGATTATTAATCTAGTCAGGGAGAAGAAAATGAACAGTAAGGCACAGTCTAGAATAGTATCTTTATCGTATTTGATAAGTGTTATAGGATCATTTGGTTTAAACTACTTAAAAGTAAATAATATAGATTTTTATGGGCTGGTCAGTGCTGTAAAAGTTTCAAGTATATTAACCATTTGGTGGTTATTTTATTTTAAGGTAGGATGGAAAATACCAGTCTTAAATAAAGTTCTATACAGAATAAATCTACGTGGAACGTGGTATGGAAAATATAGATCAATCAGCCCTGAAAGTCAAGTACCTTATACTGGTAATATTGTTTTAAGAATAAATCAGGACTTTTTAAATTTAAGCATAATATCATATACTCGAAATTATAAAAATTACTCATACAGCGAAGAATTAAGATATGAAGAAAAAAGCAATACTCATGGATTAGTATATGTATATTCACAAAAGGAAAATAATCCACTTGACTTAAATGAACGTAATGGCACATCAGACTTAAAAGTTATAAAGTATGAGGATACATATAAATTAGAAGGGGAATTCTGGACTATTTTAGGGTCAAAAGGTAAATTAGAAGTTGTTAAAGTCAGTAGTAAAATAGTTGACTCATATAAAGATGGACAAAATCTGTATTCTCGATCGAAATATACAATTTGAGGAGGAATAGAAATTATGTATGCATATATTGATGGTGATGATATCGGGCTAAAAATAGAGAATAGTTTTATGAATAATGATGAGGATAGTTTAAGAACAATAAATAATAAAGTTAAAGAGATTGTTGAAAAAATTACTTTGTACTTAATAAGTAATGATTATAAGATAATTTTCAGCGGTGCAGACGGAATTATATGTAAAAAAGAAAAAGTTGAAATCAAGTCAATTTTAGATTTTATAAGAAGTAATGTACAATATATAACTTTTTCTTTGGGAGTAGGCGATAGCTTAAGAGATTCATATCTAGCTCTCAGATATGCAAAAACGAATGGTAAGAATATTGGTGCGATATTTTGTAATGATTTTAGATTGATAAAATAATACCTTTTTATTTACAATACAACAATACCATTAACAAATGATGTGCAATAATCATCCTTTTTTAGCAGAATCGAATATGAGGCTTGAAAAATTTTGAGTGAGATTAAAGGAATATGTGCACTTTGTAAAAAAGAGAATGTATTTCTTGAGGAAAGCCATATAATTCAAAAATTTGTTACTCGAAGAATAAAAAAGAAATCAGTTACTGGTTTTATACGAAATTTATTTGAACCTAATAAGGTAATACAAGATAGTGAGAAAGAATACTTATTATGTAGCAAATGTGAAGGCAGGTTTGGAATAGCGGAAACCTTATTTGCAAATGAAGTATTTCATCCGTTTAAAGATAATAAGATATACTTATTTGACTATGATACCTGGCTTAATTACTTTATTTATTCTGTCAGTTGGAGAACTATATAAAAGATAAAGGTATTGAGTAATAAGGAACAACTGTCGCTCCGGGGGTAACACCCCCGGCAACCCATCATTCATAAATAGAAAAAAGATTCTAAGAGCTGGTGATGTATATTATAACTTTAATTATCCATATACCCCGTACCCCACCCAAGGGACTACAGGTTTTTTTGTACCCAAAATCCATTTAAGAAGGTGATTCCTTTTGTCAGCAGTTTTCTACAAACAGTGGTTTAAGCCGGTAAATGAAACTCGCACACCAAATAAAAATGCCGAGCATATCCGGTACATAGGTACTCGTCCCGGAGTAATGAAAAACGAGGGAGAAAAGCATGGTCTGTTCGGTAAATTGTATGATTCCGATACTCTTGTAGTCAAACATAAGATAAAGGATGTAATGAATATAGTTAAGAAAAGATCCGAAGAAGGAAAAAATATATTCAGGTCAGTAATTTCTTTCTCTCCTGAAAATGCAGCAATAAAGGTTGGAGAACCAATAACAAAAGAGGCATGGCAAGAGCTTATAAAACAACAAATCAGGATAATTGCTGAGGGAAACAACATAAAGATGTCAGATTTCAAATGGGTTGCTGCAGCTCATGACACGCCCAGCCATCCACATGTACATATTGTTTTCTGGGACGAACGTCAGGAGATACGAAAAAACTGGGTCACTCCCAAAGTGCCAGACAAAATCAGAGGTAAACTGGTCAAGAACATATTTGAGGATGAACTGAAAGAATATTATGAGAAAAGAGATGAGAAAAAGTACTTACTTAGGGATATTACAGCTGAAATGACCGGTGAGTTTGAAGCCTATCTGGATAGAATGAGCAAGAGAGAATATTCAACTTTGACAAATGAAGAAATCTTTTTTGATAAACCGGATAGTCAATTCAACAAATATCTGGCTCAAAGGCTATTTGAAATAAGAAAAGATATACCAAAAGGTTCATTAAAGTTTGAGTATCTCAAACCTGATGTAAAGGACAAGCTTATTTCTTTAGTCAGAGAGTTGGTTGACATAGATGAAAGCCTACAGGAAGCCATTTCGGAGTATGTTGAATCAAAGCTGGACATTGCCAGAATGTATTCCTCCAATGAAGTGGAACTGGATGCAAAAGCTGATGAATATGAAAAGGAGGCTGAGAAAATTATCGCAAACAAGCTTTTGGAGCTAGTAAGGAAATTTATTAAAAAGGAGCGGAATATAAAAAATGAAGAGTTTGAAGCCGGTATAAGAGAACGGGCGACAGAACAGTTGGTAACAGAAATTTTTTCAACTCTGGCGAGGCTTTCAAAAAATAATAGAAAGAATCGCATATCCCGTAAGCATGTTATGGGTGGCGACCTTTCTAAACAGGCCAGAAAGGAAAAAGCAAAGGAAATGGAATCAACCGGTTGGGATATTGAAAAATAAATAGTGCAAGGAGGAACAATATTCATGCACAACAGACATTTGAAAGTACAGTACACAACTGTATTTTTTGTATTTATAGTACTTTCAGTATTTTGTGTATTTGCCTCAATGGCATTTCATAAGATACTGATAGGAGCTGACAGAGCACCAACATATTACCCTATAAAAGAATGTATCGAAAGCATAAGAACAGTCAAAAAACATAGACTGCTTTTTTTATGCTTTGAGGGATTATCCTTCTGTCTCGCAGCGTCACTTATGGTCAGTTACAGCAGAAACTATATTAGCAAGCTACAATGTATAACTCCCAAGATATATACACCGGTAGCCGCAGGGCAGAACCAGTTCGGATCTGCCAGGTGGATGACTGAAAAGGAAAAAGCAAAAGCCTTTGATACCGCTGTTATAAATCATAAAGATGAATTTTATAAAGCTTTGTTAGAGGCTGGTAAAAAGGATAGGGCAATAATAAAAAAGCATGTTATCGACAAGGAAGATAAACAGGAGCATAAGAAGTTACATTTTCAGTATATTAAATGGTTTGTGGGTAAGGTACTGCCGGAAGAAAAAAGGCATATACTCAGAGAAAAACTCAGACTATCTTATGATGAAATACTTAAAAAATACTTCCCAAGTATATGGCAAATGAAGGAGCAACGAAATGTTGATAAGCTAGCCAATTTATTTGAATGTGAATTTGATGTTTCAAAAGAGGCAGATTCAAACGCTGAAATAAAAACAGATAGTATAGAAACGATTACCAATACTCAATGCTTCAGTTCTGGGGGAGTGGTTATTGGAATGAAAAAGCTTGGTGGAGGAAAGGAGCTGTTCTATTATATTGGTGACGATACTCATTTGCTTGGAATAGGTGCAACCCGTTCAGGTAAAAGCAGAACTATGGTAATACAAAGTATTTGTTTTTTAGCTCTGGCAGGAGAAAGTATGATTGTATCCGATTTAAAGGGAGAACTGAACCAATATACCGGAACTTTCTTGAAAAGGTTGGGATACAACGTTATAACCCTAGACTTCAAAAATCCTTTAAAAAGCGATAGGTATAACCTACTACAGCCAATAATTGATGCCATAGATGAAGACAACATACCCAAAGCTACGGAGTGTGTATGGGACTTAGTCGGTATCCTGGTTGGAGATGCTAAAGGCGAAAAGATATGGAACAACGGTGAAGCTTCAACAATAGCCTGTGCCATAATGTCAGTTGTATATGACAACAGAGAGGGCGAACGGAGAAAGTATCAGACCTTGACCAATGTGTATTACTTCATAGCTGAAATGTGCAAGCCCATTGGAAAGAACATCCCCATAGTCGAATACGTAAAAGTATTACCGGACAATCATCCTGCCAAACCGTTGGTAGCCATATCTGAAATAGCTCCTGAGAGAACAAGGGGAAGCTTTTATACTGCGGCACTTACTACACTTAAACTCTTTACATCAAGCTACATAAACGCAATGACCATGGCCAGTGACTACAATCCAAAAGACCTCGGCAGAAAAAAGACAGCACTGTTTATGGTTCTTCCGGACGAACGTACAACATATTACAGCATTGCATCATTACTTGTCCTGCAGCATTACATTCAGTTGGTAAATGAAAGTGATGGCAGGGGAGGACGTCTCAAAAACAGAGTAAATTTTATACTTGATGAATTTGGAAACTTTGCTGCCATACCTTCCTTTGACACTTTACTTACAGTCGGCGGAGGCAGAGGAATGAGATTCAATTTATTCCTTCAGGACTTTGCTCAGTTGGAAATCAAGTACGATGAAAAGGTTGCCAAAACAATAAAAGGAAATTGTCAGGTATGGGATTACTTGCAGACAAACTCTCCTGAAACTCTTAAAGAAATATCAGAAAAGCTTGGAAACTACACAGTATCAACCTATTCACTATCCAGTCAAAGCAGTAAATACCAAACGCCTTCATCATCAGCAAGTGTAAATCTGACAGGAAGAGCATTGCTAATGACAAACGAAATAGCTCAGATTGACAGACCATACAGCCTAGTTACATCCAAGGAAAACCCGGCAATAATGTATTCCCCGGATTTGTCAAAATGGAACTTCAACACAATGCTTGGCCTTGGCAATACGAAACACAACGAAAAGGTAAGAGACTACAGAGAAAAACAAAGAATCGAAAGAATGACTAAAAAGGAAGCTGAAAAAATAGAGCTTTGGAGCGAGTGTTGGAAGTATTGGCAGAAACAATGCGGAGGGATGCTGGAACAGCCGCTGCAGCAGATTCCTATAAGAAGGACTATTGCAAGGAGGGATGAGGATTATTATTAGCTTTTTGATAAGTTAAGTTCACAATAGTATAATTGAGCGTATTCCATTTTGAGGTATAATTGTTATATAATTACTACAATTATACACAGATTTCCACTTAGCTTTAATAAACATGTATAAATTAAAAAGTAAATAATTTATAACAAAACTAAAAAGAGGGAAAAAATATGAAAAGATCATGGAATGACTTTCTTAATACAATTGAAAACGAAATAAATTCTTTAGATAAGAAAGGGTGCGATATTCCGTTTTTTAGGGGCCATAACGATGGAATATGGGAATTAAAACCAAGTTTATTTAGAAAGGGAACAAATGTTAACGAATCAAATATTTACTTTGATTTTGTAACTTACTCTGCACCTTTACTAGAGAATAAAATCATGACAGGGTGGGATTACTTATTTGAAATGAGACATTGTGGATTACCCACAAGACTCTTAGATTGGACAGAAAATTTTGCAGTTGCGTTATATTTTGCAATCAAAGGTAACCCCAAAAATCCTTGCATCTGGATCCTTGATCCTTTTGAGATGAACCATCAATCCTGTGGTAATTCCGAGATATATAACCCTGCTATTGATTTCGAATTTACATATGAGGGTGCTTTTGTAAAGGAACAGGAAACTTCCTTTACTAATCCTATTGCAATAATTCCAATAAAGCAAAGCAAGAGGTTATTTGCTCAAAAGGGCGTGTTTACTTTACATTTCGAAAATAGAAAGTCAATCAATGAAATTTTTGATAATTGTGTTAAACAGATATTTATTCCTAAAGATGCAATAAAAGAGGCGAAAAGTTTTTTAAAACTTTCAGGTATTAATGAATATACAATATTTCCTGATTTTGATGGTTTATCCAGATACATATTGGAAAATAAATAAATATGCATGCTTTATCAAGAACAACCACTAAAAGAACGCTAGAACACCCTTCCCCGGGTGTTTTTTCTTTCGTGCGTCCAGAGAAGCTGGACCACACTTGCCAGTGAAAGTCTGGCAAGGGTAGTTGCCAAGAAGCCCGTTAGCTAATCCCGGTGTGTCACAGTAATGTGAGGTACTGAGCGGGAGGAAAAAGTATCTGTCTAACCAACAGGGCGAGCGAAGATGCAGACCGTAACATAAAGTGAATTCTGCCGCATCGTCAAAAACGTCTCTGGTATACAGAGGTAAAATGAGAAGTCGAGCCTTGGTAAGATGGGCGAAGACCATGGAAGATGGGAAGAACTTGGAAAGCACCATCGAAGAATCCCTCGGTGCAGAGGAAACGGTATGTATTAAAAGTGTGGTTTCGGAACTGGAGAGACCCTACTTTGCACAGCCATTGTTGTAAAGAAGAATCATATAAGCTGATGAAGCGAAGTTGATATCTTGCAAAGAGGGAGGCGGAGGAGTTCATAGTACCCATAATATTGCAGACAACAAAACTGCAATTAGGGAAGGGACTCTGCTTTATTCAAGTATTCCAATGGAGGTATGAGCGAGTGAGTGCCCAAAAGGCTAACAACACCATTGAAAAAGTTCGACGAAAACTGAATAGTACGGTAAGGATTGAAATCTTTTAAACTTCCATATATAGTTTTAAGTAATAATTGAATTGGAGGTATCAATGGATAGTAATGAGTTAAAGAAGTGGACTATTGATAATAATATACGAGAAAGAACTATTCAGGGCTTTTGGAAATGCTTAGAAAACTATAAGAAAGAAGAACCAAAAGAATATGATGAATGTTTTCCCAATTTTGATACTCAACTTTTGACAATTTGGTTTAGTAATATCACAATAAACATTAGAAATTGGGATAATTTCGATGATGAGTATAATGAAAATCATGAATACGTCGAAGCGTTTCTGAAGTTAGAGTATAGAAACAGATATATCGGATATTACAGTTTGCTTTTTAATTTTTCAGGTGAAGTATTTGATGATTTCTTTGTTCTAGATTAGATATTCATTTAAACTTTTACGGCATATTCGCTAATCCTGAACTTCGTTTTTCATATTCCCTTTTAGCCAAAATTTGAATATAATATCTTAGAACATTTGTTCTTTTTCTGTGATATAATATAGGAAAAGGACAGGTGACTATATGAAAATCATTGAAGATATGGAAAAATGGGATATACTAAAAGCTGCTATGAAGGAAAAAGGGTATATGCCATATATGTGGCAGTATAGTGTTCAATCAGAAGAAGGACTTCATGTTTGGTTTTATAAAAAGAATTCAGATTTTCTTAAACGAGTTGAGGTAATAACACATAATAAGGCGATTGCAGATGATATTGAAAAATATGATTGGTGAGCAAAAATACTGGCTATATTATGAAGGTGGATTTTTTCACACAAAGAAATAACTACAAACCAATTCACACATCAAACACATATGATAAATTTTACAACACCCCACCGGGTGTTTTTTTCTGTCCCTTTTTTCGTTACCAAAATCATCAGCCTTGGTTCTCATACGAATCGGGCTGATTTTATATATACAAAAATAAAAAGAACGGAGAGTGACTAAATGGATGAAATTTTGTGCATTAACTGCAAAAAACCAATGAAGGGAGATGATAAAAAGTGGTTCTGTGACTGTGGTATGACAATCTGGAAGGTAACTTCCGGAAAGCTGCTTTCACCGGTACATTTAAGGCAGCTTATGGAGCAGGGTAGTACTGAAATGTTGACTTTCAGGTCAAAGAAAAACAAACCGTTTAAAGCAATACTGACTATAAACGGCACACGTACAGAATTTGTTTTTGAGAATGCCGGGCAGGATCAGGATGCTGATGAGGAAGCAAACAGGTATATGGCTCTTGACAGGAAGGAGGTACGTGTGAGAGTTGAATCGGGCCAACCCGGAATAGTTGACCTGACTATAGAAAGTCTTGATATGCCAAGATACTTTCAAAAGATTAATTTCGGGCTGTGTTCTACGAGAGAAGCTGAGTGTATGGGTATTGTAGTTGCTGCTGATTATGCCAAGTTCTATATACCTGACTTTTCGGAGAAGACTATGCGTATTCAGGTTAACTCAGAGGAGTTTTCCAACTACATACTTCGTGAGACAAAGCCCCGTGACAAGGAAATGCAGTATTTTATATCCTACGCATGGGAGAAGCTTAGCGGGTTCAGAGCTTTTGAAGCTGTGCACACACCAAAAAGGAGACGGAAGAATGAAGGAGGTAATGTTTCAAGAAAGTTTCCTACCGGTATATTTCCATGGCTTGAAAAGAACGTGGAGAATCAGGAACTGGACGAAAGAATTAGAGTGTTTCTTCCCAGAAACCCGGCGGTTTACAGACAGTTTAAAGCATCATTTCATGTTGCCGAGTTACTTGAGGTTGATGATGACGAATATGTAATCTATGAAGTTCCGCTGGAATTAAAAAAGGCACTGGATACATGGTATTCAATGGTGTCTTCAATTTCAACAAATACCAATTCACTTCAAGAAGGGAGAAGTACCAATGAACATGCTAATTAGGAAGATACAATGTAAGCCAAATAAAATTAGCAATAGACTACGAAGAATCTATTTAATATTAGCAATTACAGTTTTTACGTTTATTAATACCTTTCCAGTATCGGCAGGAGGTTTCGGTGATAGTATAT
Organism: Clostridium sp. BNL1100; assembly: GCF_000244875.1. Lineage (NCBI taxonomy): Bacteria > Bacillati > Bacillota > Clostridia > Eubacteriales > Clostridiaceae > Clostridium > Clostridium sp. BNL1100. Next base: position 1,616,028 of record NC_016791.1, read on the forward strand.
TTGCAAAAGGAACCAAGGATCTTTTTACAGACATAGGAAAATACCTTATAATCCTGGCTCCAATTGCAGGAGCTGCAGTGGGAGCGTACTTCTTCATCAGGAGGGGTGCTGCAGACGAAATGGATCAGAAAAAATGGAATGACAGAATTAAGACCACTGTCATATCAACTCTTGGTGCCGTTCTCATTGGAACACTCATTGTACTAATCGCATCCTACTATGGTAAGTCAATTACAACAGGTATTGAATAAAGAATATTTATCAATAATGAATTATCAAAGAAAGGGTGTGGTGTGTTGGATAAGATACTTGAATTTCTTTTCACACCGGTTATAAATCATGGTGCAATATGGCTTGGAGGTATGTTTTCGGGACTAGCTGAAATAACACTTCGTATAGAAAATTCAATACCGGTAATTTTAGAGAAAGATGCAATTTCAGAATCTATTTCATCCGAAATTATTTTACAAGCAGCTAATGTACTGTCATCGGCATTATCAAAAATACAGGTGCTATGCCTTAGTATGGCTGTTGCTATGATTATACTTAAATTCCTTAAAAAAGGGTTTGAAGCATACGTTTTATGGACAGAAGGGGATGCAGATGAAGACCCTTTGCTTTTAACCACAAGCTTTTTTAAGGCATTAGCAATTGCAATGGCTTTCCCTGTCCTATACGGATATGTATGTGATATAACAAGTAGTTTTTCCACGGCAATAAAAAATGCTTGCGGTGTTACATCTGAATTTTCTTACGGAAATATCGGTGCTCTTTTAGAAACAGGTTTGTTTAATATAATTGGATGTCTGGTTGCGGTAATTATGCTGATTATACTTTATGTACAATTTGTAAAACGTGGTTTTGAAATGTTCGTATTAAGGATGGCATTCCCTATTGGCTGTGTTGGTTTGCTGGACTCGGATAGGGCCATGTACAAGGCAATGACTCAGGTAATGTTACAGTGCTGTGCTACTATTGTTGTTCAGGTAGGGCTTTCACAGCTTGCACTAAGTATTGTATTTACCGGACACCCGATAATAGGGATAGCAGCAATATTGGCAGCACTGGGTACTCCAAAGTTCCTGCAACATTTCATGGTTCCAAGCGGAGGAGGATTTAATACGGGTTCAGTTTATCAGACAGCAAAGGTTTTTCAAATGGCAAAAGGGGTTGTCACAAGAGGATAGGGGGGAGTATTGATGGATTCGGTAAACCTGGTTAAGTTAATTTCTATATGGCTTGCCCCGGTGTGTGCAATCGGCGGAGCAGCTAGAGCTACCTATTGCTTGATTGCATCTAACTACAATGAGGACGATTCCGCCATGCTCAAAAAGCGTGCTAAAAACGCAATAAAGTTTGCAATTATGGCATCTCTCACAGAAGCCGTAAAGCAATTAGCAGAGGCATATTATAACGGAGGTAGAAGTATATGAGCTCAGAGGATGAAAACAGAGATACCTTTTATATACCGGCAGGCTTGAAGACACAAAAGGAAATATACACAGGGTTTGGCAAGAATGAATTAAGGCAAGCCATAATCGGGATATTGATTATAGGAGGGTTGGACGCACTATTTGCTTTGTTGGTGTTTAACAATGTGCCGGTATTTGTAATCTTGCTGCTCCTAGGTATCTTTGTAAGTGTAATGTGTGTACAAAAGGATGTAACAAATCTTTCAGCACTTGATATGGCGAAAAATTTGTACAACTATATTCGCTCACAGAAAAAATTCTATTATAAATCACTGGACGAATGGAGGTGGGATAATAAATGAAAACAGCGGGTTTATTTGAAAATAATGAAGTAATGGCAGGAATAAATAAATTCCTGAATAAGTTTGATATAAGTATTGTATACAACATGGAAGACCTTTTGAACAATGTCAGCAACATTAACAGTTGTCAGGATCTAGAAGCAATACTAATTCATGCTGCTGCAAGGCCAAAGGAACCACATAAAAAGCTTCTATACAATATTAGAGCCATACTTCCAAATACATTATTAATCTGGTTCTGCCATGAAAATGAAAAGGATGAGCAGTTTGAAGCGTGGGCCTTCAGTGCGGTTGGATTGAAGCATATCATATACATAAATGAAAATGGAGAAATACCTGTAAATCGCTTGGTTGAAACACTTACGGCAGAGCATGAACGTCTGGTACACCTTGAAGAAGCGAAGAAACAGAAGCAAGCTGTTAATACCAAGCTTTTAAGGGTGAAGCCACCACCTAAAGAAAAAATAGTTGAGAAGGTAGTGGAGAAAAAAATAATAGTAGAAAAAGAAGTAATTGTAGACAGACCTACAGTTGTGAAAGGGTTGCTTAAAATAGCAACCTTTTCTGTTTCCCCGGGCTGTGGAAGTACCTCTATGGCAGTCCGGTTGGGCAAGTACCTGTCACTGTACGGAAAGACAGCCGTAATAGAGGTTGACGGGTCAGATTCATTGCAGTTCGCAAAGCCGATATCAAACTGTGACTACAGGGCTTTGAAAAAACCGGAAGAGCTTGGAGATGCTTTATATGAACTTTATAGGTCAGGATTTAACATAACCGTTACTGATTATGGATGCCTGTTCAAAATCAATTCAAACGGGAGTCTAGACAGTAATCAGGAGGATTCAATAAACCGGGTATTACTGAAGGAATTTATAAAGGCTGATGTAAAACTGGGGATGGCATTTACAGCCCCTTGGCAGCTGGAAAAGTTAAAATTCTTTACACCCGGAAGCGAAGTATTTGAAGGACTTTGCGGCAAGGCATATGAGGAGTTGTGCTTTCTCACTGACGGAGAAGAAAACAAGGCAGAAAAATATTTGAACGGCATCAAGTGCTTCAGTAGAGATATGGATACAGACCTTCTAATACAGACACTTATTCCGGATATAGCGGTTCCAAAAGAGAAAAAACAGCAGAGGCAGTATAGGATATTCAGATTACTGCCAAGAATAAGGGGGGTATAAACAAGAAATGAGACAGAAATTAAAAGGAATTATAGGAATAGCTATTATGTTTATAGCACTAATTGCAACATATTTATGGGTTACTTACGGACAAACCGAGGTTCAATCAGTATCCCTGCTTGTGGCCCAAAAGGATATACCAAAGGGTACTGTAATCAACAACGCACAGGACTATTTCAAACCTCAGAAAATAAGCCTTGAATCAGCAGTTACAGGAGCAATAAAGCCAAATCAAATCAATTTGCTGGATGGTCGGATAGCAGAGCAGTTTATTCCTGCTAACGGACAAATCGTAAAGCAGACATTTTCAAATAACAGCCTGATACTCAAGGAAAATGAATTTGTATTCAAACTTCCGCCTACTTGGGTATATTCAATTCCGTCATCAATACGGCGTGGAGACAAAATCAGCATATATGAAATAGACAGCAAAATTGATAACAAGTTAAATACCAATGAGGACATTGCAGCTATGCTGACCAAAGGCAAACAGGAATCAATATTTGATACCACAGTAGTATATGTAAAAGACAGTACCAACAGGGAAGTTACAGACACAAACGGAAATGAACGACTTGACGGAACATCCCAAGTGTCTGCAATAGAGATAATATGTACCCGACAGGATACACAGGTACTGGAAAACAGTGTGCTAAGCGGAAAAAAACTAATAGTTGTTTACAGATAGAAGGGAGAGAAAAATGAATACAGTAACATTAATAACCAATGATATTGACTTATACAATGTATTTTCAAATTCAAAACTATTTGATGAAGTAAACATTGCATCCAGCCTTGATGAAAAAATAGAATATGATTACCTTGTAGTTTCAGATAGGCTATACAACATAAATGAGCTGATACAAAGTGTAGAAAGGGGCATCAGGGCAAAGAAAATAACGTATCTGCTAAGTTCGGCAAAGGGCAATCAATCGGGTTATTCCTCATTGACTGCTCTTTTAAAATCCCACGGAATAAGCATACTACCTCCTAAGCTTACTGAAAGTCAGCTGCTATTACGTTTCTGTGAAATAATAAACCTTCAGGAAAGAAAAACCAATAATGTAGTAGTACTATTTGGAGCTGATTCTAAGGTCGGAACAACCTTGACTGCATTGAGTATTGCCGAGAACATGGCAGAGCAGAGTGAAGGAAACATCGCATTTCTGAATATGTCCGGCCATTTGTCATATTCATATGTTGAAAACTGTGAAGGCAAGGGAATGGACAGTATACGGTCAAAGGTTTTTAATAAAATATTGTCAAAGGATGAATTAATGGAATCCATGGTAAAAAGCAGAGAACTTAAAAACCTGTACATTCTTCCTCCATGTAAAACACTGATTGATTTTAAATACTACAAAACAGACCACATTGAGTACGTAATAAACATGGCATCCAAAATCTTTGATGCAGTAATAGTAGACGCAGGCTGGTATCCCCATAATGAACTGTACTTCGGTGCATTGAATTCCACACCCAACAGGTACATGGTAACAACACCCCAGCAGTCAAACTTGGATAACCATAGAATAATTAAACAGCAAGCGTTGGATGAATACGGTATCACCGAGAGAAAAAGCAATGCCGAGAAACGGGATACACCCAATAATATTTTACTGATAGTAAACAAGCAGAGTGATGGTTTAGGTACAAACGTTACAAAAGATTATGACATGGTTTTTGCGGTGTCGCTGCCATATATTCCAAATGCATCCTACCTAACTGACATTCAGAATAAATCACTCAGAGGATTAAGAAAACAATATGATAGACAGCTGGACAAGCTTACAAACGTGATGGCATTACAGATTGAATACAAGCTGCAGCAAAAACAAAAGGCGAAAAGTATATTTAACAGGGGGTGAATAAATGAGTAATGTTATACAGAATCCCGACTACACCAAAATGAAGGAATTCGACTTGGAAGAACTACTGAGCAGGTCCCGTAATAGGAGAAAAAGGAGTTTGGGATACGAAGCTTTAGATAACAATTCAAGGTTCCTTTTACTTTGTTCCAGAATCAAAAAACACATTGATGACGAATGGATCAGAGAGCAGAACCAGAATAACCAGAAGTTACTTTTAGAAAGACACAGAAATGCTATACTTGGCAAACCCACAGAAGTAAATTACCTGAAAGATAGAATCAGGGAATATTTAAAAGCCAACAGGCTTGAAAATGAAGGATATCCTTCATGGTATAAAAACCTGGTGGATGCAATATTTCATGAAAATTGGGGTATAGCCGGTATTGCGGAGTGGATGGACATGCCGGAAAGCTCGTCGGCAAAGATAATAGGTGACAGGATATATTTCTTTATAGACGGTAAACAGGTACTAAAAGAGCAGAGAATAAGCAAAAAAAGGTTTGAACAGTTAAGACAGGCTTTTATGCTCAGTGATGAAACCAAAAGAGCCAATGAAAACTATTCAGAGCTTTATATGTATTCAGGAGAGCGTGTTACCGTTTATACCGGAAAAAGGGTTATTGACAGTCAGTCCGTTATGGTATTCAGAAAGTATGTAGTAAAGGTTCTGACCTTTGAAGAGCAGGCCAGGCGAGGTACTATACCTATCGAATTGGTACCGGCACTGGAAGCACTTGTGAAATGCGGTGTTAAAGTAGCGTTTATCGGCCCTGTTCGTTCAGGTAAATCAACCATGCTGTTAACCTGGCAGTTATATGAAGATCCGGAACTGGAAGGAGTACTAATACAAACCGATCCTGAAATTCGGATACATGAAGTAATGCCAAAGGCTCCTATCATGCCGTTGATTGCAGGAGGAAAGGAGCTCTTTGAGTTATCATCGGAAATATTGAAATCAGATGCAGACTACCTGGTAGTTCAGGAAGTCAGGGATGGCTACACTGCATACATTGCGGTTGAGGCAGCCAATAAAGGAACAAACCGCTTGAAGATAACTGCTCACCTGTCAAATCCGGAAGATTTCTGCTATGACATAGCCAACAAGATTCAAGGAGTGTTTGGAGGTAACATTGACTACCAGATGGTAAGAGTGGCAAACAGCTTTAACTTTCTCTTTGAAATGGTTCAGCTGCCGGGTAAAAGGTCACAAAAAAGACTTAAATCCATATATGAAATCCGTTACGATACTGAAGCCAATATAATAAGCTATCACAAAATTTGTGAATATTATAAAGATACAGACAGCTGGTGCTTTAATTACAGTGTTGGGAAGAAGGTTATGGAGCTTGGCGAGTTTGAAAATCCAAAAGCACTTGAAGTATATCAAAACACGTTGAAGTCACTTACCAAAAAGTATCCAATGCCTGACAAGGTAATAAAGCCTACTTATTCAAAGGTAGCTAGCAAAGAAGGTGAACGTGCGAAATGAAACCCAATATAATCGGGATTTTACTACAACACATTGTACCATGGGGTTGTGTTGGACTTCTTGCTGCCGGACTCTGGTTTATCTTTGGTACTTCAATAGTAAATATGTTCAAAGAAGTACAGCGTTATAGGCAATTGGAGAAAACCGTCAGTGCTACTAAAAAGAAAAGTCAGGGAATAATATTCAGTCATATATACAAGGTTTTGACTGCGACCTTATCAAAAGGAATATCTGACTTAGGGACTTATTCCTTTATGATAGGGAGCGTTTCATTATTTATTTTCAGTTTCCTGACTGCATTAAAGCTGTTCAACTTTATTATAAGTCTTGGTATTGCAATAATAATATCTGCTTCGCCCTATGTGCTGCTGCGACTAAAGCTCAGGTCAGTACAAATTGAAGGTTCCTATGATGCAAATGTACTGGTGCCAAGTATTACAAACGAATATAAGCAGCATTATTTCAATATGATAAATGCCATAGAAAACTGTGCTGTCCGGGAGGATATAGGGAGTTACTCAAGAAAGAATCTGTTCAGACTGTCTCTGGCTTTAAAGGCATATTATTCGGAGGAGGACTTGGACAAAGCAATCGAACGCTTTGTATTCGCATACAATACCGAATGGGCTGTGCTGCTGGGGCTGAATATCAAAATGGCAATCCATAAAGGAATTGCCGTCAGCAGCGGACTTGAAGATATATTGAAAAAGTTGAAGGACAGCAGTGAACAGGTGGAAGTAAGCAAAAGATATAATACTGATGCATTTGCAATAAAATTTTTATTAATTCCTCTATACATCGGAGGAATTTTGTTTTCAATAAGCACATTCGGTTTTACATTGAAAAAATACTTTGAATATCAGTTTTTAAATCCAGTGGGCCTGCGTACAGGGATTATATCGTTTATGGGTATTATAGTGAGCTTTATAGCTCTCAGAATGATTACAAAGCCCAAATACGACATATGAAGGGAGGGAATATATAGTGATAATACTTCCTTATATAGTGATTCTAATAGTGTTCTTTTTTGGAGCTGCAATATATAAGAGATCCTTCAGCTATGAAAGTGCAGGATTCAGGTTTTCAAGAGACGTAACCCGGAGAAGTCTTGATAGGATCACCAAATGGTATAAAAAAGAGTTTGAAAGTGAAGAGACTGATAGAGTACTGAAGCAGGCAGGAATTAAACTGTCTGCTTTTTCTTATCAGCTAATCCGTTATTCATTGCTTGTACTCTGGCTTGCCTATACAACGTATATCCGGTTGAACAGGGGATTAGGAGTAAACATTCATATTTTTCTATGGATAATAACCTTAGTTGTATCAAGACCAAGCCTGAAGTTTTTAAGTTTCAGAAGTCCATTTTCAATGTTATGTGATTTGATGAACAAAAGAAAAAGAGAAAAATGCGATGTTGAGATATTCAGAGTTCTTAGTCAGCTAAAGAATATGGTTATTTCAATGCCAGAAAAAGCACTTTCCTCAGAGTATTTAATAGGTGAAATTACAAAGTATACAAAAACGACTAGGCCATATTTCATGAGAATGTTAGCTTATTGGTACGAAGGAAGGTACAAGGAAGGACAGGAGTATTTTCAAAGCTCTATAGGAACAGAGGCAGCCAGGTCTATAGCCGGACTTATAGGAAAACTTGATTATATTCCACCGGAAGAATTCATATCACAGATTGATTTATATCAGAATCAGGTGGAAGACAAACGTAAAACAGCAGTTAAAAAAGTACGTGAACATCAGGGTAATGTAGTATTCGTGATTGCTATGCTATCAGGAATTGCTATTTTAATAAATTTTCTTGCCGTGGCGGTTGGAATTGATACTATTCCCATGCTCCAGAAGGTATCTTTCTAAGCTGTGCAGGCCAAAGGAGGTGAACATACTTGGATAAAAGGAAAGCAACAATTATAAAGTTTTTATTAGGTTTTGTAGGTGGAGCAATAGCAGTATCAATATACTTTGTAGCAAAATAATTTGCAATTTGGAAAGGAGATCTTCAATAATGAAGGATTTTTTAACATTACTGGCTGGAGTACTTATAGGAGCACTGTTTTTCGTATTAATATGGGGAACAGGCGGAAACGACAATTCGAGTCTGGCCGGTAAATCAAAAAATATTTTTGATAATGTGACAATTGAAATGGCAAATAAGGTCAAGGTGTCACCGTAAGGGGATGAGACGACATGAAAGAGTTTTTAGCTACCATGGCAGGAGTTATACTGGGGGCATTTCTTTTTACAATGATTCTGGGGCCGGGAAATACTACTAAATCCCTAAAATCGGAAACAGGTAATGTGATGAAATATACAGTTAAACAAATGCATGAGGAATTGGTTCCATAATTATCTGCATAAAACAGGGGTATGCAATAAACGTTTTGTTACATACCCCTGTTATTTATGTATTGGAGTGTGAGGTATGAAGAATTTTTTAGCTGGCTTGGCTATCGTAGTTTTACTGATAGTATTTCCATTGCAATCAGTACTGGAAATATCCAATGAGCGAAGAGTCCAAAGGTTCTCAGACATAGTATATGTTGCAGCACAAACAGCAAGATTGGACGGGTATTTTAAACAAACAACAATAGATAAGCTTAAATCAGACTTGATGAAAGAATTTCATGATCTTTCTGATGGAGATATATATATTAACGTAACAACAACCATGAAATACAGGACAAATGAATTTGATGAAAGGGAGGCAATAAACTACGATATCCGGATTCAAATAAGAAAAATAGTTGCAGTTCCGGCATATTGGGGAATATCAGAGAGCGAAAATCAGACTAATGCCAAAAGAGCAGGGTTTGTGTTAAGTGAGGTGTTGGCACCATGAAAGCATTTCTTTTCGGTATAGCAGCCTTCTTTTTTGGTTTGATAGTGTGGCTTTTCTGCCACGACTACAACCTGAACCATATGCACTATAACCAGTTGAGGACAGTAGCTGAAGAAGCATCGGTGGCAGCAGCACTGTTTACAGATAGTCAGGCTGAAAATGAGGGAAATATAGTATTTAATCAGACAGAGGGACATAAGGCCATAAAAGCAGTATTAAAATCAATGCTAAAAACCGATGAAAACCTAAATCCGGTGGAAGGAAGCTATTGGCAGGAACAAATTACATACAAAGCATACTTCTTTGACGATTCCAACACAACATATCCCAAAAGCTTTACCGATTCGGAAACGGGTTTTAAGTTTGAGATTCTGCGACCTTCGGTTGTGGTTACAATAAATGCCGGAAAAGCCAGATACACTATGGCAGGAATTATAGATGATACAGTAAATATCCGAAGTGCTGCACATGAGATTGTGGGGTGGTAAATAAAAAAACATGCAAAAAATCAGTTCCGGGGATACTGAAATAAAATGGGAAAAATCCCTGAAACACTTGAAAATACTTGATTTCAGAAGATTTTTATGGTAAAATATAGATGTAAAGTAAATAAAATCAATCGCCAAGTTTAAGGTGGTTGGATGTAAACAGGGTGGTAGTCATCTCTGAATCTCTTACAAAAGAGAAAGGAGGTGGCATGGTATGAATACTTATGAAGCAGTATCGCTAATGATAATGTTCTCAATGTTTCTCATATCGTTGCTCTCCTTGATTATTGCAATAATCAAGTTATACGAGCGAAAAAAATAATCACCCTGTATTCGCACTACAGAGTGATTAGATTAATAATCTGTTTATAATGTAGAGTGACTGCCACATCTTGTGGACATTCAATCACCTTAATTATATTATACCAAGTTTGATTAAAAAGTAAACCGTAAAACTAATCTTTAATTCAAGTATTTTACATTTATAAAGGAGAATAGAGCGTATGAAAAACAACCTAAGAAAAGCTTTATCAGTTATCTTAGTATTTTCATTTATACTTCTTGGAGTTTTTCCGGCCCTGGCTGATAGTACAGCAGACACAACAACAGCAATGCGCATGAAGCCTCTGTTTGACAAATACAATGGACTGACACAAGCAAGCCTTGATACTGAACTGGTTAAGTATACAGACATTAAAAGTCACTGGGGCAGGAATTTCATATCAAAAATATCTGCACTTGAAATAATATCAGGCTTTCCGGACGGAAGCTTCAGACCTGATGAAAAGCTACTGGGGGGACAGTACATTTTAATGCTCGTAAGAGCAATAGGCTATCGACCGGAAGTACCTGAAGGAGTTCCGTATTACAAGCCCTTCGTTGATATTGCCCTAAAAGAGGGTATTTTGGCAAAAGGCGAAATTTCAGATTATACAAAACCTATTACCCGTGAGCTTGCAGCAAGTCTTGCAAGAAGAACAATAGGAAAATATGAAACTGTTCCAAAGGACTATTTTGTAAAGGGAAGCGACCCATACCCATCCAAGGGTAACAAAGGTTTATTTGACAATGTATATGCAGGCTACCAGAAGCTTAAAATGACAGATTACCCTACTATCACAGGCAACTATCTACAGGATGTAATAGACTGCTACCGTGTAGGGCTTTTAACAGGCAGTAACAACAGATTCAATCCCAAGGGTACTCTTACCAGAGCCGAAGCATCTGTCATAATAATAAAGCTTCTGGATAAGAAAGTAAGGGTAGAAAGCGTTCCTTCAGCCGATGAAAGCTTTAAATGGACAAACAGCAATGCCAACAACGGTGCATATGACAATGAATCCGCAGGCTTCTACGAAAACAAGGAATACACCCTCTATAAAGGAATGTTTCCAATGATGGAGATATGGGAAACAGCACAAACAATGTACAACAACCGTAACATGATAACAGGAGGAAAGATAGACTTTACTTTCAGTGAGAAATACAAAAGCTTTGCAGTAAACTATTTTAATGGTGAGGATCACTTTAAAAAGTATATGAACTATAACTTCAACGGATTAATTTTACCGCAGAACTATGTTGGAATAGCCGTTGAGAAACTTCAAAATAAGAAAGGACAGGATCGGAGTTTATATGATAACTGTAACGGTTGGTTGTACGATATCACAAGCTACGAGGTTGATAAATATAACAAGGACTTAAAGAAATACAGCTATGAACTACTTAAACTCTGGTTTGGGAACGAGTACGAGCAAGCAAAGAAAATACATGACCAATACTTGGGGTATGCCTTGAATGACATCGATTGGAAACATCAAATTTATTTAATTAATGGAAGACAAATTTCTGTGGTTGGTGGTAACGGTGACAGTGGTAATGTTTTTTCGTTTCAGGTTTGGGCTAAAGGGTTCATTACAAAGGATACAATGCTAAAGTTAAATTAAAATTCGAGAAGGTGATTTAATTGAATAACAGATTAGTTAAAATGCTGTGCATGATAATGTGTACAGCTTTTTTTATTGCTTTTTTTCCTACGATTTTCAAGATAGATGCAGCAGGAAGCTATACATCTCTGAAATATGAAAAGGGTGGTATGGAGTTTTTTGACAAGACTATATACGACAGCTATAAAAAGAATAATCAGTTGCCTACACTTCCCAGAGAAGGTGCGGTACCATTTTCAATAAAAAAGGGTACTAATACATATTATCTCAACTACAGGCTGTTCACACAAAAAAACCTTGTAGTATATGGTAACTACAAAAGTGTTCCAGGAAACTATTTTAAATGCGGCTATCAGCTACATAATGATTTAGATAATAAAATGCCTGAAATTGAATATGACGGTGGTTACTTCTTAAAGCCTGAGGGAATCTCCTGCAAGGGAAAGGAGCAGAACCCCGAAACCCATGGAGACAAATGTAAAACGAATAGGGGAGAGTGGAAGTATCTGGGCTTTGATGCAAATGGCGAAGTATTCAGCAATATGTGGATGATAAATGTAGCAACAGTAACTACCTTCAGAGAGCGTAATTGGATAAAGGAGCCTTGGAGTGATAAAAATGAAGTAAACAAAAGGCTTACGGCTAGTACGAGTACATATAACAATGCAGCATATAATGATTCACTGCATTATAATCATCAGACAGTACAAAAGCTAAAAGACTGGATGTACAATACCTTTAATTCAGTAAATAAGTTTTCCGGAATACCGGACGGGAATGGACACTATGACCCAAATGTTTATCAATACCTGTATGTACAGTCTGCTCCGACAATCCAGTATTCCGGTAGCGGAAAGATGTGGCACGTAAGGCCGACTGGCTCTATCTGGTATCAGACGTTTTCAATACCAATACTGAAAAATAACAAGTATGATTTACCGGTAAAGTGCTACGTAACACTCGCTTCTTCCTTGCCAAGTATACCTGAAAGCGGAGAACAAGACAGTCAAAGGGTACGGCTTCAATTCAAAGTTCAAGGAGTTTTGGAAGATGATGAGTATTATAAGGATTCTGTTACCAGAAGTGCATTTTATACGAGACAGGATATAAAAAACTGGGATTTAAACATTGATAAAATCGCAGGCCTGCAGCTGACTGATGAGGAAAAGAAATCAGTTACAGTAGTACCAAAGAGTGCAGCTGATAACCAAGGTACCGCAACTATTACAATAGATATAACTGTAGCAGACATAAAAAAACTGCCAAAGTCAGGAGACAAATATCAATTGGTAGTGGAAGCTACTGCAAAAGTTGCATATAAGGATACACACTCTCAAAAGGCAGAAGGTAATAACAAGTTTCTTACAAACAATTTTAAGGCACTGGTAAAAAAAGAATCCTTAGTAATTGATATACCTACACTTCAAATTCGTAATCACATAGGAGAAACTGCATTTGACGGGGTTCCATTCCGGGATGCAACAGACAGTACCGATATGTCAGCTGTTAAAAGTACCGAGCTATATATTAATGGTGAAGCCGTTGACTATGACAAATTCTTTTCAGGCTCTTACACATTTCCGACCACATCTGATAAAAACGGATACTTCGCCGAGGTTATCTGCAGATACAATCTTGATAAAAGCAAGATTGTATTAACCGGGATACCGGAAGAAAAAAAGCAGGAGATATTGAGTGCTGCCGTGGTCGAATATGTATCAACGGATTATGTATATGTATACCCAACAAAGCCAATTGCACAATTTAAGCTTTCATCAAACTCTTGGAAACAGAACCGGATAATAAATGTTGAAAATACCTCCGTTGACGGGAACATACAACTGGTCCTGGACAAATATCCAATAGTTGAATACAGATGGTCTTACGGTGGCGACACTACTCACCTGTACAAAGGTACAGATAGCGACTTACGAAAGCAACTGCAATATAAAGAACCCGGTTCTTATTCCTTGACTCTTGAGTGCAAGAACACTCTGGGAAAATGGTCTGACCAATATACGGTAGAATTCCAAGTACTTGAGGACATTGCTCCGAATATAGAGCTGAACCTAGCTGACAGCGTAGTAACAAGAAATGATCAAATAAGTGCCTGGCACTATGACGTCAACAGTACAGACGGAGACAGAGTTACTGCTGCCAAGATAGAACTGTGGTATGACAACGACAACAACGGCAGTGTTGACACATTGATTCAGAAATGGAATGGTCTTGGTGATTTCCCCAAATATTCTCCAACACAGCTCGGATACTATAAATTCTTTATATTTGCCCAGGATGAGTTTATTGGAGTAAATGGACAGGATACACTATGTCAGTATGTTACCGAATCGGATAAAAAGTCAGCAAGTCTGGAATGTGATTTTTGGGTAGATAACTATCAACCACTTTCAGATATATATGTTGATGCCCCTATTGCAAGGCCTAACGTAGATTTGTATATCATGAGGGATAAGGAATTAGCACAGGATAAATACGAATACATTACGAGCAACCAAGTGGCAATGGAAAATGCTTTGCTGGGCAGGAATATAATTCCCAACATTAATATATGGGACATGAAAACTTATGAATATTCTACTCCGGCAAGTATATCAAGCAATACCGGAACAAGCTATCCTACAAATGAAATCCCATATACCAGTGCCGGTTACTCTGGAAAGCTGCAAAGGACAAGTGTAACAGATAATGGTGGGTATCATGATTTTGGCCATTATGAAACTCGGATGGAAACCAAGACTATAAGTTCCGGTGGTGGTTATTCTTCCGGACATGGGTATGGTGGTTCAACCCCATCATCGAGCATTTCCTACAGTGATGGGGAAGGCTATACAGGTAGTATGTCTATTCAAAACTATGTATACACAAGTACTCCTTGTGGACATCCCATAAGCCCTACTCATGGAGAAGGATATTTTAACTGGACAAGATCATGGTCGGGATATTCGGGAACCGCATCAAGAACAGTTTCGTACTGGGTTCCCAATATGCAGTGGGTTGCCAATTACATGGGATACTACAGCGGTACTATTTATAAATATGTACGTCAGCCTTACACTGATACGTGGCGAGGGAATAGCAGTAAATACATTCTATATATAAGTGATGGTAATATATCAGAACTTTCAGACTTCAATTCAGCTGCAGCAAAGACCGATGCAAAGGTTATTCTGGCAGGAACATACGACATACAGAAGCAATATCCGGACTGTGCAAAATTTATAGATGCAACAGACAAGACAGTTCAGGAGATTTTGAATGAAGCTCTGGAATACATTTCAGAGGAAACGCCGGAGATTGAACAGATATATCTTCTTCAGAATCAACAGTTTACTCTGAATGTCGGCGAAGATGACCTTGAAAATGATGAGATCATATCAGGCGAAATGCAGTATGTACAGGATAAGGACTATTTTGACAACCCTACAGGACAGGAACCCGATACCCAAACTGATTTCAACTCCGATACAGGATGGAAAGACGTTATAAAAAATTCATTTTCCAATGTAGGAAAGTACCAGATATACAGAAGAGTAAAAGACAAGCCTTCCGGTGCAAATGGAGAGAATTACTCATATTACAGCGGAGCTACAGAGGTTGACATATATATACACAGAAGGCCTATTGCAGATGCCGTACTTGATTGGAAATATGATTCTCAAACAGGAGCATGTAAAACAATCTGGATAGATAAATCCTACGACCTTGACCATAACATATCACGGGCAGATACGGACAAGGGTATTGTAGAAAGAAAAATAATGTTTCGCAAGGACAGTGGAGAATGGCAATACTTTATACCTGATACGCTCACATATGGCTCGTATGACGTAATTTATTACGTAAAGGACATGGAGGGTGCCTGGTCTGATCCCTGGACTTATCATTTTACCTTGGATGATAAACCTCAGTTTACTGCTTCAGCTAGAGCTTATGATTCTGCGTTCACTCTGAAAAGCATCCCGGCGTCAGAATACATTGAAGGGTATAACCTTTGGACAAGGCAGCCCAATCCCGTTCAGCTTGAAATAAATCTGACCCCGACAGTTTTAGATTTACCCTCAACAAAGACAGTTAACTATCAAGAAGGTGTTACGGGTACACAAGCAGGGCAGGATATTAATTGGAAAAACCAGATTCTACAGATTCCGGATATCTACCCGGACGGAATAAGAACTTTTACGATTACTGCCAGAGATAAGCTAACCGGAGCTGAAACACCCAAGACGTTTTCAGTTAATGTGTTTACTCCTATTAATTTGGTGCCTGCTCTTGGAGGAAAGACACTAAATACAAATGTTCAGACAAAAATCTATGCTACAACTACCAGATACCCCTATGTAACAAGGGTTAATATGCAATATGGTACTCCTTATCAGTCCTATACTTTGAATATGACACCAACACCGGATGGAAATATAAAAAGCTGGGCGGTAAATTACACGGTTCCCGACACTGTGCCTGACGGAACATATACCGCACAGTTTACTTCCATCAATCCCAGTGGTAAGGCGGAAACAAAATATGTTACATACAAAGTTAGCAGAAACCGACCTCCGGAGGTAAATATACTGAAAATATCACCGCAGTTCATTTACGAAGGCGATAGTGTTTCAATGACATTTGAAGTAACAGACCCGGACCCGGAACAGGTGCTAACCTCAAAAGTAACAGTGAAAAAAGGTTCAGAGGTTGTATATTCAGCAGAAAATGTCTCTATAGTAACAAACGGAGAAAAGAAAACATTTACAATGAAAACACCCAAGCTAACCGAAACGGGCACATACACAATAAGCATTACCACAACAGACCAGTACTTTGCGCAGGATGAGGATACAACGACTTTTACAGTACATGGGCTTACAATAAAGGGATGTGTAAATCACACACCTACATGGAAAACCAACTGGGACAAATATAACAAACATCTTGCCGACAAGGGAAAAGCCACATATGGAAATGATGCATTTTTTAATGATGAAAAGTATGTGTTAAGTGCAGTTACAACAGACATCAATTCAGGAAGTACTGTTACAGTATCAAATGTAAAGGTAAAAATATTAGAAAGAAGCTACGGCCCGGTTTCACTGGCCAGCCAAACTACCAATACTTTTAAGGGTGAAATGTGGAACGAGGATATGAAGAAAGACCGATGGAAAGGTACATATGCTACCTTCGTTTTTACGGTAACTTATAGTAATGGCACAATCAAAACAGACACTGTAAAAACCTACGTAGTGAATGATGACTATTGGAGAATCAGGATGGCATTTTAAGTTAATTATGAAAAGGAGGACTGTTAGCATGAAATCTACAGGAATAGTAAGAAGGGTTGATGAACTTGGAAGGGTAGTAATACCTAAAGAGACAAGACAAATATTTTCTATTAGCGAAAAAGATTCTTTAGAAATTTTTACAGATGAGGATATGATACTATTAAAAAAATACTCTCCCGGGTGCCTATTTTGCAACAATGTCAAAAATCTTACGGTATACAAGGGTAAGTACATATGTGGAGAGTGCAGGCAGGATTTAAAAACAAAATAATAACAGGTTGTTTTTTTGGTGGCAGAGTTAATAATTCTGTCACCTAATTTTATATCAAAACGAGAGGTGGTTTAAAAATGGATTTAATAACAATTATTTTCCCCATATTAGCTGTAATAGGCGGTGTTATAGCACTGTATGTAATAAACAAGGGTAATGTGAAAACGAAGAATAATTCACCGGTAAGCATTAACAAAGGTGCAAAAGCTTCCAAGAATAAAACAATGGAAGAAATCACTGCACAAGAGTTTGTCAATGTCAGGGACATTACGGACAAGTATTTGTATACCAGAGATGGGTTTGTATTTTCATATATCAGGATATACCCCATATCTCCGGATTTGCTGTCTAGAAGAGAAAAAAGGACATTGACCAGGCAGCTTACAGCGGAACTTTCTGCTGAGACTGATAGATTTGGTTTCCTTGCATTAAGCAGACCCGTTGATATCTCACCTCTGGTGAAGGAATACAGTGAGTTGCTTTCGGATACCAATGATCCGGTACAGAAAGAAATATTAAAAAGTGAAATGCAGGCCATGAGCAACTATGCATTGTCCGGTGAAGTTGTTGAAAGGCAGTTCTATATAAAGATATGGGACAAGTATTCAGAAGGAGTGGAAAACGAACTTCAAAAGAGATGTTTCACGCTATTAGGATATTTTACATCTTCAAACATAAACGGAGAAATCCTGATTGAGGAAGATATAATCCGTCTATCAAACCTTATTACCAATCCAGCATACGTTCACATAGAAAATACAGATGTCAGAGCTTCCATGCCGATTATTGAAAGTCTGGCAGCTGCAGCGAAGGAGGAATAATTATGTCAAGAAAAAATACTGAAGAAATACCCGTAAATGGAGCATTATTAAATAGCATTACGCCTATTGGTATGGAATTTAAGAAGAATACAATAACTGTAGGTGAAAGCATGGGGAGGGTATACGGGATAGTCAAATACCCTCAGTCTGCTGACTACGGCTGGCTGTCAAAACTCACCAATATACCCTCAACAGTAGCCAGTATTACATTTACACCCGTTGATGATTCTATTTTTCTGGAAAGTCTGTCAAATACAATAAAACAAAAACGTGGTGAAGCCGAAAGTGCAAAAGATGCCTTAACAGCCTCTAGGGCAAAACGTGCTGCTGACGATGCTGAAAAAATGATGATACAGGTAGACCAGCATGGTGAGAAAATAGGTGCTATGAGTTTGCTTGTGGCACCGCTGACACGGGATGAGAAGCTTCTCAAAAAGGCATGTCAGAAGGTAGAGAGTGCAATAGCCGTTGCCAAGTGTAAAGGTAGGCTTTTGTCCAGTCTCCAGAAGGAGAGCTTCAAGCAATTATCACCTTTTTATACATCTAACGAAAAGATAGAGCAGATTACTCAAAGAATACTGCCTCTATCCAGTTTCATAGGTGGCTTTCCATTTGCATCTACAGGACTCAATGATGGTCGAGGGTATTATTTTGCAAAGGATGCATCAGGGGGATTGGTTGTTGTAGACCCGTGGATGCGTGGAGGCGATAGAACCAATTCAAACATGGTAATAATGGGTGTCGGCGGAGTCGGCAAAAGTACTGCTATAAAACATATTATCATGGCAGAGTATATGCGTGGAACTAAGATAATCATTATTGATCCGGAATCAGAGTATAAGGAACTTACACGAAACCTGCAGGGTGACTGGCTCAACTGCGGCGGGGGCATCAAAGGGAGGATAAATCCGTTGCAGATAAAGCTGGTTCCCAAAGACGATGAGGATGAAGACGGCGAAAGGCTATACAAGGATGAAGGAAATGGCATGGGTGCGTTGGCCCTTCATATGAAAAGCCTGGAGATATTCTTTAAACTATACAAACCTTCATTTACCGACAAGCATATGGCACTGATAAAAATGTGTCTTATTGAAATGTACGAAAAATTCGGAATAACCTGGGATACAGACGTAACCAATCTCAAAAATGAAGATTATCCTATATTCACTGATCTGAATGAAATCATCGAAGAGAAAAAAACCAGGGAGCTAGACCCAAATCTGAAATCTTTATACGTAGATATATCATTACTTTTGCATGACCTTATTTTTGGATCTGATCAATTCCTATGGAACGGACACACAAGCATAAGTACCCAAACCAGATGCGTATGCTTGGATACACATGATCTTCAGGATACATCGGACAATATAAAAAGTACTCAATATTTTACAATCCTTCAATGGGCCTGGGAACAAATGACCAGAGACAGGGACGAAAGAGTCCTTCTGATTTCAGATGAAGCCTATCTGATGATTGACCACAGAGTGCCGCAGTCACTGATATTCCTTAGAAATGCCGTAAAAAGAGCCAGAAAGTACGAAGCAGCCATTGCAATAATCTCACATTCAGTAGTAGATTTTCTTGACCCAAGTGTCAAAATGTATGGTCAGGCATTGCTTGATATACCCTGCATAAAAATCTTGATGGGAACCGACGGTAAAAACCTTCAGGAAACCAAGGAACTATACAAACTTACGGAGGCCGAAGAAGAACTTTTGGCAGCCAAGCGAAGAAAAGTAGCACTACTAATCATTGGCTCAAAACGCCTTCAGATAGAATTTGATTTGCCGGAATATAAGATGAAATATTTCGGGAAAGCGGGAGGAAAGTAGAGGTGAGCTATATTGGCCATAAATCCTGCACTTATAAAAGCAGCAGTACAGGTGGTAGCGAGTGAAAAAGGGCGAAAGGGACTTGTGGTTGCCATATTCGTACCAATAGGTATATTAATGCTGATAATATGCTTTATTTTCTACATACTTACTTCACCGTTTCAATTTCTTACTGACAAATATAGTTTATCTGCTGATGAGCAGACTGCAATACAAAATGCCCAAACAGATTACGGATTTTATTTGATGCCGGAAAATAAAGTATTGGACAGGGGAGGCATATGCACATATCCCACTGAAGGAACAACCGGAAGCAGGGGATTCAGCCCTACACCTGTACATCATCCTGTTCTCGGAATCTCAAGACCACATTGGGGACAGGACTTTAATACGGATTGGCATTCAAATGTATACGCTATTGCCGATGGTCAGGTGTACAACATGGGTGTAAATGATGAAGCCGGAATGTTTTTAGTCCTGTATCATGACGTAAACGGAAAACAATTCTTTACTCGGTATCTTCATTTGTCAGCTATACATGTACAGCAGAACGGCCGGGTAAGACAGGGAGATGCAGTTGCTTCAGAAGGCGGTGAACCGGGAAAGGATATGTATCCCGGAACATCAACGGGACACCATTTGCACTTTGAAGTAAGAGAAGGTAGTACTTACGGTAGTGCCGTACCAGTAGACCCCAAATTGTACATAGACCCTGTACCTATTGAAATATCCTGTTTGTCCGGTAAAGGCAATATAAAAGTCAATATCACAGGGGGTAGAGATAGGGGATACGAGGTAAGCAATGATGGTGGTATAACTTGGATTGGTACATTTGAAAAGACATATACTTTCAGTAACCTTAATTCCGGCAGCTACAGTGTGGTGGCCAGAGATTGGTCGTATCAGGATAATATTTCAAAGGTGTCCGTTGTAATCGTAAATTAGGGGGGAGAAACTTGAAAAATAGCACAAGCAAAGTGTTTGAGCTGCTGTTCTACGCAGCACTCAGCATAATTTTTATAGTCCTGTATTTTATAAATAAGCCGTATGACAATAAGCCGGTACACGTAGATAGTCCGGCAAAAACAACAATAGAAAGTCAGGTGAGTCCATATGATGCTGTACCTATGCAGCCATAACAATGTCAATCTCTTTGATTGGCTCAATGAATCCAGTCTGGTAGATCAGCCCTTCATGCTAAAGAAAATATCTTCAACCCAGTTGGATTTATCCGCATTTGCTAAAAAAGAAGCAATAAGCATTAACTACTATAAATACCTTGCAATAGATTTAAGTACAGTTGTAAACGATAGCGAAACTTTTAAGCTTGCAATACAAAGTATTCATATAATGAACCCAAAGATAAAGTTTCTTTATGTTGATATAGGGAATAAGACCAGTGTATTGCAGGAGGTTCTTAAAACTTTTGGAGATGTACCGGTTATAACAGAAAATCCGGAAGAAGATATGTCACGGTTCAAAACACAGGTAACAGCCGGATTACAATACACACAGGAGTTCTTAGATACCGAAAAAGAAAGGCAGGATAACGCAAAAATTGCTTCAAATACTACATCACGAATAAACGAAGATTCCAAGAAACGAGAAGCTAAAAAAGAATACATATTCAAAAATCAGAAAGTCATGGTGGCTGTAATAAATGCTTACCAGAGAGCAGGAGCAACAACACTCAGTATAAATATGGCTGCGTATCTCAATTCTATTGGTGCAACAGTATCATGGGTGGAATTAAGTGAACTGGGGCATCTGGATAAGATAATAAACTCTACACCCGGTTTTACAGCCGTAACAGAAACCCGTTTTGAACGTGAGGGTGTAGTGTATTTTAAAGGTGAGATACCTGAAGAAGTAAACTTTGTAATAAATGATATGAGCAGGGTTATCCAAGATGAGAGTAGTGAAGGGGCGTTAGAATTTGCAAAGAACTGCAATATAGTAATACTCTGTGGGACAAGCAAGCCATATGAGCTGCAGGAGATAAAGGAAAAGATAGAGCTGCTTCAAAAGTATGGTTGCCACAAAATAAATCTTTCCCTGTCATTTACACCGGAGAAGGAAAAAGCTCACTTGGCTGATTTATTCGGAAACAAGCATGTCAGCGTATATTTTAACGAATACACTCCTGATATGTTCGCAGAGGATGTAAATAGTGAAGTATTCCAAAGAATACTTCAGGAATATATCACAGAGAAAACAAATGATAATATGGTTAAACTTTTTTAAATTTATCAAGGCTCCATGATTATAACGGTCATGGGGCCTTAACAATTACTACAGAAAAAATGGAGGCTTATATAAATATGTACATGAATGAGGCTTTTGACAGTATTTGTTTTAAAGGAAGTATCGTATCCCAAAGTGCAAGGTTCGTATATCTTTGTCTGTGCAAACATGCAGATAATACTAATCAAACCTGTTTTCCATCCCTGAACAGAATCGCTCAGATAGTGGGCAAATCACTCTCAACAATCAAGAGGGCCATGAGAGAGCTGTGCAAATACGGAGCAGTTGAAAGGACTCCACGATTCAGGAAGGACGGAGGTCAAACCTCAAATTTATACAAAATAGTTCCTTGTAATTTTGAAGAAGTGACAAAAAGTGAAGATGAAAATACGGTGGGGCAAGACCAAATTGAAATGTGTGAGACACTTCATGATGATATTTCTTATTCAGTACCTGAAGTTAATGAACCGGCTCGTGCATGTACGACATATATAGATAAAAATGAGCAGGAGAACAGAGAGCAAAAGGACGATGAAAACAATTCCTGTAAAGAACCAGAGGCAAATACTATTGATAACATGGGACATGTACATATTTTCAATGAAACTACAGAAAACACTTCCAACGGCTTTAAACTAAGTAAATATATAAATAGTACAAAAAACAGAGTGTCATATTGGTTTGAGTTCCTTAATCAAAAATTTAACAGCGCTAATTTAATTATTTTTAAGAAAAATGAACCGGGGGGAGGTCATGAGCGCCCCCCCAGGAACTTATCCATTTAACTAGGGTTACTGAAAAAGAAAGTATGTATATTTATGCAGGTAATAGTTATCATAACCTTAAAAAACATATACAATGCTAAAATCATAGTTAAAAAATACTAATCTTATAAAAATTAATAGAATAATATTATCTTATATAAATTGACATAAATTACAAATAAATGTTACAATGGAAAACATTATCTTTGTTATTATCTTGAAGGGAGTATTTTTATGTCAAAAAGGGTAAGGTATTTATCGGCTTTATTATTAATTTTCTTTGTAATTCAAACTAATTTATTTACGGTAGTTTATGCAAATCAAACAAATAATGTAGTTATGGAAGTTTCTGTTCCAATTCTATCACTTTCAACAATTAATGTTACAGATACAAGTGTTGAATTGGTATGGACTACTAAAAATAATAGTATTACTGAAGTATCATACGATATTTATCGGAATGAAAGCATTATAAAATCAATCGAAAGTTTTACATATACTGATTTGGACTTGGTTCCGGATACAACCTATCAGTATAAAATTAAGGCTAAAAATAAAGATGGAATAATAGTTGCGGAAAGTAATGTATTAAGTGCTACAACCAGTGTAAAACAAGGACATTTGCAAAACGAAACTAAAAAAACTAATACCGGGACTACACTTCCATCCGAAGAACTAATTAATGCAAATACTATAGAAACTCAAACGCTTGATTCAAGTTCTAATGGGGGTAATTTATCTTCACCAAAAATAGAAGGCCCAATAATTAAAGTTTCCGGAGGAGAATCCCACACTCTTGCATTAGAGAGTGACGGGACAGTTTGGGCATGTGGGGAAAATGATTATGGTCAGCTTGGAAATAATAATACGATAGACATAAATTCACCAATACCAGTGGAGGGATTAAATAAAGTTAGTTCTATTAGTGCCGGTAAGTATTACAGCATGGCACTAAAGTCTGATGGAACAGTTTGGACATGGGGAGAGAATGATTATGGTCAATTGGGAGACGGAACAACAGCAACAAGACTTTCCCCGGTACAAGTACAGAACCTTTCTGGAATTATTGCGATATCAAGCGGGAATTCTCATAGCTTGGCACTGAAGGATGATGGAACGGTTTGGGCATGGGGGGATAACGAGAGTGGTCAATTAGGAGACGGGACGACCAATTCAAAATATATACCATCACAGGTACAAGGACTTTCAGGTATTGTTTCAATCTCATGTGGGTTTTATTATAGCATGGCACTAAAAAATGATGGAACGGTTTGGGTATGGGGAGACAATACTTCTGGTCAATTGGGGGATGGAACAACGACTGACAGGAATACAGCAGTACCTGTAAGCGGACTTGATGGAGTAATAGCAATCGCATGTGGGGTTAATCATAGTATGGCACTAAGAAATGATGGAACGGTTTGGACATGGGGGTTCAATGCTTTTGGTCAATTGGGGGACGGAACAAAAGTATCAAAGAATACAGCAGTACCGATAAGTGGGCTTGATGGCATAATAGCAATAACATGTGGGACTAGTCATAGCATGGCACTAAAAGATGACGGAACGGTTTGGGCATGGGGAGACAATCAATATGGTCAATTGGGAAACGGAACATTTATATCTAATACAACGCCATCACAGGTAAGTAATCTTAGTGGGATAAAATCAATTTTTTGTGGATACAGTACCAGTTTTGCTTTAAAGCCCGACGGTACAGTGTGGGCATGGGGTAATAACGAATATGGAGAGTTAGGAAAAGGGTTTACAACAAGAGTGATATATCCAACAGAAACATTAAATATAGGTGATATTAAAGCCATTAGTATAGGAAGTAGTCATTGTCTCGCATTAAAAAATGATGGGACAGTCTGGGCATGGGGAGATAACCGCTATGGACAGCTTGGAGATGGAACTACAACAATAAAATCATTACCGGTACAAGTGAGTGGAATCTCTGGAATAACAGCAATTTCAGCGGGTGGATCTCATAGTCTTGCATTAAAAAGTGACGGTACAGTGTGGGCTTGGGGACAAAATAATGTAGGACAATTGGGAGATGGAACAAAAGAAGATAGGAATACTCCTGTACAGGTAAGTGAATTAAGCGGGATCACTGTCATTTCAAACTGTATTTACCGCAGTTTTGCATTAAAAAACGATGGAACGGTGTGGGTATGGGGAAGTGATTCTTATAATTTACCACTAGAAAAAATGACAATGCCCATACAGATAAGCGGGTTGAGCGGGATAATTGCTATTGAGTGTGGAACTTATCATAATCTTGCATTAAAGAATGACGGTACAGTGTGGGCATGGGGAAAAAACAATTTTGGTCAATTTGGAGATGGAACAACAACAACAACGAATATTCCTGTACAGGTAAGCGGATTGAGTGGGGTCAAAGCCATTGCTGTGGGAGGAAACCGTAGTATTGCACTAAAAAGTGATGGAACAGTCTGGCAATGGGGTCGTATCTTGGTCTCAGTTTCCCCAAGCACAGTAGAAACATGGACAACAGCTAGGCAGGTAGACGGTTTGAGTGAAATAGTTTCCATTAGTAATAATGTAGCATTAAAAAATGATGGTAAAGTTTTCACATGGGGAGCGAACGATTATGGTCAACTTGGCGATGGAACGACAACGGCAAGGGTAACAGTGGCACCGGTAAGTGGACTGGAAGGAGTGGCAGGAGTTGCAAGTTCAGATACTACCTCAATGGTTTTGATGAATGACGGAACAATCCGAGCATGGGGTAAAAATAACTTTGGACAGTTGGGCAACGGAGAAAGAGGGTTTTACGATTATGCTGAATACTCATTTGGTAGTACTAATGGAGCTATCCCTATTTCGGCATCATGTACAGCGGTATGTACAAAAGATAGAGAATTTAATCTCGTTCTTAAAATCAAAAACATAAATGATTTTACCAAACGCTCTTTTACTATTACATATGATGGTAATGAGATAAGCACCGTATCTGATTTAAGCAAATTTACATTTGTTAAGGAAAAAGGAATTGGAACTATAGCTGATACCGGAATAACAGTCTTAGAAAATGCCCCTGGTATTATAAGATTTATTGTTGATAAACCCATACCGGTTGACAAAAGCTGGTCAGGAATATTAAATATCATAACTCTTAAAGCTGCTGTCAGCGATAACGTTGTATTGCATTTTGATGCAAATTAAAAATTGAAGCAATTGAAAATGGAGGTCAGTATAAAATGAGAAAAGCTAAAACATTTATAAGAATTGGTATATGTATCATTATACTTGGAATAATCAGTACCGCAGCTATATACGCAATGTCTCAAACAAATGTTAACAAAGAGAATGAGAAAGCTGAATCATTGGATTCACTTAATATATCAAGCAAACTTGACAGTTCAAACTATGAGAAATGGAAGGAATCTCTGAAAAAAATAAATGATAGAAACAAGGTAACTACCTTAACTAAAGAAAAATTGAATGAATTATATGATAGTGGGTATAGCCTTAATGATATAGAAAAAGCAGAAAAACTGTCCATTTCAAGTCACAAAGCCATAGAAGATATCCTAAATTTAAAATATAGTCACAAAGGTAAAACCCTAGTTCAAACCGACAAATCATGGGACGATATCGAATCTGATCTCTTAGGTTCTACAACTAAGGGTAATGAATTAAAATCAATAAATGCTGAAGAAGAAACTTTGAAAAATAAAAAGTTGTCTAAGGAACAGGTAAGTCAAATAAATATTCTTTCTCTTAATTATGGGAAGGATACTAATCTGATAATTAGTGATATGGAATCAGGCAAGACCTATGAGGAACTTGATAAGCAGTATTGGGAAGAACATCAAGCTGAATTGAAGAAAGTAGATACTCAAAAGAGCCAAATGGAAATAGAAAGTAATGCCAGGGAAAAGAATAATATAAGCGATGAAGATATTAAGTTAGCAAAAAAGTATGGAATGCAAAATATTATTGAAATAGGATATGCCAAAAGTTTGACTCAAAAATTTAATTCTTCTCTTAAGCATGTTTTAGAACTAAAAAGCAAAGAAAAGAAATGGAGTGCAGTTGAAAATATACTTAAGGAGGAGGCAAAATGAAATTAAAAACAATTTTTATATCCATTTTTAGTTTTATATTTATCCTATTATCTGGTTTTAATTTTGTATTTGCTGAGGAAGTACAAGATAAAAGTGGAGAATATAACGGACTAGGCTATGCTCGCTCCATATTAAAGGAAGGTATAACGCCTCCATATTCTATTAGTAATGCATATGATGAAGATATTGACACATCCACAGGTGCCATTACCTTAAAGCAAACTGATATAAGCTTAAAAGGGAGAAATGGTTTGGATTTCTCTCTGACAAGGTATTATACTCAGAATAATAGTACTTTGTATGAGCCGTATGCAACATCATCCCCAGTTTATGGAAATGTACTTGCGGGGTATTGTATTGATACTAAAGTTACAGTATATACATGTGTTAATGGTATTGTAGTATCAAGTTATGTAGCATCCTCAGATACATTAATTGCAAATAGTTATTCCGATGCACAAAATGTTTCAAGTTATTATAATTCTATTTCCGATGAATATGGGAGTGAATATTATAGTACAAGGCATCAGGCATATGTTTACGATGTAACATCTTACTCAGCCGGCAGTCCATATGCATATTATGTACAGGCATGTACTGGTTACTCTTATTCAAATAATTTAAATAACGTGACAAGCAACGAAAAGTATTCATACTTGGGTGCAGGTTGGGCATTTGACCTTCCATACATTGAAAATATAAGCGGATATCTATATCTAAACTATGGGAGTGCAGGAACATGGCAAATCGATTTTGGATCAAGCGCTGGGCAATCTCACTTAAAAAATTATCCGTTGATTGATATGAAATTGAACAGAGACAACCAGTCATATAGCAATGGACAAGCGTCTTCATATTATGTGCTTGAGCAGAAGGATGGAGGAAAGACATTTTTTGGCAATGACGGAAGACTTTTAGGAATAAAAGACAGGTACAACAATGAAATCAAATTTCAACATGATACTTCCGCAACTGGATATCCGATTGTAAATAAAATAATTGATAGTGTCGGAAGAGAGATTAATATTAGTTACACTAAAAGTCAAGTACTTGTGACAGTTAATGATGCGATAAATTCAGCCAATAATAGAACTGTTAAATACAACAAGACTGCTATTTCAGGATATTCAAATGATTACGTTCTTGATAATGTAATAGACCCACTTGATAGACAGACAACATATAGATATACAATCAATTCTGCAAAAGTTGATTTACTATACAAGAGCATCAGTAGTGGAATTACAAATCAATTTGCTTGTCTTACAAAAGTAATTTCTCCAACTGCCGGAGAAACTTGTTATGCATATTCAAAAATAACAAAGAATTGCGGCACAGATGGTGTAATGGAAGCCTATAAGCTTTTTGAAAGATTTGACTCGAAAAATGATGGAGAAAAGTTAAAATACAGAAAATTAAATTATCTATATGGTAACACAGGAGAATATGACGGTTATCCGAATTATCGCAGTGATGCAGCTATTCCGGATACCTATACATATAAAACGCAGATAGTTGACAATTTGAATAACAGTGAAATCTATACATACAATAAAAAACTGTTACCGCTTAATATACTAAGGGAGGGTGCAGATCATAAGAATGAGACAATAAATGAATATGACCCTGTAACCAGGTTGTTATTAAAAACGTGTAATAAAATATTCAATAAGGCCACAAATGAATTCATGCAGAAAAATGAAAACTATCAGTATGATTCGTCAGGCTATAGGGATTTGGTAGGATACTGGGATTGTCAGGCAACAAGAGATAATAATAATATGCCTTTAGATAATAAACATAAAGTAACTTTTACGTATGGTACATATCACTATACTTTAGCTAAAGAATACAACCAAGATGCCGCAACAACAATAAAAGAGGAATATACACCTACTAGTGACAATAAGGCTGTTCAATGGAAAAAGATTTATCTAAATGGAGTCTTAAAAAGTAAAACATACTATGATTATGATGTTTACGGAAATGTTAAAGAAGAAAAAAGATTTTGGGATGACGGTGTAACTTCAGTATCTACAAAATATGACTACAGTGACAATCAGACTGATAGAAATGGAAAGTTTAACGGAGTATATTTGACACGTATATGGGCTGACGTCAAAGATATTGATCCGGTCGAAAGTAATGAACCAGGATCAACAGTTCAGGAAACATATAAGTATGATTGGTATGGAAATATTGTAGAAAGCTTTGATGCTAAAAATGGAAACCCGACTAAGTATGAATTTGACAAACTAAATAGGGTTATAAAGGAAACACATCCTGATGCAAGTTATAAATCATGGTCTTATACTACAAGAAGTTCAGAAAATAGTACAATAGTTACTGATGAAAAAGGTACTAAGATTAAGTATAATTTCGATAAACTTGGAAATCTTGAGAGTGAGCAAGACTTCAGTTCAGGAGAGTTTCTTAATCAATATACTTATGACAGTGAAATGAAACTAAAAGCCGAGAATAATCGGAATTCAAGTCCATCATACAGAAGCATAACATATAATTATTTAAGCGACGGCAAATTAGCTGAAAAGGAAACTACAGATCAGTCCAACGTTGTAATTGATAAAGAATCATATACATATAATGATGCAAGTGAAAATGGTAGCTATACAAAAGTGACCAAAACTGTAATGGGAGATGTGAATTCACCTTCAATAATATCAGTTACATATACAGATAAGACGGGCAGATTAGTAAAACAGGGTAATGTACACAATGGAGCAGAATACTTGGATACTTTTAAGTATGACTATGTAGGTAATAAAATAACTGAAAAAACTGCCCGTGCATATGATGAGCCGGAAGTATATCTAAATCGCGAATACACAACTAAATTTGACTATGATCATGCAGGAAATGTAATAATGACCACAAACATAGATGGAACCTATTCAAGAGCAGGATATGATACACTTGGAAGATTGGCTTGGACATCAGATTTCAAAGCTAGTCTCACAGGTGACTATTGTACATCCTACGAATATGATAGCCTGGGAAGATTAATTAAAGAAACAGTGCCATTTCAAAATGAAAATGGAACCTTGTACTCTACTATAAAAAAGCATTATTATGATGAAAATGGAAATTTGCTGTGCGATATGATAAGTAATAGCAAACCGGGCGAAGCACTGACTTTTTCAGAGACCAGATATGACTATGATTCTCGTAATATGCTTACTAATGTTACTAAGTATGAAAATAATTCTCCTGAAAACTATACTCAGTACTACTATGATCCTACAGGAAATAAACTTAGGATGTATACGGGACTCAGCAGTAGCTTAAATATTAAGGGATTGGACGATCTGTCTTCTGATGATGAAAGTTTTTCAACCAATAAATATGAATACGACAGATTTAATAACCTTGTAAAAATGACAGACCCAAATGGAAATTCTGAAATTTATTCATATGATTTAAATGGGAATCAGCTACAAAAGAAAGATAAAAACGGTAGTTTAATAAATATGACATATGATGGAGATGGAAGATTACTGACAAAATCAGTTGAAAATACCGAAAATCCATCTCTAAATGCATCATATACATATACTTATACTTTGACCGGTAAAAAGAAAGAGATGAATGGTGGAGGCACCAATACAGAGTATTTTTATGATGATTTGGGTCGGTTAGTAAAAGAAGTTTCATCAAATGAAATTCAAAAGGAGTATACTTATGACGCGGCTAATAACTGTAAATCCATAGTTATAAAACAAAACGGGTTAGTCAAAACAAATACTACTTATACATATGACAATATGAATAGACTGGAAAAGGTATACGAAAACGGGGTTTTAACTGCAACCTACGAGTATGACGCAAATGGAAACAGACAGTCATTAACCTATTCAAACGGAAATAAAACCACGTATATGTATAATGCTGATAACAAGTTGGACTCCATTACAAACATTAAGAATGGGACTCTTTTATCAAGCTACATTTATCAGTATTATCTTGACGGTAATCAGGCGTCAAAAACTGGTAATAAAGGAAAAACTACATCATATAAGTATGATGGTTTAGGAAGATTGACGAATGAAATTCCATCAGATGAACCTGCTGTCTCTTATGCTTACGATGACAGTAACAATCGAAAAACAATGACGATAAACGGGAAGTCTGTGACAAATTACACTTACGATAAAAGTAACAGGCTACTTGCTGAGACTACAGAAGAAAATTCTGAGTTAAATATTGCAAGATATAACTATGACAACAACGGAAACACGATTTGCAAAACAACGGAAAAAATTTCACCAACTATACAGGGTCAAACAACAGAGGTTAGCTTATCAACAGATGAAGAACAAGAAACCGCGGATTTAACATTAAATGAGTACGACGGTTTTAATCAACTGATAAAAACCAGTACAGGGGACGTAACGGCAGAATACACATATGACGGTACAGGCCTCAGAACATCTAAAAATGTAAACGGTACAGTTACAAATCACATTTGGGATGGCGACCAGATAGCCCTGGAAACAGATGAATCAGGAAACATAAAAAACAAATATGTTCGTGGAATAAATCTAATATATGCTGAGGACGAACTTGCAAATAAAAAGTTTTACCTGTTCAATGGCCACGGAGACGTAACCCAGTTGACTGATGCATCTGGAGATGTTATAAAGAATTATGACTATGATGCATTTGGTAATGAAAAGAATCCAGACGTAAATGATGCTAATGTTTTCAGGTACTCTGGTGAGTATTTTGATAAGGAAACGGGGACTATTTATCTTAGGGCGAGGTATTATGACCCGGAGATTGGCAGGTTTATTAGTGAGGATTCATACTGGGGGAAGGATAATGACCCGTTATCGTTGAACTTGTACACATATGCTATGGATAATCCGATAATGTTTGTAGACCCGAGTGGGCATGCAGTTACATCTTGGGATATAGCCCATTGCACTAGAGATGAGATAAAATTGCTTTGGAAATATGGTAATATGTGGGTGGAAGCCAAAGAGGTGAATAACTATAATGATATGACATACTTGCATAATGAATGTGAGAGAATTAGAAACAGACATAGATTAAGCTTTGAAATTGGTACCGGGGATGGTAACACAAAAAATGATATTTTAAAATTAGTTGGACCAGCACCTAAACAAGAATTCATAAAATGTGAAATGCCTTTTGGAACAGTATTTGGCAATTTCGGTACTTTAGTTAAAAATCCCGGTATAACGGTTGCTTGGAAAAATATAACGAAGCATGGCTTGGAGAGAATGGCAGAAAGAGGTGTTACAAAGGAATTAGTAGAGAGTATTGTATCAAACGGAAAAGTTTTGGCCCAAGATGGAGGTAAAAAGTTCTTTTATATTACAAAACAAGGTGTAGTTATTCTTGGAAAGGGCGGAGAAATAATAACTACTTATACTAAAAATGATTTCTATCCCAAAATAGTAAATTTAGTTAAAAAACTTTTTAATTAATAGGAGGAATTGGATATGGAAGAAAAGATGGAAGAAAAGATTAAAGAAATAATAAACGAGTGGGACCCGATAGGTTTAATGGCGCACGCACCAAGTGACGAATATAAAAATGAAATAAATCAAATATTTTATTGCTATCAGAATTATTCGGATGTCAGAACAATTGCAAAAACTATCAAAGAAATTTTTACAGAACAATTTGGGCATTTTTTTGATAAAACTTATGAGGACTGTTTTATCATAGCAAATAAAATATTAAATTCATAAAAAGTTGGGGCAGCTCACTAATAATTAGTGAGTAGATCCCTTTTACTGTAAACAAATAAATCCCTAACTCTGAATTGATAGGGCAAACACACTCTGTAGGGCTTGTTCTTTGATTGGAGTGATTGCGCACGCTACCAATAAATAAAGGCAATCCCTTTAAACTGTTTCTGCCAAGGTGGAGATATACAAAACAGGACTTGCATCATTTTACATTATAGCTTTAGAGTTATGATGGAGCCAAATTTATAGTTTGGTGGTGAATTAATGAGCTTTATAGAACTGTTCTTTAAAGGTGAACTAAGCCCTTTTAAAATATGGGCTACTCTGATAATACTGATTAGGAAAGGTATAATGAACAGGCTAAGAAGATGGAAGATGCCTTATTGAGTGGATTAGATGAAACAGATAAAGCCTTGTACAAAGTAATTATGACTGTCAGTGAGAAACTTTACATATGGCTAAACTGGGAAGTAAAATAATAATTGATGTATATAACAATGATTGATATAGAGCCACTACCGAAAAAGACTGTGAAAGCAACCACCGCTGCTAATATACCTGTTTAGTAATTCAATTTAAATATGGTAAGTACTGAAGTGGCCTATACTCCATCTAACAAAATGGTGTATAGGCTATTTCTGAAAACTACAGTTATAAAATCTAATGAATATAAGTGTAAAAAGGTGGACACATTGCAAGGGACATAAAACATGAATAGTAGGTATAAGGTATCAATAAAAATAGAGACATTGAAGAACAAAGAAAAGTCACTCCGGGGAATGATATTGGAAAACACAAAAAGCCAAGGGAATCACTAGGGTATAATAATAAGAAGCCTTATATGACACAGAGATGCAGCCATACCATATATGATATTAATTTTACAATATGGTTCAGTTAAGCAACTTTGGCATTTATAAATTACTTATTTCTGTATAATTACCCTGAACATCAGTAAACTAAGCTAATTCAGGGTGATTTATACCCCGAACAGGAGAATCAAAAGATTTCTGAAAGTAATAAACTATGAACCTTTTATAGCGAATCCCTTTCATTATAAGCAGAATGTTTATTCCGGAACAGTTTTTGCAAGTTTTTTAAAATTATGACCGTATATCAAGCTTTTTACCACTTTTGCTTATACCCACAAAATATGGAAATTGACTGTTAAAAAAATTGAGCTCCTTGCAATGACAAGGATACCTGGGCAAAAAAAGATCGTAAAGTTCGTATCTATAATTTGCAACTTTTGGGAATTGGGTGGGCAGAAGCAAAATTAAAAGAAAGGGACTTTTCTGATACATAAATTTTTAGCCCATTCATACTTAATATACCACATAATGGGAATTTGTATGCTGTTATTATATGTATAGTTGGGTATTAATGCTTTTTAATTTGGTGTATGATTAAGATAATACTAAGTGTAAATCCAGACTAGATATTCCTTGCAAGTTGGTAATTGAAATATGCAGTGCAATGGATTTAAATGGGATGTGAGCAATTATAATATAATATCATAGTGTTTACCCAAGAAAGGGTAAGTACTATTTTTTTGTCCTTTTCAAGGTTGCTAATCTTCTACATGCGTTTAAATCGTATCTAATAATCAGGCAGGTACAAGAGTAAGTACAGAATTCTTACTCTTAAATAAACTGAATATTTTAAGTCTTGTAAATATTGACAAATGTCCTGTATTTCAAGGTATTTACCACTTTCGTAGTAACCCTGTGGGAGGTGTTCCAAAACTCAGTCATATCAAGGTTTTTGGGGTATTCTTAAAAAAGGGTATAAATCATATGCTTTTACAAATTCCAAACGGTAAAAATTAAGAAGATTATAACCTGTATTTATATCTACCCCGTTATAAAATATGTCCAATGTTTTATAAAATGTCCCTAAAAAATTTTATAAATATTTGTGGTGCTTGGAAACCGGTATAAATTAATCCCGTTGGATACATATAATGATACATGTGTGACAATTAGGGGTATGGGCAGATTTTAAGTTGAAAGGACTCCACGGTCAGGAAGGATGGAGGGCAAACCTCAAATTTATATAAAGCGCAACATATTCAATTAGTATTCCGAAATGAAAAAATCGATTTAAGCTAACAATTAATTTACATGGTTTTAATAACAAACCAATACTGATTAGTTATAGTTAAGTTGGTAATTACCTATAAATAAAATTTATACTAAATTATTCCAACTTAAACATAGGAGGGTTATTTATGAAAAAAAAATCAAATTTATTTCGTCTTACCCCAATTTTAGCGGTAGTTTTGGTTATATTTCTTACATTTATATCAGCTCATGCAGCAGTTTATAATGCCTTAGATATCGCTTTAACCCCTGGCAAAAGCATATCAGAACTTAATATTTCCTGGTATTCCACATCCAGAACTGAGAGTCTCGTTCAGATTGCTTTGAAATCTTCCATGACAGGTTCAGAATTTCCCGCTGATATAGCTAATTCCTTTTACTGTACATCCAACTCTGCAGCTTCCGGTTATTACAGCAATAAAGCAACTGTAACTGCTCTTTCTCCGGCAACTTCGTATGTTTACCGTATTGGTGATGGCCTAGGCAACTGGAGTTCCAATTATTTCTATACAACCGGTTCTGAAACACAGTTTAGCTTCTTTGCAGTCGGAGATCCTCAGATTGGAGCTGGTAGCATTGCTTCAGACACAACTGGATGGAATGAAACAATAACAAAAGCAATAAACCAATTTCCTAATGCTTCCTTTATTATGTCAGCTGGAGATCAGGTTAATACCAATAACAGCGAATCTAATTTTACCGGTTTCTTTTCGCCGACAAATTTTACAAGTATCCCTCTTGCACCAGCTCTGGGTAATCATGATAACGGAGCTTTAAACTACGGATACCACTTTAATCTTCCAAACATCTCCAATGTTTATGGAATTACCTCTCCCGGTTCTGGTGATTATTATTATACTTACGGTAACACACTCTTTATGGTACTTAATACAAATAACACCAGTGGAACTACGCATCAAACATTTATAAAAAATGCTGTTGCTGCTAACCCAAATAAGACATGGAAAATAGTAACATTTCATCATGACATTTATGGTTCAGGAAGTCATGCATTAGAATCTTCTATTATAAAACTCAGAAATGCACTCTACCCCATATTTGACAGTTATGGAATTGATATCGTAATAACAGGGCATGACCATTCATATACGAGAACTTATGTTATGAAAGGCAATGTGCCCCAATTGACTCAGACATACGACACAAACGGAGCTGTAGTAAATCCTTCGGGTACAGTTTATTTTACACTGAACTCTTCATCAGGAAGCAAATATTACGACCTTAACGGAACTCAGGCAAACTATGTTGCAGTCAGATCCCAGGTCAATGCCCCCACGTTCTCATATGTAAGTATAAATGGCAGCAGCCTTTCATTTGATACATACAGAACAGATTCTATGACAAAAACAGATAGTTTTTCAATAGTTAAAAAATAGCGCTATTTATATTATTAATACTCCTAAATACTAACAAAGTCCATGGATCAGATATTTCAAATCTCTATGGGCTTTGTTACTGCCTTGCTTATCTTTCCTGTAATTTGATTAATTATTTTATATATTACCGTAGCCAGACAGGAAACCAAAAGAAACCGCAGCAGGAGCGCAATAAAGCAATATATTCGGTATATCTCCTAATTTGTACCATTCAAACATTAATAAAACCAGTGCCATGTGAATAATATAAATAAACAAATGACCTCGCACAAGTCTGAAATTTTTATATATGGAATAGGGGTTTGAAGTATGTATGAAATATGGCTTGTGGGGAGAAGAAAAAATCAGCCATCAAGAAATGGAAAGCTGGGGATATTCTTTATTTATTCTTGTTCAAGTTGAAACTCAAGTTATAATATCTGAAATACCATTATCTACAGCAGTATTTAATAATTTTGAACTTCCAACGTTTTACTTTTAATTTCATTTTTTGACTTAGCAAACGTTTTTCCTGTTTTCTGCATTGCTTTTGCGTGCAAGTATATCGGTTCTTGGAAATAGTTCGGCCAATTAAAAAATACCATTCAAAAAGCTATTTCATACTTTATACTAAAAGTTTCAAAATACAATAGCAAAAATATGAGATTTATTATAAAATATTGGTGATAGAGTGAATTTTGTTAAAATTTATCGAATTTTACTAATAATTAATATATAAAATATAGTTAAATATTGGAGGTGATTTTATGATTAAACGCCTTAAATTTGTGGTACTGTTACTTTTGTCAGTACTAGGTGTTTTTGCAGCAACGACATCAGCAGGAGCTTGTTGGATTTGGGCCTTTTATCAAAAGGAATGCCCAAAATCTTTGTTGAAGTAACATAAAAATAGAAAGACATGATTAAATATGTCTTTCTATTTTTATGGCCTGAATAAATTTATTTTCGATGTCATCATACATTGTTGAGTTTAAGACGGTTTTATATTTGCTTAGTATTTTCTCTGCTATAGCCAATCCGTGTCCACGATCTTCGCCCTTTATTGAAAATCCATCTTCTTTTATCCTCCCCATCGGAGGCATATTGTCGCAACTGTTACTAATTTTAATATCAATGCATGTATCAAAACTAAAGATATTCACACCTACAGTTTTTTTATCGCTGAGTTGTGCGGCCTCAATAGCATTATCTAAGAAAATACCAATTATTTCACATAAATCAGATACCTTTATATTTGGTATAGAGTCTATTACACCTAAGGTTTTTAAATCGATTTCTATACCTGAAGATTCAGCCATATCCATTTTTGAGGAGATTATTGCAAATAACGCAACGTTTTTTATATTATAAATCGTTGTATTTATAGTGTTAATGGTAGCGGAAATTTCAGATATGTATTTAATCGCTTCATCACATTTCTTATTTTGTATCATATAATTTAAGACAGACAAATGGTTATTTTGGTCATGTTTAACTCTTCTTAACTCCTGCAAAGTATTACTAAGAGATTCATTGTAAAATATTTGTTGTCTCTGTTCCTCTTTTAGTTCTTCGCTTTTTTGGTACTTATTAATAAGGATTATTACCGTAATAAAAAATAGCAAAGAAGATAATAGTGCCATTATCGATGAAAAAACTGATATGTTCCGAGAAAAATATATGCTGTTGTTAAAAACCATAACAAGGATTGTTATACCAAGTAAAACAGAAATTGACTTAAAATTTTTCACTTTTTTTAATCGTGAGAATACAGGGTATATAAATATTATAATAGCAGCTATAGTGTGAATAACTATATTAACTAAAAAATATAATGTTACATTTTCACTTACAGATTTTGTTGTAATACCTAAACCGAGGGAATTAAATAGTACGGGGGCTACAAAATTGCCGACACCTGTGGCAATCATAATTATAAATAATGATAAAACTGTTTTACTCCAGTCTACTTTCAACACGAACCGAATTGATTCAATACTTAACAACATTATAATAATTGGCTTTATAAATTGTAATTCGTTAGGCATTTCAATGAGTTGTGTCCATGCAGTTGACATAGCACCATTAATAAAGCCAAACAAAGCTAAAAAAACTAACAAGCGATTTCTGGAACAGTTAAAACCAAAATTAATTTTTAAAAATACATACACAAGGATTGCTGACAAGGTTGAAAAGAGTGTATTTACCAATAAGTACCATATACTCATATAGATTTAATCCTTTCAGTGGAATGAAAATCACTAAAAAATTTAGGTCCGATATCACAGGTCGTACTGTCTTGTAAAGTAATTATTTTGCGTTTAAGGTCTATACAATAGATTTTGTCAGAATTAACAAAAACAGATCTATGACAACGTTTAATCTTCTTGCTTCCAATCCTACTGGCAAGATCTTCGAGTCCTTCATAAGTAACAAAATCACCTGTTCTTGCATGTAAAATAGTTCTTCTTTTTAAGCGTTCTATAAAATTTATATCATTAATAGGAATGAAATAGATTTCTGAGTTACATTTGATTTCTACATGATCTTGATTAAGAGATTCCTTTTCATTAGCGAGTTTGACTATTGTCTCTTCTAATAATTTCATATCAGGTTTCTGAATGAATTGATAAGCTCGCACTTCAAAGGCTCGTTGAATAAAATCCAAACAACCAGTTACAAAAATAATTTCTATTGTAGAGTGGCTTTTCCTAATTTGTTCCGCTATGTACATACCATTGACGTTATCCTTTAGATTTATATCAATAATGCATACATTGGATGTATTACTTTTAATTTCTTCTAAAAACTTGGTATGGCTTGTTGTTGCAATAACTAATTCACCATTTAGATTATTTCTTTTAAACCATTCGGGAATTATGTTTTCATACTGTTCAATCATTTGGGGATCGTCATCAAGGACTGACAATTTTAACACTAATACTACCTCCTTAATAGGGTGATAGTACAATAATATATGTTAAATTATGTGAACGCAAACATAGACTACCATATTTATAGTAGCCCTAGTGAAATTAAGTTCATATTTTATCAAATATCGTCAAAAATCAGAATATTTTCAAATTTTAGACATAAAATCAAGCTATTTGGTAAATAAATGTAGACATAGTAATAAACATCAATATATACTCTAGGTGAATAAAAGTAAATAACCCCTGAAAGGAGGTAAAATATTATTACTAAGTTATTTATTCCTTACAATTTTGAGCTTTGGAAGAAGCTTAAAGTTGCATAGCCCGTATCGCTTTTATATTATACCACCTTAACAATTATTCATGTAATATCTTGTTATATTTGCAGCTAATTATTGCCAATTAATGAGTTTTTTCAATCTTGGACAATAAATAGATAGTTTTGAACAATGATTAACTTAAATATAAATGCGGACTGATAAATAAGCTTTTAGAATAAATAACTACAATTCCGAATCATATACTTATAATTTTAAAAGAAGGGAGAATTTTATAGATAATATTATAAAAGTTATTTAGGAGATAGGATACATGATTACGAAACAAATTACAGAACCTCAAAATATAAAAAGTATCCAATATAAAAAATTAATTATTGAAATGCTTACTAACATAGATAATGTTAGTATCTTAAAAAGAATATATTTATTTATTAGTATGATAAAAGGCTAGTTATGTGCTTATTAACTAGCCTTTATCTTTTTCCTCTGCCATTAAAGTAACAATTTTTTCAAGGACTTTCCAATCATCTACATCCAATTTACTTAAAATGTGTACGAACTTTTTCATAAATGCGTTATCATTATTAGGGTTAACCAATGAACCAGCCCATTTTGCTAATTCATCTTCTCTATCTAATTGGAGGAACATTTTGTCTTTACCAGTTCTAAGCCAATTTTCGTTGACGTTATATATACGGCAAATATCAGATATAGTTCTATCGGTCAATTCTCTTAATCCATTTTCCAAAGAAGCGATATGCGATCTTGATAAATTTATACTGTTACCGAAACTTTCTTGGCTTAGACCTAATTCTTGCCTAATTATTTTCAATCGTTCATTCACAAAAACACCTCCCTTATTTTAGCATAATATATAATTTGTTTCTTTGCAACATTTTAGGTAACAAAACTATTGACTTATGTCCTTTTGAATCATATAATTGTCTCATAGAGACATAAAGGTAATAATAGCCATTACTTAAATTAAGGGGAGTGGTATACATATTGTCAAATTTGTCAGCAGAGGAAAAGAAGATCATTGAAACCTTTGTAAAGGTGCTACCGTTATTAGAAGAAAGGGAAAGAGACCGACTGCTTTGGATATGTGAGGGAATTTTATTAAAATCAAAGCCGCGGGAAGAAGAAAATTCATAGAAGGGAGGTAGCATTAATGCAATTTTACACGTTTTCTCACGTTCTACAGGTTTTCATTCTTGGTTTTATAGGTGGCTTTTTCATAGGAGGCTTGCTGGTATCCAGCATTAGGTTTAAAAAGGTTACTGATAGAAGAATTGTTATAAGACCTACAAAACGAAAAATACCCAGTGTTTCGACCACTGAGTATCCGATAGTTTCTTACAAAAACTATTAAGTTTAGGTGTACTCTCTCAAAAGTAACCTTTGATATTTTCAATTATAGGGCGTTTTCCTCTAAATTGCAATAGCAGTTTATGAAAATAAAAAAGGCGACTGCCAATCGTTTTTCACACTCATTGTGCTGCCGCCCACCCTTGAACCTTGACAACATAACTCTGTCATCAAATTATATTATATTGGTATCTTAATTGTATCGGTGTCTCAGGCGTCCGTCAACAGCAAAGGAAATAAATAGTTAAATGTGAGATGGGTTTGCTTGGATATTTGACAGCAGATGAGGAGTGGAATATATACGCCAATTATACAGCAGTGGAATTAATTTGTGTTCCATGTATAAATAGAACTGCATTCGGCGGTTCACATGGATAATGGCAATATGCCAGTCACAAATAGCTGCTGATAATACCGGAGCGGAGCCAAGAGGTTAAACCCTGCGAGGAAATTATAATTAAAATTTGAATTGGCGGAAAGAGAAAAAATTCATAATAAACTATGTACTGGAGTTCCTTTAAATTGAAGTGACTCCAGTATGTAGATGTGTTATGAAAAAGAACTTAAAATAGAGAACCCGATTCTTTCTTTTGAATATCATGTAGGTATAGGGAGGCGAATTAAGTGAGGACTGGGAGACAGCTATATTTATTGAGAATCAGGGATACGAAAATATCAGATAAGCAATTATCAGAATTACTGGACGTGAGTGTAAATGACATACTTATTTACGAATATGGCTTAAAACCAATTCCTAAAGATATATATAATAAATGGGAAAGAATTGTCTGTAACCATTGAATCTTGAATTATCTGTTCATGTATAATATTATTAAACCAATATAAGGTATATTTAGCGATATTGGAGAAGATTATATATGAGATGTGTTGCATATTGCAGAGTAAGTTCTGACAGTACAGAGCAGATGAATAGTTTGGAAAATCAGATAAAGCATTATACGGAATTGTTTAATAAGAATGGTTTTACCAGAGCAGAATGTGGAATGTATTATTCAAAAGATAAGAAAAATGAGGTTGTTAAATATATACCATCCATTTTTGCGGACGAAGGAATTTCCGGAACAAAGCTCAAAAATAGGGGAGCTTTTAACTATATGCTCGAATGTGCATATAGAAAAGAGTTTGATGCTATTCTTGTAAAAAATGTACAGCGTTGGGCCAGAAACGTGGAGGACGGTGCAGGAATTCTAAAAAAGCTCAAAGTAATGGGAATTAAAGTTATTTTTGAAGACGGATGGCTTGACAGCTTGAATCCGGCAAATGAAGCTACCATTAATATATTATTTGTTATGGCGCAAGAAGAAAGCAGGGCCAAAAGTACTGCGGTTCAATTCGGAATAAGAAAAGCTCAGGAAGCAGGTAAATTTACAAGTGCCTTGCCCTATGGATATAAAAATAATAAAGGTTACCTGGAACCTGTAAAAGAGCAGTTGGATGTTGTAAAAAAGATATTCGATTTGTATTTGGAAGGTTGGGGAAGCACCAAAATAGTAAAATATCTGAATAGTGAAAAGATACTTACACAAAAGGGGAGAAGATGGTCTACATCACAGATTTTTGGTATCATATCAAATGAAATATATACAGGAAAACAAATAACACATAGACAAATTAATACAGATATTAATTTAGACAGATTTGTCCATGATGGGCAAGTTTACAAAAGCAGAAAACCGGTACCAGAAGACGAATGGATAATAAACCAAAGAGAAGAGCTGAGAATTATATCTGATGAAACTTTTCAGGAAGTACAAAGAGAGTACTCTAAAAGAAAAGAGATGTATAGTAAGGCATCAAGACCCAGTAATGCGAATATTTTCAGCAATCTCCTTTACTGTAGAAATTGCGGAATAGCAATGAGAAGGAAAAAATTGTGGGGCTGGAAACGTAAGGATGGAACAAGAAAATTCGGAGTTGAATGGGTGTGTATACAACATGACCAATATCACAATGACATATGCCAATACAGAAATTCATGGCATGAGGATGTGTTGATAGAAAGAGTAAAAAAAGAAATAAAAAAACTGAGAACAAACAAGGATTCACTTGATAAAATGTTTAGTGAATATATGCAGTCCTTTTTCAGCAGTGAG
Source organism: Clostridium sp. BNL1100 (assembly GCF_000244875.1). NCBI lineage: Bacteria > Bacillati > Bacillota > Clostridia > Eubacteriales > Clostridiaceae > Clostridium > Clostridium sp. BNL1100. Next base: position 1,658,869 of record NC_016791.1, read on the forward strand.
GAAGTAGAAGGAAAAATTACGGAGCTTCAGGCAAGGCTGGATGAGATTAAAGCAGAAGTATCAGCAAATTTAAAGCTATTTTCAAAAAATATTATTGATGAAGAACAGTACAAGCAGCAAAACGATGAGTTACAAAACAATAAAAAAATGATAGACACCGAGCTTGCTAAAATTAAAAGAATAGATCATGCAAGAAATGAAGTAAAAAGAAAATATAATAACTATCTTGATTTCATTAATAAAGTTGATGTTGATAATCTAAATAATGCATTGCTTAAAAGAGTTATCAATAAAATCGAGGCATATACCATAAAAGATGAGAAAGGAAACGAAGTAAAGGATATATATATTGATTGGAATATGCTTGATAAGTCCTTTGATGATGTTTTCTATTTAAGAGCCAAAGAATAATTTCCTATATACATTTATACTATATCTCTTTCGCTTGCTCATATGGCATTGTATATCTCTGATTAAGGTAACGTAGGGATGCAGCAAGTTCTCCATCAGGCCCGCCGGATTTCAAGTTTTTATAAATCGCCCATTTATCACAGTACTTCTAATAAGCAGAAATTTTAACAATATATTACTTTTATTTATGATATAATTCAAGTTACAACATATTAAAGATATGTTAAAAACAAGAATTAAATTATCATTTGCAACATAGGGTGAAAATTCACAAAAGAAAGGAGGATAAGAATACTAACCATTTACCGGAATGTCAGCGAATGAGTAAAAAACATAAAAGGAGACTTGAGTTAAATGGCGAAAGTAACAAAAATGAGAAAGGTTGGGGCATTAGTTGTTGGATCCGCATTGCTTTTTACAACTATGATTCCTGCAAGCATCTCTTCCGTAGCTGCCAGCGAAGCAATCAACGTAAGTATAGACACAACTGCTGAGAGAGCTGCAATCAGCCCATATATTTATGGAGGAAACTGGGAGTTTAATAATGCTAAATTAACTGTAAAAAGATTCGGCGGAAACAGAATAACCGGTTACAATTGGGAAAACAACTTCTCCAATGCAGGTAGTGACTGGCAGCAGTCCAGTGACACTTATATGCTGACAAGCAACAACATCCCCAAAGAAAAATGGAGTGAACCGGGCGTAGTAATAACTGATTTTCAGGATAAAAACCTTGCAGCCGGCGAACCGTATTCATTGGTAACCTTGCAGGCAGCAGGATATGTTACTGCGGATGCAAATGGAACTGTAGCAGAAGATGAAGTAGCACCTTCAGCCAGATGGAAAGAGGTAAAATTCAAAAAAGATACACCTTTATCACTTACTCCGGATACAACTGACAACTACGTGTATATGGATGAGTTGGTAAACTTCCTTGTAAATAAATATGGAAGTGCCTCTACAGCAACAGGAATAAAAGGCTACGCTATTGACAATGAGCCAGCTCTATGGCCAAGTACACACCCAAGAATTCATCCTGAAAAGCCAACCTGTGCAGAGTTGGTTGATAAGAATATCAACCTTGCAAAAACTGTAAAAGGCGTAGATCCAAGTGCAGAAACCTTTGGTCTCGTAGCATATGGATTTGCTGAATATAATGAATTCCAGTCTGCAACAGATTGGCCGGAATTAAAGGGCGATTACACATGGTTCCTTGATTATTATCTGGACAGCATGAAAAAGGCTTCTACTGAAGCAGGAACCCGTTTAATAGATGCTCTCGACCTGCACTGGTATCCTGAGGCAAAGGGTGGAGGACAAAGAATATGTTTTGGAGAAGACCCAACAAATATACTATGTAACAAAGCACGTCTACAGGCAGCCAGAACATTATGGGATCCTACATATAAAGAAGACAGCTGGATAGCACAGTATTGCAGCTTCGGACTTCCTTTAATACCAAAAGTAAAAGCGTCCATAGACAAATACAATCCGGGAACAAAGCTTGCCTTCACAGAGTATTCATATGGTGCAGACAACCATATAACCGGTGGTATAGCCGAAGCTGATGTATTGGGTGTATTCGGTAAATACGGTGTTTACCTTGCAACAGTATGGGGTGGCGGAAGTTACACAGCAGCAGGTGTAAACATGTATACAAACTATGACGGTAATGGTTCGAAATATGGAGATACAAAGGTAAAAGCAGAAACTTCCGACGTAGAAAATACTTCTGTATATGCTTCAGTTGACTCAAAAGACGATTCAAAATTGCATGTTATCCTGATAAACAAAAATTATGATAGTCCTATGACAGTTAACTTTGGTATAAACGGCGACAAGCAGTATACATCAGGAAGAGTATGGTCATTTGACAGAAGCAGTGCAAACATAACAGAAAAAGCTCCAATAGATGCTATAAGCGGTAACAAATTAACTTACACAATACCTGCATTAACCGTATGCCACATAGTGCTTGACTCAAGTACTCCAGCTACACTTTACGGTGATGTAAATAAAGATGGAACTGTAGATGCTATAGATTATGCATTATTTAAGAAAATTTTATTAAACCCTGATTCTAATTATGAAAAAACATGTGATTTAAACCTTGATAATGCTGTTGACGCAGTTGACTATGGAATACTAAAACAATACCTACTTGGAAAAATACAAAGTCTACCTTACAAAACAATAACAGAGAACAAACCGCCGGTAGCTGCCTTTACAGTATCACCAAAAGAAGCATTTACCGGAGATAATATAAATTTTGATGCAACAGCTTCAACTGACCCTGACGGAAATGTTCATATTTATTCTTGGGATTTCGGTGACGGTACAGAAGGTTCCGGCTCAAATATTATTCATAAGTACAAAGCCCCGGGAACATATACAATAAAATTAACAGCTATTGACGAAAAAGGTCTGTCAAATTCAGTAACAGACACAGTTACCATAACTTCAGCTACTGGTGATAATGCAGACGTCAACTTTGAAGACGGAGAATTAAACGGCTTTACAACAAATGACAGTACAACAACAAAATTATCAGTTACCTCTGATAAGGCTTTCCAGGGAAACAAGTCCCTTAAATGGGAGGCTGTAGGTTCAAAAGACGGTAAAGTAGATGCTGAAATAAATAGCAGCGTACCTGTTTTAAAACCGGGCCAATCAATGACATTCAGAGTTTGGGTTCCTGAAGGAGCTCCAATAAAATCCATTCAGCCATATGTTATGCCACATAACCCTGATTGGACAGCAACAGAATGGAATTCTTCATGGAAGGGCTACGACATGATAAAGAAAGGTGATTGGAACGAATTCACAGTAACACTTCCTCTCACTTCCGATGTTAACTTAACCCAGTGCCAGTACGGTATACAGGTTGAAACATCAGCAGAAGGCAACTTTACATTGTATGTAGATTCAATAGACTGGTAATATAGGCATAGTCAAAAGCTCTGAAGCGGCTAAAATCGCTTCAGAGCTTTTTTGTATAAATATCCTTATTCACCAAAACGTTTTACACCCCATATTATAAATATGGGGTGAGTTTATGACCAAAAAGGAAATACTTGATGAAGTTATAGAAATTCTGATAAAAAAAGCCTTGGAAGAAAAAACAATAAATTCAAGGGGTGAAAAAGAAAATGGAGTATATTCCTCCTCTGGTTATGGCAAATAAATTTGAACAGTATAATGATATAAGAAATTCCATAGGAGAAGTCGGCTTGGAAGTAGGAGGATACATACGAATATCTACTAAAAAGGACAGTCAAATAACTTCAATTGAAAATCAAAAAAAATATATAGCGGAATGGGCAAGCGTTAACGGTTATAAAATAGTTAATTTTTATATAGACATGAAAACCGGTGCGTACAGTTACCTAAGACAGGAAATGGTAAGGATGAAAAACGATATTTCCTCAGGAAAAATAAAAGGAATTGTTTCAAAAGAAATATCCAGAACCTCACGTGACATACTTGACATAATTGAACTTAAAAGGAGCCTTGCAAATCAAGGTGCTTTTTTTATTTCAATAAAAGAAGGTTATGACAGCAGGACTGACGATGATGAGTTCCTTTTGATAATACATGCAGGACTTGCGCAAAAGGAGAGAAAAGTAACCGGGTCTAGAGTTAAAATAACACAGATGTTAAAAGCACGAGAAGGAAAAACCAATGTACCAAAACCCGCTTTTGGGTACAAGCTGTCTCCTGACGGACAGCATCTTGTTATAAATCCTTTAACAGCAGAGATATATAGAATGATAGTCGATAAATTTCTTGAAGGTTGGGGAAGGCTGAAAATATGTAAATACCTCAACTCACAAGGAATAAGGACAAACAGGGGGAACGCCAATTGGAGTACCAATTCCATATATGCGATTTTGACAAACCCTGTATACCTTGGTATAACCATGTACAACATAACTCTGACAGTACGGGATGATACTGGTAAGGCGAAAAGAATGGTAAGACCCCGTGAACAATGGATAGTAAGGGAAAATACTCATCAGCCGCTTATTACCAAAGAAAAATTTGATAGAATTCAGCAGTTGATTCAAGATAAAAAGCAAAAAGAACTAAAAGAATGGAGCTGTACGAAGAAGTACCTTTTATCAGGGCTTGTTTACTGCGGGTCCTGTGGTAGTAAATTATACGGGGGAAGGTTTCTTAAAAAAGAGGCAAAGTCAAAAAGCAAGTCTGAAAGAACACAGGAGGATTACTATTACTATTACTTTGACAGAAAGACATCCGGGGTCTGCGGGAACAGTAAGGCTAATTATCATATGGATATTATTGAAAAAAAGGTAATTGAAAAGGTAAAGGATATTCTTTTGTCCTACGACAAATTGGATGAAAAAATTATTAAGAAACAGTACCTTTACGACACAGGGTTTACAAGAGAAAAAATGGAACATCAGCGGCTTCAAGACAAGCTTCAAGCAATTGCAAATGCAATGAGAAGAGAGCAGGCTGCATACGAAGAAGAAGTAATTACCATAGAAGAATACAAAACACGGTTGGATGAGCTTCGCCGCCAGAAGCTTACACTGGAGAGCAGACTTGGAAAAATAAACTCCACACCTGTTGAAGCAAGTTCCTTGGTGTTAATAAACAAGGTAAAAGAAATCATACATAATTTACATAATGCGGAACCGGAATTTCAGTATGAGATAATTAGAAAATTAATAAACAAAATATATATTAATGATAATTATTTTCTAGAGTTTGATTATACTTTCAATGATACAAAAGAATTTATAAAAACGTGAAATCCGGGCCGCCAAGTTGTGTTATTATAACTTTTGCAAGAGCTGCATTTGGTCTGGTAATTTTTACAGGGTATTCCAATTTCTTTTCATAAATCCACATGTATATTACACCTCCCGTCCTATTTCCCACGGCCATGGATTCTCAATCCATCTCCATGTCGATAAATCGTTATCCATGTGAGTAGCGGTTAGAGGACCAAACCTTTTTGTAAATTCAGACTCCAACTGGTTTTTCATTTCACGATACTGTTTAAAATATGCCAACGCTGTCTTATCGTTGGGATTTGTATTGAGAAACAAGCCTACTTCGATACAGGCAAATTCGTAAGCCTGGACCTTCCAAAGCAGCGCTTCACGTTCATTCATAGGCTTCATACCGCTGGTCATACCCGTATTGCCCATGCTACCCATGCCGCCCATATTGTCGCAATCGTCCATACTTCCCATATTGCCCATGCCACCCATATTGCCCATGTCGCCCATATTGCCCATGCCGCCCATGTTGCCCATGCCGCCCATGTTGCCCATGCCGCCCATGTTGTCCATGCCGCCCATACCAGTGTTAGTATTCATACCTGTTTCCCCCTCCCAAGAAAGGCTTGTCAAGTGACGGGAAAAGAGTACCTCTGTCTAGTCCTTCATTTACATCAAATGGTCTTTCCCAAAGCTGTGCAGGAACAAAAGCCATAGCAAGAGCTATTTTAGAAGGATTAAAGGGTTTTATAACACTTTTGTCTCTTTCCTGATAATCGTATTCATTTACTAAGTCATCCATTATTCTTCTCCTTTCAAATAAAACGAATAACTTCCTCTATCTTTAGAATATGAAGACACAATCGTTTAAGTTACATAAAATTGAATAAATTGAATTTATGGATGGCAATTAAGTAGCTCTTGACAGGAAATATCTTACAAGTGTAATATTTAATATAAAATATCAGTTCTTTATGAGGGGGAATATGTTTTGAAAAAGTCTGCAAAAAAAGTTGTGACATTACTTGTTTCTATTATATGTATTTTTGCTTTAGTCATTATTTTAGTATTTGCTACCAAGGGGAATACTCCCGGCACTATTGATTCTAATATGAGTACAAAGATAAATGCAAGTGGACAAGTTTACAATGCAGATTACTTATTTGAAAACAAAACTCCCTACGTAGGAAACAACAGCAAGGTTTTACATATTATTGATAACTTACAGTTTGCAAACTACAGAGGACAAGTATCTCTTCAAACTGAAAAAACACCTTATGGAGTAACAGTTAACTATGATTTTGAGAATTTAGCAGAAGAGGATTATCAAAAGTCGAAAATAGAAAATGAAGAACGTTTAAAACTTGCTTTTAAAAGAAATGCCGCATTGATGTTTTCTCTGATAGGTAATTTGGACAACCTTACCTTTATCTGTCACCAAAATAATGGGTCAAAAGAGTACATATTTACCAGGGCAGAAGTACAAAAAGATTATAATGAAGATTTGAAAGAATATTCAAAGGATAAAAATAAGTTCGGCAGCTTTGCAATTACATTAAATAATGACAATATTATTGTACATTCAATGAAAAAATATTCTCCAGCCATGTCCAGTGTATTTGGCTTGAAAATTATGTCTACCTATGAGGGGAAAGCAGATAATATAAGATATACAGCGACAGAGGGCACACTAATGAGAAACATTAGCTCCGAAAATCGGGGAAAGACACTGTCAGTTCCGGCGAATACATATATTTATTGGAGTCCTTTGACCGGAGATGACACAAGTTTAAAAGCTGATAAAATTATTATTAAAGTTGAAGCACTAAACCAGGGGATAAAGATTGCGGAACAAAAGTTTTGTATTAACAAGGAAGGTTTAATATATACTATAGAAGAAAATACCAATGTAGTAACAGATGTAAAGTAAAAAATAAAAAATTTATAATTGGACACGCATTATTTTTTAATTTAATCATAGAATGGAAAGGTACACTATTTTTGAGGTATTAATTACTTCATTATCATAGGGGGTGCCTTGCTTGATAGATATACTATTTTCTACAATCTTTGATGTATTAAGCAATTTCTTTGTAATGATTGGCTACGTATCAAATGTGAATTCCTTCCCCCAGCCTTTAAAGCCGGAGGAGGAACAATACTATGTTGAGGCATACAAAAATGGTAGTGAGGAAGCAAGAAATATTCTAATCGAAAGAAACTTGAGACTTGTTGCACACATTGTAAAAAAATACGGTTCGTGCGGCAGCGACAGTGATGACCTTATCTCAATAGGTACAATAGGCTTGATTAAGGCAATATCTACATTCAACATGGATAAGGGAACCCGTCTTGCAACCTATGCTGCCAGGTGCATAGAAAATGCAATTCTCACACTACGGAAACATTTTATATATGTTAAATATAATATTCTGTTTTATCAGGGTTTTTCATATTAAATTCAGAGAATACCCGGTCACGGATTTTCAAAAAATCATGACTTGTTCGATCACGTTTTCTTGCCAATGGAACACTTATAATTGATTTAATTTTACCGGGATTAGGTGTCATAATAACAATCCTGTCCGCAAGAAAAACAGCTTCTTCAATATCATGAGTAACAAAAATAATAGTCTTTTTCTGTTGTTCCCAGATATTTGAGATTTCATCCTGCATTTTAAGCCTTGTTAATGCATCCAAGGCACCGAAAGGCTCATCCATAAAAATAATTTCAGGATCAACAGCCAAAGCACGGGCTATCGCAACACGCTGCTGCATACCGCCTGACAGCTGTGAGGGATGGCTTTTGCTGAATTTTGAAAGTCCCACTAAATCAATGTATTTACTGGCTATATCGTGTCTTTCTTTTTTTGAGAGTTTTTTACTTTCCAAACCCAACTCAACATTTTTTTGCACTGTCCTCCAAGGCAGAAGACCATAGTTCTGAAAAATGGTTACATTGCTGATGCAAGGCTCCAAGACCTGTTTACCGTCTATTTGTATACTGCCGCTACTAACCTTTTCAAAGCCTGCAACGGAATTCAGAAGTGTAGTCTTACCGCAGCCGCTTGGGCCAAGCAGGCATAAAAACTCACCTTTTTCAATTTGCAAGGAAACGTGGTCCAAGGCTTTGAAGGTTGAATTATTTTGCAAATATTCCTTTGAAACATCCTTAATATCAATGAACATTGTTACCTCCAATAACTCCCCATCTTTTCAAGAGTTGTTTCTCTGCGAGACCAATCAAACTGTCCAGAATAAGTCCTATAAGACCGATAGATAATATTCCTGCTAGTAATAAATCTGCTCTTAGATTGTTTCTTGCATCAATAATCATAAAGCCTAATCCTGTCTGAGCTCCAACCATTTCGCCCGCCACCAGAAACACCCACGCTGTACCCAAAGCTATATGTAGCCCTGAAGCAATGACAGGAAAAGCGGAAGGTAGAATTATTTTTGTTAATAGATGAGGTTGTCTGATACCAAAATTCTTTGCAACCTTAATATAGATTTGGTCAACCTTTCCTACAGCGTTTATGGTAGTTAAAAGTATAGGAAAGAATGCTGCAATGAAAATTATAACAATGGCGGGAAGGTCTCCTATTCCAAAAAGAAGTACAATAAAAGGAAACCATGCTATTGGTGAAATAGGCCTTACCAATTGTACTACAGGATTTACAAAGCTCCATGCATTTCTAAACCAACCCAGAACAAGACCCAATGTAATTCCTGTAAGGGCAGCCAGAAGATACCCTACAAAAAATCTGTACATACTGGCTTTAACCCCCGTAAAGAGGGTTCCGTCTAGAATAAGCTCCCAAAATCCCTTTCCCACGTCTAGGGGAGAGGGAAGTAGAGCTTGATTCCAGTGTCCAAACCACACGACTACCTGCCAAAAAATCAATAATAATGCGAATGATGCTATAATATGAATCAGTTTCTTCATGAATTATTCTCCATTCTATTTTCCTGAAAGGCTCGAATCTACAAAATCATCATAAGCCGGAGGATTTGAAGATATCCCGAATTCCTTGATTTTAGAAGTAAGACTGTCATATGCTTCTCTGGTAATCTCAAGGTCATTGTAAGAAATCCATTTCATTGATAAATCCAGAACTTTGTCGTCAAGATTAAGATATTTCTTTGCAATAGCATTTGCCTCATCTTTGTGAGAACCAACGTATTCGCCTGCTTCTCTATAACCGGAAACAACCTCTTTTGCCGCATCCTTGTTGCTGCTAATAAATTTGTCGGACAAAACAAGAGAGCAGCATATGGAATCCTTCCATAGTTCATTGGATTCAAATAGTACTTTTCCTGTGCTTAAAGCCACTGACTTTGCACCAAATGGCTCGGCAACACTATATCCGGCTATTTGACCTTGCGCAAGAGCTGCTGGCATCTCAGGGGGAGGAAGTTCAACTATGTTTACATCCTTGTAGGAAAGTCCCGCATTTTTGAGCATTTGTCCTAAAAGGATGTTATGAGAGGACTGCCTGTGGGGAATTGCAAATTTCTTTCCTTTTAAATCGGACACATTATTAATTTTATTGGATACAACAACAACATTACCATCCTTATGTCCAAGTGCTACCGCCTTAACTCCGATACCCTGTTCCTTTGCTTTCATGGCAAGCTCTATAAGCACTGAAGCACCGTCGACATGGCCTGTGTTTAAGGCATCCATCAATTCCGGCCATGATCCGTACTTGACCAGTTCAATTTTATATTTTTGACCTGACTTATCCTGCAATTCATTCTCCACAAACACAGGCAGAGCATGTGTTAACGGAAGGTAAGCAATTTTTACGGTTTTTGCGTCTGAAGAACTTGATTCTTTTACATCTGCAGATTTTCCACAGGCGGCAGTACCTAAAATTAGTCCAAAAACCAAAGCCGCTGCGATAAACTTTTTTAAATTCATAGTTATCCTCCATAAAATCATTTTAATCCCATCCCAGAGCTTTTCTCTGCTCCTTGAGGTTATTGACAATCTCCTTTGCCAATTCAGTGTGATTAACATTAACAATCATTTTTGAACCCAGAATATCCTTGGTTCCATTATTCATAAATTCTGTAACATTATCTGAGCCTTGAGTCGGTGCATATACACAGTGGTAAGAATCAATACCCAGCAATCTGAAACTAAGGGCCGCACAGATTCCTTTTTCGTTAGACCATTCCGGACTGGCAAAAGCATAAGGCATATCTTTGATGTGAATATCCGAAGCCTCAGCCACAGCCTTAAAAAGTGCGGATGCTCTTGCATTATCCAAACATTCGCCCATGTGCCATACAGGGGGAAGCTCCTTCAAAAAACCTTTTAAGTTATCGCCTGTACGTTCCAAAGCAGCTGTAGAGCAGTATCCAAGCTTCATCAGCGGAAAAGAGGCACACCCGTTGGTCAGAACCAGAACATTATTCTCTAAAAGAATGTCTGTAAGCTCAACAATGGCTTTTTCATAAACAATACGTGGGTTGTTGCAGCCAACCAGGTTAACAATTCCAAGAATTTCTCCGCTTTTCAGTGCTTCTGCAATAGGCCTGACGCTTCCGAAATGCTTGTTAATATATTCAACAGAAAAACCTACTTCAGCTTCAATCTCATAAGGCGGAATATAAACCGGAACTTCTCTTCTCTGTGTAAAGCTCTCAATAGCCCTGTTTAGAATCTTCGTTGCAAGCTCAGCAGTCTGATCCAAATTGGAATGATGGTGGTCAAATCCGTAATGCTCGGCACCGGGCAGTCTGGCAGAATCATTTGTGGTAACCACAGTTGTTTTAAAACAGCTTGCAACCTCCATAATGGAAGGAAAAACATCCTGAACATCAGCTACCCATAAATCCAAAGCACCTGTTCCCAGAACAAGTTCAGCTCCTATAGCATTAGAAAGGGGTATAACTCCGCCATATCTGTACATTGCGGAAAGTCCGGAACAACAAATACCATAAAACTTTATTCCTAAAGCTCCGTTTTGCCTTGCCAATTCCTGAAATTCATCTGAATTACCAAGCTTCACGATTTCGCTTACCAAAACCGGAGAGTGGCCATGAATTCCTATGTTAACATAACCTTTTTCCAAAGCACCTATATTAACCTTTGAAGTACTTCTTACAGGCAGTCCGAACAGACTGTCCATAGCAATAGATGACCCAAGAACACAGGACCATGCAAAGGCTACACCAGTACGCAGCATTTGCTTCATAATATTATTCCAATCACTGTCGTTTCCCGTACCTGTTCTATTAAGACTTTCAAAAACTTCGTGGTAAGGACTGATAGGAAGAATATCAAGATCACTCCATACTTTAATTCGTTCTTTCGAAGCAAACGCATTAAGAGTATGGTGGGGGCCGGGAATAGTTCTGGACAAATCCTCCAAAAGAATATCAGCAATTAGCCCTGCAAGTTCCTTAATGCTTTTATTTTCAGTGTCAAGACCGAAAGCCTTGGCTGTGGCTAATATTTTACTATCTCCCTCAATAGGAATATTGATTAAACCCTCAGAGGCGTACTTCAAAGCCAGCATACTTTCGCGTCCTCTTGCACCATGTTCTGCGGCACCGGCAGCGACGCTCCTTAGAATATTTCTGGCTACAATTACGTCGGCATCAGCACCACAAACCCCTTTTGGACTTTTTTGGGTAATTTTACACGGCCCCATGTTGCATATTCTGCAGCAAACTCCTGCAAGACCAAAGCTGCACTGGGGCTTCTGAGCATCAAATCTGTCAAAAACAGTCTCGCACCCTTTTTCTTCCATATGTAAAAGCATAGCTTTAACGGCAGGGTCGGGTGTTTGTTCAAGAACGTCCTTCTTAGAAGCAAAACTTTTTCTATATTCAGCTACGGCAGTTGCATAATCATTACAGCCGGAATCATTATGGTGATGATTTTCTGAATGATCAAATTTTGCGTGATGATATCTAAAATCCATTAGTATCGCTCTCCCCTTAAATAATTCATAGAATTCCGGTAAAAATAGTATGAAATGATTATAATAAGCAAATAATAAAAAGTCAATATAATTTTATATAATTCATATATAAATACTATGTAATTAAAAAGAATTTTGTGAACACATTTGTACGAGTAGTACTGTCATATAGTTAAACAGCGAGTAAATCAGGGAGTTCAAAGATGGGGAAGCACAAAAAAGAATATGAAATTATTATTTTTACTCCTGAGACTAATGAACAAGAAATGTATCTTAAAAATGAAATAGGAAGAGCATATGGTGAATTTATAATAAAACATCTGATTAATTTGGGAATTCCTGATAAACAAATGTCTTGTATATTCAGAAAAATAATAAAAGAAATCAGGTGATTTTATTTATGAGGGCTGCTATCTATTCAAGAAAAAGCAGGTTTACCGGGAGAGGAGAGAGTATAGAAAATCAGATTCAAATGTGCAAAGAGTATGCCATAAACAATATTGGACTATCGGAAAACGAATTTTTAATTTTTGAAGACGAGGGGTTTTCAGGAGGGAATACAAACAGGCCGGAGTTCAAGCAAATGATGCGGGAAGCACGGAGTAAAAAAATTGATATAGTAATTTGCTACAGGCTTGATCGTATAAGCAGAAACGTATCTGATTTTTCTCAGTTAATAAATGAACTTGAAAAATATAACGTAAGCTTTATTTCTGTTAAGGAACAGTTTGATACAACAAAGCCAATGGGGAGGGCCATGATGTATATAGCATCTGTATTTTCCCAGTTGGAAAGAGAGACCATTGCAGAAAGAATCAGAGATAACATGCTGCAGCTTGCAAAAACCGGAAGGTGGCTTGGAGGTGTTACCCCCACAGGCTATAAATCTGAAATGTTGGATAAAAAGGATTCGTCCTTGAAACAGACCAGAATTTTCAGGCTTAAAATTTTACCTGAGGAAGCCGAGCTTGTAAAAGATATTTACGATAAATTTATTATTTTCAAATCAATAACCAAGGTAGAAAAAAACCTTCTTGAAAACAGACTTACAACCAAAAACGGGGTGGATTTTTCAAGGTTTTCCCTTCGATTTTTACTTACAAATCCTGTATATGCAATTGCTGACGAGGCTTTATACCACTATCTATCTGGGAAAGGGTATGAGGTATATTCGGATATAAAGGAATTCAATGGTGTTAATGGCCTTATGGCCTACAACAAAACAAGGCAGGGCAAGAACACATTAGGGGAAAAGTACAGGGATCCAAAGGATTGGGTAATAGCGGTAGGAATGCATCCGGGAATCATACCGTCAGGTAAATGGATAGAAGTTCAGAAATTGTTGCAAAGAAATAAAACAAAAGCCTATAGGAATGTTAAAAATACCAATGCTCTGCTGTCAGGGATACTAAAATGTGAAAACTGCGGCAGCTTTATGAGGCCTAAAACAATGTCAAGGGTGGATTCGGAAGGGAAAAGGGTTTATTACTATATTTGCGAGTTAAAGGAAAAAAGTAATAAAACACGTTGTGATACTCCAAATATAAACGGTAATCTATTGGACTCCTTAATACTTGAAAGGTTAATCAGCCTCATAAAAGATTATTATCCGGCAGTCAACCCCGGCTTACTGTTGACCCTGCATGATAGCACACAGACTGCTCAAAATCCTGAAATAAAGCTAATTAAAGGCAAACTCATGGCAGCAGAGACAGAAATGAAGAACCTTATAAGACTTGCATCCAAACAAGCAGATGAAAAGGTACAATCATTAATATTAAAGCGTATGGAGAATATATCAAAAGACATCAACATATACACAAACAGAATCAAACAGTTGGATGGTCTTCCTGAAAAAAAGGACATTGAAGAAGCCGACGAAGAAAAAATCATACAAATACTGTCAAACCCCGGTTACTGCATTATGAATCTAATGGATATAAAGCAAAAGAGAGAGATTTTAAAAAGTTTAATTGAATTTATTGCATGGGACTGCACACAGGTAAAGGTTTGGCTTAACAGCAGAAAAATGTTGCCTGAGTGTAAGGATTGCAAATGAGATTCTAATGCAAATCAGGGCATCTAAGAAAATTCAGAATGAGGTTTCTTTGCAAGACCCTATTGGTGTCGATAAAGAGGGTAATGAAATAACATATTCATGTTATATACCTTGATGTCCGCACCCCTGCGTCAATAAAATAAATGATTATACGCTCTTAGTAGTATATCAGATATGGCTAATCTGCTTAAATAATTATCTTTTTTATTCATGTTGAAACAGCTATTTATAAAACAATAACCTTTTTGAGTATGCATTCCGGTATTGTGTCGGTGTAAGTCCTACTGCCTTCTTGAATACCTTCATGAAACTATGGTTGTCATTAAACCCTACACTGTAAGCTATGCCACTTATATTATCGTTTGTCTCGCACAGCAAATATTTGGCAAGGTCGATTTTTTCCTGAATTATATACTGCTTAAGGGAGAAGCCTGAAATATTTTTGAAAAATTCAGATAGGTATCTCCTGTTATATCCAAAATGTGCTGCTATTTCTGATACCCTTATATCAGTATTTCGATGCCATTTTATATAATCTTGTATATCATTAAACAGCTGCTTTTTCTTCATGTCCGAATTTTGAGGAGTATTGTTTTCCAAGAATTGGCAAAACAATTCACATAGAACGGCTGTACTCAGATAATTGTTCTGAAGCTTGTTGTGGTAGCTTCTGACACTGTCCTGAAGGTGCTTCATAATAACTATAATCTTCTCAAGGTTTGTTGTTTTGCCATATTGGGGAATATATATTTTTTCATCCGGCATATCCCTCGGAATTTGATCGAAAGATATTTTACGGTATGGATTTTCATATGAAAAGTGCAGCCAATAAAAAGCACAGCTGCTGTTTTTATAGCCTGATTGCCTGGAAGACGGCGGAAAGAGCAGAAATTCACCCTTGCCTATATCAAAGAACTGATTGTCCAACTGTAAATAAGCCATACCTTCTGTAACAACAATAAGTTCAAAATTCTGCATGTACCTTGTAAAGTGCATCCATTCATAAGATGGAGCTTGAAACTTGCCTGTTAAATCGTATTTTAATGGGGTCTCAAGTGAAAATTCATAGCATGTCATATGACTTTTTACCACCTATTCTGCAAAAAATCCATTTAATTTATATATATTAATTGGTACACTGAAATTAAAGTACAATTAAATTATTAAAGGGGCGTTTACTACGATTAAATCATTTTCTATGTCACAGGTGAAGCTTATTGATCCCTATTTGGTAAATGCATTCAAAAAGGAAATAGAGTATCTGGAATCCTTTGACTGCGACAAATTATTATCCTGTTTTTATAAAACAAAAGGCCTTGCACCTAAAGCGAAAAACTACCATGGATGGGAGGATACCGAGATCAGAGGTCACACCATGGGCCACTATCTGACGGCTTTGGCACAAGCTTATTCTGCTACTAATGATAGCAAAATTTATGAACGGCTGCAATATTTGCTGAAGGAGCTCTCTTTGTGCCAATTCGAAAGCGGTTACCTTTCTGCATTTCCAGAGGAGTTTTTTGACAGGGTTGAAAACAGGAAACCTGTGTGGGTGCCGTGGTATACAATGCATAAAATAATTACAGGATTAATATCTGTTTATAAACTCACTAAAATAGAAACAGCATTAAATATTGTTTCCGGGCTTGGAGACTGGGTATTTAGCAGAACTGACAAATGGACACCTGAAATACATGCAAACGTTTTGGCTGTAGAATACGGCGGTATGAACGATTGTTTGTATGAGCTTTATAAGATAACCGGCAATGAAAAACACAGTGCTGCTGCACATATGTTTGATGAAATAGAGCTTTTCAAGGAAATTCATGACGGAAAAGATATACTTAATAACAGACATGCAAATACTACAATACCAAAATTCCTAGGTGCTTTGAACCGTTTTCTGGCTATTGGAGAAGAGGAGCAGTTTTACCTGGATACATGCAAAGAATTCTGGAGTATTGTAACAAATAACCATAGCTATGTTACCGGCGGCAACAGTGAATGGGAACATTTCGGCGAACCCAATATCCTGGATGCAGAGCGTACTTCAACCAATTGTGAAACCTGTAATACATACAATATGCTTAAAATGACAAGAGTACTGTTTAAAATTACCGGGGATAAAAAATATGCCGATTTTTACGAAAATACTTTTATCAATGCAATATTATCCTCACAAAACCCGGATACCGGAATGA
The DNA here is from genome assembly GCF_000244875.1 of Clostridium sp. BNL1100. NCBI lineage: Bacteria > Bacillati > Bacillota > Clostridia > Eubacteriales > Clostridiaceae > Clostridium > Clostridium sp. BNL1100. The sequence continues at coordinate 1,675,229 of NC_016791.1, forward strand.
CAATGTACTTTCAACCTATGGCAACAGGTTATTTTAAGGTTTATAGTAAACCTTTCGAGCATTTTTGGTGCTGTACAGGGACGGGTATGGAAAATTTCACTAAATTGAATAACAGCATATATTTTCATGAAGAAGATAGGTTATACGTTAATATGTATTATTCCACGCTGTTAAATTGGGAGGAAAAGTGTGTAAGGATTACTCAAAATTCTGACATACCCGGTACTGACAGAGCAAGTTTTATAATCGAAGCAGAAACTGAAACAGAGTTCACATTATGTTTGCGTATTCCTACTTGGGCAAAGGATGTAAATATTAATGTAAATAAAAATCCTAGCTTATTCACAGAAGAAAGAGGTTATGCACTTATCAATCGTACTTGGAAAGATAATGATACTGTTGAAATCAATTTTAAAATTGAACCCGAATTGGTATCTTTACCCGATAATCCAAATGCAGTTGCATTTACTTACGGTCCTGTAGTATTAAGTGCAGGCCTTGGAACAGATAAAATGGAAAAGTCAACTACCGGTATCATGGTAAGAATACCAAGCAAGCACGTGGAAATAAAAGACTATTTAGTTATTATAAATCAAAGCATAGATACATGGAAAAAGGATATCGCATTAAATCTGGAAAAAGCTGAGGGCAAGTTGGAATTCAGGTTAAAAGGTACCGATGAAGATGAAAGGCTAGTATTTACTCCTCATTACAGACAGCATAGCCAGAGATACGGAATATACTGGGTTCTTGTTCAGGATGGCTCAGATGATCTGAACAAGTACATTGAACAAAAGAAACAAGTTGAACGAATCAAAGAGGCAGAGATTGACAATATACAGATTGGCAATGACCAATATGAACTGTCCCATGATATTAAGGGTCAATATACCGAGTCAGGCGATAGGGATGGATTCCATTATAGATTTGCAAAAGAGAATGGCTGGTTTAGCTACAATTTAAAAGTAAGAAATGATGATAATTCTTTTCTGCAAATCAATTATATGCCGGCAGACTGCAGAGAAAGTTTTGATATATTGATTAATGATACCCTGCTTTTACGGGAAGTTATAGGAGAAACACCTTGGAATAAAACAGTTTCTAAAGTATACCCTATTTCGAAGGAATTGATTGGGGAAAATGATTTTGTTACAGTTAAGTTCATGGCTTCAGCACACGAAGCAACTGCAAGGGTAGTTGATATTATCCGTACAATAAAAGAAGTGTAAGCAAGGGTGTTGTTTGATATTAAGGAATTGCTATGATATAAGGAGCTGTTCAAAACAGAAAACTTTCTGTTGCAACAGCCCCTTATATATTTATTATCATTAAAGAAATTCTGACTATGGTGCCTCAAGTTTTTGTGCTATGGCATGAAACGTCGGGCATTGTATTTTAGGGTGCAATGCAATTTTAAAATCATCAGCTTTTGCATCATGTGATTTGTTATATACAACCTTATCCAGTACTAATTTTATAAGTAGATTTTTATCTGAAGGAGAATCTATTTTTTTATAAGCATCCAAAACGCTTCTCAGGTTTATGATATAATCCTGATTAGTTGTAAATGCCAGATCAATTTCTTTTAAATGTTTTTTTGATTCTAAAATAGAACTATTAATTTGATTGATTTTTCCTAAGATATAGTTTGTTCTTTCCGTAAAGGTGTCTATTTCATATACACCTTGTTCCAGTAAATCAAATGTTTTTACTTTTTGTTGTTCCAGTTTTTTTAATTCATTTTCCAACGAAATTATATTTTTTTCAATCAATAAGGATTTTGTTGCATCTCTCTTATGAGGTGTTTTTTTTGCACTAAGCAGCATATTAGAATAATAGTTTTCAAGTTTATCAATCAATAAGGCTTCTACAGTTATAAACTTGTTGCTTTTCTGTCCGCAGTTTTTTGGACACATAATTCTAGAGTCTTTGTTGATTACAGGACGTTGAATCATTTTGCAGCCGCAAATGCCGCAAATAACAATACCGGCAAGGGGATTTGTAATGCCGTTTTGAAGCTGATATGGTACATGATATTTCTGAGCCAGAATTTCCTGGGCCTTTTGATATATGGATTCTTCTATTATTGCTTCATGTTTTCCATTGCATACAATCCATTCGTCAACAGGTCTGGTATATGTGTCTCTCTTTTTTCCGTATTCTTTTGACTTGCGTATGCATTTTTTCTTCCAGACAACTTTCCCAATGTAAATTGGATTTTTAATAAAATTAGTTATGGTGGATTTTTCCCACTTGACACCTGTATATGATTTTATACCTAGTTGGTTAAGCTCATTTGCAATTTTACTGCAGCCCATGTTTTCATTTATGTACCAGTTAAATATCATTTTAACAACCTCTGCTTGTTCTGCATTTGGTGTTAATGTTCTGGTATTTTTATCGATTCTTAAAATATCATATCCATATGGTGGTCTTGTTGCAATATAATTTCCTTCTTCAACCGAATTAATTCTACCACGCTGCATTCGCCTGTTAATCATTTTGTATTCTTTACGACTCATAAAGGCTTCAAATTCACTATATTCCTCATCAAATTCATCATTTAGGTCATATATTTTTTTAGGTGTAATTATTTTAGTGTTAGATTTTTTAAAGGCCTTTAAAATAAGTCCCTGCTCTTCCATGTCACCACGTCCGAGTCTTTGAATATCCATTACAAGAACACCGTCACAGGCACCGGATTCTACATCTTTTAATGTAGCAAGCATCGCAGGCCTGAAGAATAATTCTTCTCCGGATACAAGCTCTTCATGAATATTTAAAATTGTAAACCCATTTTCTTTTGCATATCTTAATAGGGCTTTACGGTGTCTGGCAAGGGTTTCACCATTTCCTAATGTTTTTTCCAGTTCTTCATCAGATCTTGATTTCCTCAGGTAGATATCAACTATCATTTAAGCACATTCCCTTCCTTTAAGTACCCTGATTTTATTTGATCAGTTTAAATATCCTTACTTCCAGTTTATACAGTTAAAACAATATATAGACTTATAACGACGGCTGAAATAATCATTGAATAATGTACAAACAATTCAAAATAGGTATATAGTGGAGGTGAATTCCAGTGGCGATAGCTGTAATTATCCCACCAAAGATAACACCTGAAGAAAACGAGAAAAGAATTAAAGAACTGGAGAGAGTTTTATCAAACATTTTTAAATATGAGATAGGTATCTCCTTCACTAACAGTAAAAAAAGTCATTCTACATAACAAATTATTTTTATAGAGTTTAAAAAGTATACAACCTGAAGAAGTCAATGAAATAACATTAATAGACTTAATCAGTAATGACTCCGAGTCCGTAGTTGACGAGGTTGAATTGAAAATGCAGGTTAAAAAGCTGTACAGTAAAATGAAAGGTACTTTGAAAAACAGAGAAAAGGTAGTCTTGGAATTAAGATATGGACTTCTTAACGGTTCAAGTAAAACCCAGAGAGAGATAGCTAAAATGTTGGGAATCTCCAGATCCTACGTATCAAGAATTGAAAAGAAAGCAATAAAAAAATTAAGCAAAGAGCTAAAACCAGAGGGCTGCCATTAATGGCAGCCTTTTGGATGTAACGATAGCAATAACCAAATATCACGGCTCAATTAGAAAATATAAGTTTGTATACTGGTATTCAAAAGTTGCATATAATAGTTTTCAGAGTTAGAATATATGTGAAAAATGTCGAAAATTGATTATATTACAAAAGGCCGTGATAATACTTTGTATACCAAAAAGGATTTATTACGCCTCTTTTTTCCTGCTCTTACCGAACAGTTTCTTTCTACGGCAATAGGTGTAGTAAACACTATGATGGTAAGCGGATTAGGGGCATTTGCAGTATCAGCAGTGGGAATAGTCGATTCTATCAACTTTGTAGTTATGAATCTGTTTGTGGCTGTGTCCACAGGTGCCACAGTTACTATAGCACAGCATTTGGGAGCATCAAAGAGGGAAGACGCTTCAAAGACTGCGGCTCAGGCAATTACGGCTGTCCTTTTAATGTCTACAATAGCAGGACTTGGTCTATACATATTCGGAAACCAGGTAATAAATTTCCTTTTTGGAGATGCCGAAAATACTGTTAAATTGGCTGCCAGAACATACATGATTTGTTCAGCTATATCGTATCCCATACTGGGACTCTTTGACGTATGTACAGGTATATCAAGGGCAAGTAATAATTTCAGGGCATCAATGTTTGCGGTTGTTGCATCAAATTTGGTTAATTTTATGGTTGGAGCCCTGTTGATTTTTGTATTTGATTTGGGGGTACTGGGAGCTGGAATTGGCCTAATTTGTGCCCGACTAACGGGAGCAATCATTGTGGGATATTCGTTATTCAAGTCACATCATTTGGATATTTTTCACAGTTCATTCAGAATAACTTCAAAAATATTAAAGCCTGTTTTATATATAGGGCTTCCGGCAGGGATAGACAGTCTTGTCTTTAACGGAGGAAAACTTCTGGTGCAAACAATAGTGGCATCCCTTGGAACCGCCGCACTTGCTGCAAACAGTATTGCAAGCTCTACAAACTCGCTACTTAACATACCCGGGAATGCAATAACAATAGTAGCGGTGACAGTTGTAGGCCACTATGCCGGAGCAGGATTAAAAGAGGATTTAAACAAGATTATAAAAAAACTCATGGTTTATACAATGGTGCTGCTGGGCGCTGTTTCCCTGGCATTTTTCCCGTTTGTACACCATTTTCTGAAACTTTATTCACCTGCACCGGATGTGGCAAGCCTTGCATTGCATATAACATATCTTACACTTATATGTATACCGATTTTCTGGCCAGCTGCCTTTCTCCTGCCGGCATGTCTGAGAAGTACAAGGGATGTGGTATTTGTAACGGTTATTTCTATAATGAGCATGTGGGTTATAAGGGTTTTCGGGGGATATATGTTAGTAAGGTTTACAGGCCTTGGACTTATGGGAATATGGGTAGCATGGTGCTTTGACTGGGTAACAAGGGGAATTCCGTTTCTGGGAAGAGTAGCTGCAAGGCGATATGAGAAATATTTACCAAAAACAGATAATGAGGTATCTTCTTAAAAAAATCATTAAAAAGATTGATAAATATTTTTCAATGTGTTATACTATCAAACGGCAAAATACACACGCATTTTTAAGTTAAGGTGTCGGACAGGTTCCGATGAGACATGAATGCGGAGGTATTAACTTTAACGGAGGTGTTTATATTATGGCAGTTATTTCAATGAAACAACTTTTGGAGGCAGGTGTTCACTTTGGTCACCAGACTAGAAGATGGAACCCTAAGATGGCAGAATATATCTTTACAGAGCGTAACGGTATATACATCATAGACCTTCAGAAAACAGTAAAAAAGGTTGACGATGCATACTTCTTCATCAGAGAAGTAGCTATGAACGGACAGGATGTATTGTTCGTTGGAACTAAGAAACAAGCACAGGATTCAATTAAGGAAGAAGCTGAAAGAAGCGGACAGTTCTTTGTAAACAACAGATGGTTGGGCGGAATGCTTACAAACTTCAAAACTATTACAAAGAGAATCAACAGACTGAATCAGTTAAATGCTATGGAAGCAGACGGAACTTTTGATGTCCTTCCTAAGAAGGAAGTTAGCAAGCTGAAGAAAGAAATGGCTGATCTTGAAAAGAACCTTGGCGGAATCAAGAACATGAAGAAGCTTCCTGGTGCAATGTTTGTTGTTGACCCAAGGAAGGAAAGAAATGCTATTCTTGAAGCAAAGAGACTCGGTATCCCGGTTGTAGCTATTGTTGATACAAACTGTGATCCTGATGAAGTTGATTTCGTAATTCCTGGTAATGACGATGCAATCAGAGCTGTTAAGCTTATTGCTGCTAAAATGGCTGATGCTGTTATAGAAGGACGTCAGGGAGAACAACTTTCAGAAACTCCTGTTGAAACAGTTGAAGTTGCTGAAGAAGCACAAGAAGCTGTAGAAGCAGCAGAATAATTAGAATAAAAAAAGGGTATATTATCAGGCATAGCCTGATAATATCCTTATGTTTATAATAAAACGATAATTAAATATTAGTCTTATTTTAATATAGGATAATACGGTTTGGAGGATTCAAAGATGATTACTGCTGAAATGGTAAAGCAGCTCCGCGAAAGAACCGGAGCAGGAATGATGGACTGCAAAAGAGCACTCAATGATGCAAATGGAGATGCTGAAAAAGCTATCGAATTGTTGAGAGAAAAGGGTCTATCCGCCGCAGCTAAGAAAGCTGGAAGAATTGCTGCTGAAGGTTTGGTTGAAGCATATATACACGGCGATGGAAGAATTGGTGTTCTTGTTGAAGTTAATATTGAAACAGATTTTGCTGCAAGAGGAGACGAGTTCAAACAGTTCGTTAAGGACGTTGCAATGCAGATAGCTGCAAGCAAGCCTGAATATGTTAAGAAAGAAGATGTTCCTGCTTCGGTAATTGAAAGCGAAAAGGAAATATTAAGAGCTCAGGCAAGAAACGAAGGAAAACCTGAAAAGATAATAGATAAAATGGTTGAAGGCAGAATTGAAAAATTCTATGCTGAAAACTGTTTGCTGGAACAATCATTTATAAAAGATCCAGATATGACAGTTGGACAGTTATTGACTGAAAAGATAGCTCATATAGGTGAAAATATTTCAATCAGAAGGTTTGCAAGATTTGAAAGAGGCGAAGGTATCGAAAAGAAAGATGAAAACTTTGCTGATGAAGTAATGAAACAAATAAATGGTTAATATAAAAGGGAACATATTTATTGTATGTTCCCTTTATTCGGGCCTTTTTTGAAAAATAAACTCAAAATATGTAAAAAAAATTACTACAGATATGTACTCACCCAATGATTACATATATTACGAATTGAACGGGGGAAATATCCATGAGTGAACTAAAATATAAGAGAATAATGTTAAAAATCAGTGGAGAAGCACTTGCCGGTGATAAGGGACACGGTATTGATACCGATACAGTAAACGAAATATGTGACAGAATATCAGTAGTGCATAAAATGGGTGCTGAAATAGCTATAGTAGTAGGTGGAGGTAATTTCTGGAGAGGCAGAAGCGGAAAAGGTATGGACAGAACAACCGCCGACCATATGGGAATGCTTGCAACGGTAATTAATTCTCTTGGATTGCAGGACGCACTTGAATCTAGAGATATTCCCGTGAGGGTTCAGACTGCTATTGAAATGAGGCAGATTGCTGAACCTTATGTAAGAAGAAAAGCTGTAAGGCATCTTGAAAAGAAAAGAATAGTTATATTTGCGTGCGGAATGGGGAATCCTTATTTCTCAACCGACACAGCAGCAGCATTAAGAGCAGCCGAGATAGATGCTGAAGTAATATTAATGGCAAAGAATGTAGATGGAATATATGATTCTGATCCGTCAAAGAATGCCAATGCAGTAAAATACAATAAGATTAGCTATCAGGAGTACCTTAACAAAGGACTTTGTGCAATTGATCTGACAGCCGCTTCATTTTGTAAAGATAATGCAATACCTACACTGGTTTTCGGTCTTAATGATCCGGATAACATAATCAGAGCTGTAAAAGGTGAAGAGATTGGTACTACAATATATTGAAATCCTTCATAAATAAATGTATTATATAAGTATTAATTTAAGGAGGAGATTTATGGATAAGGAACTTTACAAGCCAATCGAAGAAAAAATGAAAAAAACCATAAATGTATTAAAGGACAATCTTGCTGGAATCAGAGCAGGAAGAGCGAATCCTGCAATATTGGATAAACTCACAATTGATTATTATGGTGCACCGACTCCTATTCAGCAGATTGCAACAGTGTCTGTACCTGAAGCCAGGGTTATTTTAATTCAGCCATGGGAAGCAAAACTGCTAAAAGACATTGAAAAGGAAATTCAAAAGTCTGATATAGGAATCAATCCTAACAATGATGGTAAGGTTATAAGGCTTGTTTTTCCTGCATTAACAGAAGAAAGACGTAAAGAACTTACAAAGCAGGCAAAAAAAGAAGGCGAAGAATCAAAAGTTGCCATAAGATCAATTAGAAGAGATTCTATTGAAAGCATGAAGGCAAAGAAAAAGAGCGGCGAAATTACAGAAGACGATTTAAAGGATGCAGAAAAGGATATACAGAACCTTACTGACAGATATATTGCCGACATTGACAAGATTATTGAAGCCAAAGATAAGGAAATAATGGAGGTATAACTTCGTTGGGTTATACGGAAATAAATGAAAGCATTGGTTGTACAGGGGATGAAGAGGTTCATTTGACCTCTTTCTGTAACAGCCTTATCGGATATACAGTGGGAGATGCGATGAAAGCAGCCGATGACAGGGGATATTCCATAGACGGTATTTTCATTTCATCACCGCCTAAGATGAGTATTACTGAATATGATGATTCATTCAGAGTAATAAGAGTTAAGACTCTTAACAATAAAAGTTTAAATATACTTGTTTGCAAACCCCTCTAATTTGAGGGGTTATTTTCAATAATCATTACGTTTTTTATGCAAATACATATAAAAATAGGAGTTGGAAAATATATGGGGTTTTTTAAAAAGATATTCCCCCAAAAGAAATTAGACAATGATTTTCAATGTATTCCGAAGCATATAGCTATAATTCCTGACGGAAACGGAAGATGGGCAAAGAAGAGAGGCTTACCCAGAAACGTAGGACATAGAGAAGGCTCAATGACTCTTAAAAAGGTTGTCATTTATTGCTCAAAGGTCGGAGTTAAGCATTTAACGGTTTATGCTTTTTCTACCGAAAATTGGAAAAGGCCCCAAAGTGAAGTTGATGCACTTATGAACCTGCTTTTGGAATTTCTTCGCAATGCAGAAAGAGAACTGGACGGAAGTAATGTAAGAATAAAGGTTATCGGCGATATTAACGGACTTCCAGAAGAACTGCAAAATGAAATTGCAAGAGTTGAAAAGATGACCAGTGTAAATAATGGATTGAATTTAAATATTGCCCTTAACTATGGATCAAGGTTTGAAATATTATATGCAGTTAAAAATATAGCTAGGAAAATTAAAGACGGAAAACTAACAATAAATGATATAGATGAAAATCAAATGGAGCAACATTTGTATACAAAAGGTATACCTGAGCCGGATTTACTCATTAGAACCAGCGGGGAGCAGAGAATCAGTAATTATCTGCTTTGGCAATGTGCTTATACAGAGTTCTGGTTTACCGATACACTATGGCCTGATGTTAACGAGAGTCATATTGCCGAGGCAATAAAAGCTTTTGAGAAAAGAAATCGTCGGTATGGCGGAATAGAAAATTAATCACACTGAACATGAATATAATTATTCATGTAGTGTTTTATAACATGGAGGGTTCTTATGGCAAGAACAAGAATAATAAGCGGACTGGTTGGATTGGTTTTATTAATTGGTGTACTGTATTTGGGGTCTATCGTACTGGGAATCGCAGTAAGTATTATAGCTGCAATCGGTTTGTATGAATTTTATAATTCCATATCCAAAACAAAAGGAATACATCCTATAAAAATAGTTGGATACCTGTCAATTGTTCCATTATTGATTTTGGGACTTGAAAAAACAGGCTGGTATAGTTTGGATCTGGGCACAATGACCGGGATATCTGTTTGCCTTATTATTTTTGCTAGTATGGCAGTTATTGTATTTGGACATAAGAAATACAATATAGTTGATGCCTGTGCAACAGCTTTTGGAGTAGTATATATACCATTTCTCATGAGCTTTTTGATAATGCTCAGAAACATGGACCACGGAAATATACTGATATGGCTGATTTTCATTGGTGCGTGGGGTACAGATACACTTGCTTATACCTTCGGAAGATTATTTGGAAAAAGAAAAATCATACCTGAAATAAGTCCTAAAAAGACATTAGCGGGTGCGATAGGAGGAATATTAGGATGTATTCTACTCATGGTTATATATGGTACAATTGTAAATAATTATTTTGATTTAGATATTAGATATATAGCATTGATTTTACTTGGTCTATTCTGTGGAGTTATATCACAGATAGGTGATTGGGCTGCATCGGCTATAAAAAGGTATGTAGATGTAAAAGATTTTGGCAATATAATGCCGGGACACGGTGGAGTACTTGACAGGTTTGACAGTATATTATTTGTTGCTCCTGTAATATATTACGTATTAGTTCTATTCATAAAATAATTAAGAGCTTTTCTTAGGTTACGGTGGTGTGACAATGGCGAAAATTATATCCATAATCGGTTCAACAGGTTCCATAGGCAGGCAAACCTTAGAGGCGGCAAAAAACCTTGGGGTTAAAGTTGCTGCATTATCAGCCAATTCAAATATAGAGCTTTTGGAAAAGCAGGTACGTGAATTCAAGCCTGATATTGTTTCGGTAGGAAATAATGAGTTGGCAAAAGAAATGTTATATAGATTGAAGGATACCGGAGTAGAAGTGCTATGGGGGCAGGACGGTATGAAAAGAGTTGTGGAGCACTCTGAAACCGATACCGTAGTTACCTCTGTAGTGGGAACAGCCGGTTTGATACCCACAATGCATGCTATCAGGCATAAAAAAAATATAGCACTTGCAAACAAGGAGACACTTGTAACTGCAGGGCAGCTGGTGATGGAAGAGGCAAAAAGGAATAATGTAAATATATTCCCCGTTGACAGTGAACACTCGGCTATATACCAATGTCTTTTAGGAAATAAAGACAAGCAGGTAGAAAAAATAATAATAACTGCTTCGGGTGGCCCTTTTAGGGGTAAGAAAATAGAAGAGCTTAAAAATATAACACCTGCAAAGGCATTAAAACATCCCAATTGGAGTATGGGAAACAAGATAACAATTGATTCCGCAACTCTTATGAACAAAGGACTTGAGGTAATCGAGGCAAAGTGGCTTTTTCAGAGGGATTTGGACAGTATTCAGGTTTTGGTGCATCCTCAAAGCATAATACATTCAATGGTACAATATGTGGATGGATCGGTTATGGCGCAACTTGGTTCGCCTGACATGAGGATACCGATACAGTTGGCATTAACCTACCCGGACAGATGCCAAAATGATTTTAACAAGCTTGATTTTCTTAAATGTCCTCCTTTGACCTTTGAGGAACCAGACATAGATACTTTTAAATGTCTTCGTCTTGCATATATGTCATTGGAGATAGGTGGGACAATGCCTGCGACTATGAATGCTGCAAATGAGATTGCAGTTGCAGCATTTCTGGATAATCGTATAGGCTTTACTGAAATTGCGGAAACAATAGAACAAGTAATGCAAAGACATAATGTGAATATTTGTCCTTGCATGGATGATATACTAGAAGTAGACTGTTGGGCAAGGGAAACAGCAAAACAACTTATAATTTAAATTAATCTGCCGATTCCGGCTTATGGAGGATTGTATGGGAATTTTACTGGCTATATTGGCCTTGAGCTTTTTAATAATAATTCACGAATTGGGTCACTTTTTAGTTGCAAAGGCATTTAATGTAAAAGTTAATGAATTTTCACTCTTTATGGGGCCTAAAATCTTCAGCTTTGTCAGAGGTGAAACAACTTACTCTTTAAGGCTAATTCCATTAGGCGGCTACGTAAAAATGGAAGGAGAAGAAGAAGCTTCTGATGACGATAGGGCGTTTAACAAAAAACCGATTGGAGTAAGGGCAGCAATAATAGCGGCCGGGCCAATAATGAACATAATTATAGCCGTTGTATTTGCATTTATAATTATGGCTCACTCAGGTTTTTATACAAACCAGGTTAAGACCGTATTACCGGGCTCTGCTGGTGAGAAAGCCGGAATTCAGGTTGGTGACGTTCTTGAAAAATATAATGGGAAAAATATATATCAGGTAAATGACCTTGAGATATTCGCTTACCCTCTTACCAATGAGAGTATAGACCTTCAGGTAAGTAGAAACGGTGAAAGTAAGACTATTAGTTTTAAACCCGACAGAATGTCCGGGTATAAGCTGGGGTTTTCACCTAAGGAAGAAAATGGCAGTGAGTCTAATGTAGTTACAAACGTAAGTAGTAAATCTCCAGCCATGAAGGCCGGAGTTAAAGACGGAGACAGAATTGTAAAGCTTAACGGAACACCTGTTAATTCCCGTCAGGATATAGCAAATGCTCTGGACAAGATAAAGTTGAATAATGTTACTATAACAGTCAACAGAAACGGTAAGGATATTGAATTGACTCCTGTAGTGCCTATGCAGGGAAAAAACCCTGAATACTATGCAATAGGGGTTGACTTTAATCATACAAAAAGCGGAATATTCGCAACTTTGGGTCAATCAGTGAAATACAATATATCAATTGCAAGATCAATATATTATTCAATCGGATGGTTGTTTACAGGAACAGTTCCGGCAAGTGACCTTATGGGGCCAGTAGGAATAACTACTACCATAAAAGATGTAGTGCAACAGGGGCCGTCAGTAATGGATAAACTTTTAAATCTCTTATCATTTACGGCTATGATCAGTTTGAACCTTGGACTGGTAAACCTTATACCATTCCCGGCACTGGACGGAAGTAAGCTGGTACTTCTCCTTGTAGAGGGTATACGTAAGAAACCTCTGAGTCCTGAGAGAGAAGCACTAATATCCATGATAGGCTTTGTATTCCTTATTATGCTAATGATATATGCAACATTTAATGATATATTAAGAATAGGAAGAGGATAGGGTTTTAAATTGGAAGATTATATACAAAGAAAACAAACTAAAAAAGTTAGGGTTGGAGATATCTTCATTGGAGGAGATTCTCCAATCTCTGTTCAATCCATGACCAATACGGATACAAGGGATGTTAAGGCTACTATCCATCAGATTAAAAGGCTTGAAGAGGCCGGGTGTGATATAGTCAGATTGGCAATCCTGGACAATGAAGCTGCAACTGCCATAGGCGAGATAAAAAAGCATATAAGAATACCTATTGTTGCAGATATTCATTATGATTACAGACTTGCAGTAGAATGTATGAAAAACGGAGTTGACAAAATACGTCTAAATCCCGGTAATATCGGCGGTAATGACAGGGTCAAAATAGTGGCGGGAATGGCAAAGGAGAGGGGAATACCTATCAGAATCGGTGTTAATTCCGGTTCAGTTGAGAAAGGGATTTTGGAAAAATTCGGCGGTGTAACGGCTGAAGGTATGGTGGAAAGTGCTTTGGCACACGTAGCTATGCTGGAAAATGTTGATTTTAATGACATAGCGATTTCCATTAAGGCCTCTAGCGTACCAATGACAATAGCTGCTTACAGGTTACTCTCTGAAAAATGTTCATATCCCTTACATGTTGGAGTTACGGAAGCAGGTACAGTTTATAAAGGAACTATAAAATCCTCAGTTGGGATAGGCTGCCTTCTTGCGGAAGGTATCGGGGATACCACCAGAGTTTCATTGACGGGAGACCCGGTTGAAGAGATAAAAGCAGGAAAACAGATACTGAAGTCTCTGGGATTATTAAAAGAAGGAATAGAGATTGTTTCATGTCCGACCTGCGGGAGGACTCAGGTTAATCTTATAGAAATAGCAAACAGAATTGAGCCTTTGCTGGAAAAATTGGATAAAAATATTAAGGTGGCAATTATGGGATGTGCCGTAAACGGACCCGGAGAAGCTAAAGATGCCGATATTGGTATTGCAGGCGGTGTAAATGAGGTTTTGCTATTTAAAAAGGGTTGTATAATCAGAAAAATTCCTCAGGAAAACGTTGTTGAGGAATTAATAAAAGAGATAACTCAAATGTAGTTTGGTGCCAGATTAAAACATATAGAAAACATAAATACAAGGCACAAAAGATTTAGATAAAATGGGGTCAAGCTATGGACAGTACAAATAATACAAATAGATTTTTATGTGATTTATTCCCCGGTGAGATGGATTTTTACGGGGAATTTTCTACGCTAAAGCAATTAAAAGTAGAAAGAATGAGTGTCTTTATAAAGGCAAGCAAAATTGAAATACATACTACAAGTTCAGACATTGTCAGTATTGCTCTTATTATGACAGCAGAAGAATGTCTCAAGCAAAAGCTTGGAGTACCAAATCTCACTTTAAAAGTAAGATGCAACAGGAATTGCAGCATTGAGGAGTACCTGAGTAACATGTGGAGTGAGCTCATCCAGATGCTTACATCAAAGGTAGCGCTGTGCAGAGGTATCCTCCCCGGCTCTAAATATGAGATTTCAGGTAACAAAATAATAATAAATCTGCTGACAACCGGGTCTGATATCTTAAAAGCACAAAACTGCCATTCAATGTTAGAACAGCATATCAAGGATACAATAGGCCAAAATGTAAAGGTTGAATTTTGTGATATCCAAGTTGACCATGCTAAAATTGAGGAGTATGTTGCAGAAAAAGTTAAGAATGAGGCAAAAGTAGTGAGTTCCGCCATAACTGCTCCTCCCGCAGATCAGAAACAGAAAAAACAGGATTTCAGATCTTCCGGGTCAGGAGAAATGCCTGTAAGGGGAGTTATAGCAGGAAAGCCTTTTACTGACAGTATAATGAAGATATCCGAAGTAACACCCGATTCGGGTAAGGTCGCTATAGCAGGTGAAGTTTTCAAAACAGAATCCAGGGAAATCAGAGGCGGCAAATTCATTTACATATTTGATGTTACTGATTACACCAGTTCAGTTACTGTAAAAATGTTTGTTGAAAAGAAGGATTTTGCTAATATATCAGAGAGAATAACAGATGGGGTTTGTTTACGTATACGTGGAGATGCCCAGTATGATAAATTCTCAAAAGAACTTGCTATAATGGCGTTTGACATAACTGAAACGGAAAAAGAAATAAGGCACGACGATGCTGAGGAGAAGCGGGTTGAACTTCACCTGCATACTCAAATGAGTTCAATGGACGGAGTAACCCCGGTAAAAGAACTGGTAAAACGTGCTGCACAATGGGGACACAAGGCAATAGCTATTACAGACCACGGTATAGTTCAGGCATATCCTGATGCGTACGCTGCATCCAAGAAAAACAATATTAAGGTTATTTACGGACTTGAGTGTTATCTTCTGGATGATAGTGTACCTATAGTATATGATATGAAAGAACATTCTCTGGAAGATGATTTTGTAGTATTTGACATAGAAACAACAGGCTTAAATCCTCATCAGGACAAAATAACCGAAATTGGGGCAGTCAAGGTTAGAAACGGTCAGATTGTTGACAGGTTCAGCGCCTTTGTCAATCCTGGGGTTTCAATTCCAAGCTTTATAGTTAAACTGACAGGTATCACTGATGATATGGTAAAGGACGCACCTCCCATTGAACAGGTTTTGAATGAATTCATGGAATTTATCCAAGGGAGTGTTCTGGTTGCCCACAATGCAAACTTTGATGTGGGATTTATAAAACAAAATGCAAAATTAATGGGTGAAAAGGTTAGAAACCCATATATAGATACATTAGAGCTTTGCAGAAAAATGTTTCCTGAGCTTGGCAGGTACAAGCTTAACATAGTTGCAAAGCATTTGAAAATTGAATTGGAAAATCATCACAGAGCAGTTGATGATTCAATGGCTACGGCTAAAATATTTATGCATTGTATAAATGTACTTAAAGAAAAAGGCTGTAAAAGTATAAAGGAAATACAGAATGCATTTGATGGGGAGGTCAACCTTAAAGCCAGTTCCTATCATGCCATTATTTTGGTAAAGAACAAGGTTGGCCTTAAAAATCTGTATAAAATAGTTTCTCAATCTCACTTAAAGTACTTTTACAAAAAGCCCAGAGTACCTAAAAAACTTCTAATGGAGTACAGAGAGGGACTTATTTTGGGAAGTGCATGTGAAGCAGGAGAGCTATACAGAGCTATACTAAACAACAAAAGTGAAGATGAGATATCTAAAATAGTTCGTTTTTACGATTATCTTGAAATACAACCCTTAGGAAATAACCAATTTTTGATAAATAATGGAAAGGTTTCATCCCAAGAAGAATTAAAGAAAATAAATAAAAAAATCATCAGACTTGGAGAACGGCATAGAAAGCCGGTGGTTGCCACCTGTGACGTTCACTTTATGGACCCAAGGGATGAGGTGTTCCGAAGGATACTAATGGCAGGACAAGGGTACACTGACGCAGACAATCAAGCACCCCTTTATTTAAGAACAACCGACGAAATGCTTGAGGAGTTCAGCTACCTTGGTGAGGAAAAAGCCCGGGAAGTGGTAATAGAAAATACAAATCTTATCGCCGATATGATTGAGAGCATTGCCCCGGTGCTTGAGGGGACGTATCCTCCGAATATAGAGGGTGCGGAGCAGGATATAGAAAATATGGCGATGACCCGTGCAAAAGAAATTTATGGGGAAGAATTGCCGGAGGTTGTGGCACAGAGACTTGAAAAAGAGTTGAATTCCATTATAAAAAATGGGTTTGCTGTTATGTACCTCATAGCACAAAAGCTGGTTTCCAAGTCACTGAGTGACGGATATCTGGTTGGTTCCAGAGGATCTGTAGGGTCATCTTTTGTAGCAAATATGTCGGGTATAACTGAAGTTAATTCATTGCAGCCTCACTATGTATGTGAGAAGTGCAAATATTCTGAATTCGTTCTTGACGGCACCTATGACTGCGGATTTGATATGCCCGAAAAGGACTGTCCCAATTGTGGCAACAAGCTTAAAAAGGATGGCTATGATATTCCGTTTGAAACCTTCCTTGGCTTTGACGGTGACAAAGAGCCTGATATTGACTTGAACTTCTCAGGGGATTATCAGCCTGTGGCACACAAATATACAGAGGAACTTTTCGGCGAGGGTTACGTATTCAGGGCCGGTACTATAGCATCCGTTGCCGAAAAAACCGCATATGGATATGTTAAGAATTATCTGGATGAAAGAGGAATAGTGGTAACAAACTCTGAAATAAACAGATTGGTAAAAGGTTGTACGGGAATAAAGAGAACTACGGGACAGCATCCCGGTGGAATAATGATAGTACCTAAGGATAAGGAGATATTTGATTTTTCACCAATACAGCGGCCTGCGGATGATACGCAGTCCGAAATAGTAACCACACACTTTGACTATCACTTTCTTCATGGAAGTATACTAAAGCTTGATATTCTGGGCCATGATGATCCTACGGTAATCAGAATGCTTGAAGATTTAACAGGAGTGGATGCAACGACAATCCCAATAGGTGAGGAAAAAACCATGAGTTTGTTCAATTGCACAGATGCGCTTGATGTGAAGCCCGAAGATATAGGAAGCGAAACAGGAACCTTTGCTATTCCGGAGTTCGGGACAAAGTTTGTAAGGCAGATGCTGATGGATACGAAGCCGCAGTCCTTCTCGGAGTTGATAAGAATATCAGGACTTTCACACGGAACTGATGTTTGGCTCAATAATGCGCAGGATTTGATAAGAGATGGTATCACTACACTTTCGCAGAGTATTTGTTGCCGTGACGATATTATGATTTACTTGATGCACGCAGGACTCCCTCCAAAGACTGCCTTCAAGATAATGGAGGATGTACGTAAGGGTAAAGGTGTAAAAGACGAGTATGAAGCCGTAATGAAAGAAAATAACGTTCCCGATTGGTATATTCAATCATGTAAAAAAATAAAGTACATGTTCCCTAAGGCCCATGCCGCTGCGTATGTTATGATGGCATTCAGAATAGCCTGGTTCAAGGTATATTATCCTGAGGCCTTCTATGCAACATACTTTACGGTAAGAGCCGATGATTTCGATGCTGAAATGATGGCTCACGGTCAGGACAAGGTAAGGAATAAAATAAAGGAATTTGAAATGAAAGGTAATAATATTACTACAAAAGAGAAAAATGTCCTTACTATACTTGAAGTTGTAAATGAGATGTACGCAAGAGGAATAAATTTCCTCCCGATAGATTTGTATCTTTCAGAGGCAACTAAATTCAGAATTGAAGATAAAGGCATAAGGCCACCTTTGAATGCACTTCAGGGACTGGGAGGAGCTGCGGCACAGAACATTGTTGAGTCCCGCAAAAATGGTGAATTCCTGTCAATTGATGAGCTCAGGACCAAGGCGAAAATAAGTAAATCGGTTATTGAAATACTGGAAAGAAATAACGTACTGGAAGGAATGCCGGAGAGTAACCAGCTTTGTTTATTTTAATAAAACAAATACGAAAAAGTACCTTAAATAGTAGCAATTTTTTATAAAACAGCAATAAATTGTTGATAATTAGAAATAATAGTGATATAATACACTAGGATAGAGGTTTAATAGACTTGACTACCGAGAGTGGGAAATCCCACTCTTTATTGTTTATCCGATTCTATTGGGTCTTAAAAAGAGTATAACTGGGTAAACTTATAATAAGGACAGTAAGCTGTCTGGTTCATGTTAAAATTATTACAAGGGCACTTATAGTGCCTACGTTTTTGTGTTTCGAAAATTTGTGCCATAAAAAGAGTAAGCGGCAAAACTGAACTGGTCTTTAAACCCTAACTACGGAGGCAGAAAAAAACATGAAGAAAAATATTCAGCAAACTGTAACAGAGCTTGTATCACCGGTAGTAGAAAATTTAAACTATGAGTTGGTGGATGTTGAGTATGTTAAAGAAGGTGCCAACTGGTACCTGAGAGTTTATATTGACAAGCCCGGCGGCATCAGTATTGATGATTGTCAGGCAGTAAGCGAACAGATAAGTGATTTACTTGACAAAAACGATCCGATTGATCAGAGCTATTATTTAGAGGTATCTTCACCAGGCCTTGACAGACCATTGAAAACAGAGAAAGACTTTACTAAATATAAGGGCGAACTTGTTGAAGTAAAGGTTTTTCAACCTATAGACGGCAAAAAAATATTTGAAGGCGAATTGGTTGGCTTAAAGGATAATTTTATTGTAATTAACCAGGATGGTCACGAAGTCCAGTTTGAAAGAGACAAGGTTGCTATAGTAAAAAGGGTCATTAAATTTTAAATATTTGATTAGTAAACGGAGGTTGACAAGAAGATGAGCGCTGAGTTGATATTAGCTCTTGAACAGCTGGAAAAGGAAAAGGGAATTAAGAAGGAAATAATTATTGAGGCTATTGAAGCTGCACTTATTTCTGCATATAAGAAAAACTTTGGTTCAGCAATGAATGTTAAAGTGAATATAGATAGAGTAACAGGTGATGTAAAAGTGTTTGCACTCAGGAAGGTTGCTGAAGACCCAGATGTCGAAGCAATGGACATATCTGTTGGGGAGGCTGCGATACTTAATCCTACACTTGAAATAGGGGATTATGTTGAATTGGAAGTAACTCCAAGATCCTTTGGCAGAATAGCTGCTCAGACTGCCAAGCAGGTAGTTGTTCAAAAACTGAGAGAAGCGGAAAGAGGAATTATATACGATGAGTTCTACAATAAGGAAAGCGACATTGTAACGGGTATAATTCAAAGGATAGAAAAGAGAAATGTAATAGTAGACCTTGGTAAAACCGAAGCTGTTCTTGGACCTACTGAGCAGACTCCCGGTGAGGAATACAGATTTAATGAACGTTTGAAGTCATATATTGTAGAAGTTAAAAAGACTACAAAAGGTCCTCAGATTATGATTTCAAGAACACATCCGGGCCTTGTAAAAAGGCTTTTTGAATTGGAAGTTCCTGAAATACATGACGGTACTGTTGAGATAAAGAGTATTTCAAGAGAGCCGGGTTCAAGGACTAAAATAGCCGTGTACTCGAAAGATGAAAATGTAGACCCTGTTGGAGCGTGTGTCGGACAAAAGGGTACTAGGGTTCAGGCTATAGTTGATGAGCTCAGAGGCGAAAAAATTGATATCATTAAATGGAGTAATGATCCAAGAGATTATATATCCAGTAGTTTAAGTCCAGCTAAGGTTGTAAGGGTAGACGTGGACGAAGATGAAAAATCTGCAAAAGTTGTGGTTCCCGACTATCAGCTTTCATTAGCAATAGGAAAGGAAGGCCAGAATGCAAGGCTTGCTGCAAAGCTTACCGGCTGGAAAATTGATATAAAGAGCGAATCCCAGCTGAGACAGTCAATTGAGAAACAACTGTTTGACGATAGCATAAACAGTGGGTTTTTGGATGAAACTGATGCAGACGGTATAAATTATGATAATAATGGCCATGAAGATATTATAATTGAATGACCCTTTACCACCTTTAGCAAGAATTGAGATATTAAATTAAAATATGGAAGGTGTGGATGGATGAAGCAAAAAAAGATTCCATTGCGTATGTGCCTTGGCTGTAAGGAAATGAAGCCAAAGAGGGAATTAATACGCGTGGTAAAAAATAATGAGGGAGAAATCAGTATTGATCTCGTTGGTAAAAAGCCTGGCAGGGGAGCATACATATGCAGAAGTGCCGATTGTCTTGAACAGGCGATTAAGGCTAAAAGACTGGAAAAGGCTTTTGAGACTACAATTGACATGGACATTTATCATATTCTGAAAAACCAATTGGAGGAAAACGATGGATAAGGTTTATTCCTTATTAGGGCTTGCAAAGAAAGCAGGAAAGCTGTTATCGGGTGATGAAACCTGTGAAAGGACAATAAAGTCCGGAAAAGCTGAACTTGTTATCGTTGCAAATGATGCTTCTGAAAACACGAAGGACAAATTTAAAAGTATGTGTAATTACCACTCTGTTCCGTACAGGGAGTACGGACTAAAACTTGAACTTGGTAAGTATACGGGTAAAGATTTAAGAGCGGTAGTTTCAATTATATCAAAAGATTTTAAAAATGGCCTTCTTAAATTAATAGATAATTCAACAAACGAAACAGGGGGTGAAGGTTTTGGAAAAAGCTAGAATATACGAGCTTGCCAAAGAACTTAATACTACAAGTAAAAGGTTAATGGAAAAGCTTGCTGAGATAAATATAAACGTTAAAAATCATATGAGCCTTCTTGAACCTCATGAATTAGATGCACTATATAAGCATATAGGTGTTATAAGACATGATGATAAAAAGAATGAGGTTGGAGAAAAGAAAACTGTAGCGGAAAGTACTAATACTGTTGCAGAAAAGAAGAAAGAAGTTAAAAAGGAAGTAAAGAAAGATAATAAGAGTGCACCAAGAATTATCAGAACGACTGAAATAATTATTGATAGTAAAACAGATGATTCATCGCAGTCTAACAATTTTTCAAAGAATGAAACAAAAAATGTCCAAAAGAAAAATTATAGAAATGATTATGTCAAAGTGGAATCAAGTACATCAGGTTTAAGACCCGGATTTGTAAGGGATGTTAAATCGGATTTTAAAAATAAACAGAATTTGGCAGGCAATAGGAATGAAGTACAAAAGGTAGTGCCTAAGGAAACGCCGGCACCAAACGAAGAAATTTTAAATAATTCAAAAATAAATCAGGACATTCATAAAGAGGAAAAAATTGTGGCGGATAACAAGGGAAATGAATCTAAAGTATTAAATGATAGCTCAAATGCGGAATCAGCACAGTTAAACAAGGTTGCTGCCGCTGAAAAAGAAGGGCAAAAAAGCATTAGTAAGCCTGAGAGTGCTCAACCATCTGCACAGCCAGAGATTAAGCCACAGCAGAGCGTTGGTACCAAGAAGCCGGAAGAGGCAGGTTCATCTGGTAACGAAGAATCACATGGTAAACCTGAAAAACAGGTGACTGCTCAAAATGACAATTCATCTGTAAACAACGTTCCGGTAACGGAGCAGCCTGTTCAAAGGACAGACAGACCGCAGGGACATTACAACAACCAACGGTCAGACAGACCACAGGGACAGTACAACAACCAGAGGACAGACAGACCACAGGGACAGTACAATAACCAAAGGTCAGACAGACCACAGGGACAGTACAATAACCAAAGGTCAGACAGACCACAGGGACAGTACAATAACCAAAGGTCAGACAGACCGCAGGGACAGTACAATAACCAAAGATCAGACAGACCGCAGGGTCAGTACAATAACCAAAGATCAGACAGACCGCAGGGTCAGTACAATAACCAAAGGTCAGACAGACCACAGGGTCAGTACAATAACCAAAGGTCAGACAGACCGCAGGGACAGTACAATAACCAAAGGTCAGACAGACCACAGGGTCAGTACAATAACCAGAGGTCAGACAGACCACAGGGCCAGTACAATAACCAGAGGTCAGACAGACCACAGGGCCAGTACAATAACCAAAGGTCAGACAGACCACAGGGTCAGTACAACAATCAGAGATCAGACAGACCGCAGTATAATAGGTCAGACAGACCGCAGGGTCAGTCCAGACAACAAAATCTGGATATACCAAAGCCAGATGCTTCAGTAGCACAGGAAGCTTTTGACTCACAGAGAAATGAGGCAAGAAGAGAGTTCCAGGGTAGAGATTTCGACAAGAGTGTTAAGAGGGAAGAAAAGCAAAAGAAAGAAACCCCTAAGAATAACAATTCAACCACAAAGCAAAGATTCAGACCTCAGAAAATAGTTATAGAGAAAAAGGGAGTTTCTGAAATTCTATCTGAAGACTATATTTTTAACGAATTCTATAATGATGATGGGAAGAAGAAGAAGCAAAGAAATAAAAGGAATGAAAGGGTTCAGGAGAAGTACATTCCTCCAAAGGCAGTACTTACTTCCATAACCATCCCTGAGTCACTTACAGTAAAAGATCTGGCTGAGTCCCTTAAAAAGACTTCAACAGACATTATAAAGAAGTTGATGGCTTATGGTGTAATGGCAACACTTAATAACGAGGTTGATTTTGAAACAGCTACAATAGTTGCTGAAGAATATGGAGTAAAGACCGAGAAAGCTATTCAGGTAAGTGAAGAGGATATTCTATTTGATGATGATGAAGTTCAGGATGACTCCAATCTTCAGTCAAGACCACCGGTTGTTGTTGTTATGGGACACGTTGACCATGGTAAGACATCATTGCTAGATGCCATCAGAAGTGCACATGTTATAGACAGCGAAGCAGGTGGAATTACACAGCATATAGGTGCTTATACTGTTAAGGCAAATGACAGGCCTATAACCTTCCTAGATACACCGGGTCACGAAGCATTTACTGCAATGCGTGCCAGAGGAGCTCAGGTAACAGATATTGCAATACTCGTTGTAGCTGCCGATGATGGTGTTATGCCTCAGACAATTGAAGCAATCAATCATGCCAAGGCTGCTAATGTGTCAATTATAGTTGCAATCAACAAGATAGATAAGCCAGGCGCAAATCCTGACAAGGTTAAGCAGGAACTTACAGAGTATGGAATTGTTGCGGAAGAATGGGGCGGAGATGCAATAATGGTTCCTGTTTCTGCAAAAAAGAGAGAAAATATAGATCAATTACTTGAAATGGTACTTCTGGCTGCGGATATGCTTGAATTAAAGGCAGACCCGGAAAGACAAGCAAAAGGTACAGTTATCGAAGCAAAGCTTGATAAGGAAAGAGGACCTGTTGCTACAGTTCTTGTCCAGAGAGGTACATTGAAAACCGGAGATTCATTAATTGCAGGTTCATCATTTGGTAGAATCAAGGCAATGACAAGCGACAAAGGTTATGCAATCAAAGCTGCAGGACCTTCAATGCCGGTTGAAATCCTGGGTATGGATGAGGTTCCGGAAGCAGGAGAAGTATTCTATGCAGTAACTGATGAAAAGGTAGCAAAGCAGCTTGTTGAGAAGCGTAAGTTTAAACAGAAGGAACAACAGTTTAAAGCAACTGCAAAGGTTACCCTTGAAGACCTGTTTACTCAGATAAAAGAAGGTAAAGTAAAAGATTTAAATATTATTATAAAAGCCGATGTTCAAGGTTCTGTTGAAGCAGTAAAACAGTCTCTTGAAAAATTGAGCAATGAAGAGGTAAGAGTAAAGACCATACATGGTGCGGTTGGTGCAATTACCGAGTCAGATGTAACTTTGGCTCAGGTTTCAAATGCTATAATCATCGGGTTTAATGTAAGACCAGGTGCAAATGTTACAGAAGCTGCAAAGAATGCAGAAGTTGACATGAGACTATATAGTGTTATTTACAAGGCAATAGAAGATGTTCAGGCTGCTATGAATGGTATGCTTGAACCAACCTATCAGGAAGTGGTACTCGGACACATTGAAATCAGGCAGACATTCAAGGTTTCAGGTGTGGGAACCATCGGAGGTGCTTACGTAACTGACGGTAAGGTACAGAGAAATTCCGAGGTTAGGGTTGTCAGAGAAGGTATTGTTATTCACGAAGGTAAGCTTGCTTCTCTCAAGAGGTTCAAGGACGATGTTAAGGAAGTTGCTCAAGGTTATGAATGTGGTGTATCTATAGAGCGTTTCAATGACATTAAAGAAGGCGATGTAATCGAAGCCTTCATTATGGAAGAAGTAAAGAGATAACAATAAAAGTACTGTGATTAAAATAGGTTGAAGTTGGAGGTTATCCAATTCAACCTATTTACATATTAAAATGAAATTTGAATATGAATTGACACACTGTATTTAACCACAGATAAATGTCAATAATGGCATTAGTATAATTGTATGATTAGCCTCCTTTATTCGCTGCATGTGAATAAGGGAGAAGTATTAAAAAAATATTCCGCCGATAGCGGCAGATGGAGGCTAATAGTATGGCAGACAGAATAGTTAGAATATCAGAAGAAGTTAAAAAGGAAATAAGCAATATAATTCAAAATGAGATAAAGGACCCTAGACTTCCAAGTATGGTTAGTATAGTTTCCTGCACTGTAACCAAGGATTTAAGATATGCTAAGGTGTTTGTCAGTGTTTTGGGAAATGAAGAACAAAAGAAAAATGCCATTAGCGCTTTGAAAAGTGCCGCAGGTTTCATAAGACGTGAGCTTGGGCATAGAGTGCAGCTGAGGTATACACCTGAAATACATTTTGAACTTGATACATCTATTGAACATGGTATCCACATTAACAAGCTTCTTGATGATGCAAAAAAGGAATTTACGGAATAACATGTTTAATTAAAATTATCGGGGGATAAAACCATGGAAAAAGAATTAATAAAGGCAATTGAAAGGGCAGAAAGCGTAGCTGTTTTTCCCCATATTTCTGCCGATGGTGATGCAATAGGTTCATCTCTTGCATTAGCTTTAGCATTAAGGAAAACCGGAAAAAAGGTAATTGTGTATATGGAAGAAAATATACCTGATACCTACAAATTCCTGCCCGGAATTGAGCTTACGGGATTTATAAATGAAGACGATGAAGTTATGGGCTTGAATATTGCCCTTGACACCGGAGATATCGGTAGACTTGGTACAAGAGCAGACCTCTTTTTTAAAGCTCCGGTTAATATAAACATCGATCACCATATTACAAATACTAAATTTGCTCAGTATAACCATGTTGATGCTTCTTCGGCATCAACTGGTGAGCTTATATTTTTACTTCTTAATGAAATGAAATGTGAAATTGATATTGATATGGCAAAGTGTCTTTATACTGCCATCGCAACAGATACAGGTGGTTTCAAGTACGGCAACACTACTGCTGAAACTCATAAAGCTGCAGCAGAGTTACTTTCAACAGGCATTGATGTTGCTGATCTTTCACAGAAAATATTTGACAATACAACATTTATAAAATTAAAGCTTACCCAGAAGGCAATAGAGCTTCTGGAACTGTATGAAAATGACTTGTTAGCCGTAATAGCAATAACACAGGACATTCTACATTCAACAGGAGCCAAAGATGAAGACTGTGACGGGCTTGTAAATATTGGAAGGTCCATAGTAGGAGTAGAAGTTTCCGTTCTTATAAAAGAAAAGAGTAGTAATGAAATCCGTGTAAATTTAAGGTCAAAAACATATGTGGATGTATCAGAGATTGCAGCCGCTTTTGGAGGCGGTGGACATAAACGGGCTGCCGGGTGTACAATAAAAGGCAGTATTTCAGATGTTAAAGAGCAATTGATAAACACTATCAAGGACAAACTTAAACGGAGATAAATATGAACGGTATTTTAAATGTTTTAAAGCCTGCAGGAATGACATCTTTTGATGTAATTGGATTTATGAGAAGAATAACCGGACAAAAAAAGATAGGGCATGCAGGTACACTTGACCCTTCGGCAGTTGGAGTATTACCTTTATGCATTGGTAATGCCACAAGGGCTTTAGAGTTTATGATAGACAAGGATAAGGTTTACCGTGCAGAACTGACACTGGGAATTTCAACTGATACCCAGGACTCTTCCGGCATTGTGTTGGATTCATATTCCGTAGAAGTTAATGATGATGAAATAAAAAAAGCAATTATGAGCTTTGTGGGTACCATTGAACAGCTTCCTCCAATGTATTCTGCCATAAAAATCGGTGGTAAGAAGCTCTATGAATTAGCCAGACAGGGCCAGACAATAGAAAGGGAATCAAGAACTATTCAAATTTACAACATAGACGTTATCAGAATATGGGATGACAATGTAATATTTGAATCAGAAGGGGTAACACAAGAATTTGCAGCAAAAAAAGTTCTTTTGGATGTTCACTGCTCAAAGGGAACATATATAAGGACATTATGCAATGATATTGGAGAAAAGCTTGGCTGTGGCGGACATATGTCGTTTCTCGTAAGAACAAGGGCGGGACAGTATGACCTTGATAACGCCTTGACAATGGAAGAAATAGTACAATTGTCGGAAACTAAAGCTCTTGAAGGTCATTTATTGCCTGTTGAAAAGATATTTGAAGAGTTTGATATTATAAAATTAAACAAGGAGGAACTTTTCAAGTATAATAACGGAGTATGGCTGGAAGTTGAAAAAAACAAATATGAAAATACTGTTTACAGGGTATACGATAATAATAGTTTTCTTGGGTTAGGAGAAGTTTTTGAAAAAGGAAATACATTATATTTAAAATCAAAGAAGTTCTTTAAATGATGAAAACTAAGGAGACATAATATGCAGGTTATTCATTCAAATGATTCTTACAATACATTCAGTTGCTATACCGGTGTCGGTCTTGGTAATTTTGACGGCTTGCATATCGGACATATGGCTCTTATTAACACATTAATAAGAGAATCCAAATTAAACGGACTATCATCAATGGTTTATACTTTTACAAAACATACAGAAAATATTCTAAGAAAAAAGCTTATTACGCCTCTGTTACTTACTGAAACTAAGAAAATAGAACTTTTAAGTGAAACTACTCTTGATTATCTTTATCTTGACGAGTTCAATGAAGCATTTTCAAGAATGTCTCCCGAAGAATTTGTTGTAAATATTCTTAAAAACAAGCTGAATATAAAGCTTGCTGTTGCAGGCCACGACTACAGATTTGGATATAAGGGTGGGGGAGACATACCTTTACTGGAGGAATTCGGAAAGAAGTATGGATTCAAGGTGGTAGTTATCCCGCCTATTACCTGTGATGGCGAGATAATAAGCAGTACCGGCATCAGACAATCTATTATAAATGGAAATCTTGAAACAGCTTATAAGCTGTTGGGGAGAAATTATTCAATTATAGCTGAGGTTGTGAATGGAAGGCGTGTAGGTAATACAATAGGCTTTCCAACTGCGAATATTCATCCTGAAAAGTACCTTGTACTGCCTCACAATGGTGTATATATTACAAAAACACTGTTAAACGGTCATTTATACAATAGTATGACTAATGTTGGCTATAACCCTACATTTGAGGATGTTAGACAGAAAACGGTTGAAACACATATTATGGACTTCGATAAGGACATTTACGGAGAAAAAATTGAAGTATTCTTTTTGAAAAAAATACGTGATGAAAAGAAATTTAACAATGTAGAAGAATTGATAAATCAGATAACAAAGGACATGAAGATTGCAAGGGATTACTTGAGTATAGTCAGTTAGGAGATAAATTATAGTTGTATATGACAGGTTACAGAATAATCATAACAGGTATTGTACAGGGAGTTGGCTTCAGACCCTTTATTTTTAATCTGGCTGAAAGTTTTGGTATAAAAGGTTGGGTAGGCAACTCCGACAGTAACGTAATAATAGAGATTGATGGAGATTTTCAGATGGCGGCCGATTTTATAGATGAAATAAAAAAATCGGCACCCGTTTTATCAGTAATTGAATCAATAGAATATAATGAGGTAGAATATCAAGGCTTTAGGGATTTTGAAATAAGGCATAGCCAAAAAAATTCCAAGGGGCCTGTTTTCATTTCACCTGATGTTGCCACTTGTGGCGATTGTCTAAGAGAAATGAAAGATAAAAGTGACAGAAGATATAAGTATCCATTTATTAACTGTACCAACTGCGGTCCAAGGTTTACCATAATAAAAAATATCCCTTATGACCGGGATAAGACTACTATGGCCTGTTTTGAAATGTGTGAAAATTGCAGGCAGGAGTACACTAAACCTTCTGACAGACGGTATCATGCACAGCCCGTTTCTTGCCATGACTGCGGCCCTAGTCTAAGTGTTGCCGATGAAACAGGTAAAGTGATACAAGAAATTAAAACCAGCAGTCAATGTATTCGGTACACTGCTGACATGATTAAAAAGGGCTATATTGTTGCTGTAAAAGGAATAGGCGGATATCACCTAGCCTGCGATGGACTTAACAAAGAGGCCGTTGACAGACTCAGAACCAGAAAACATAGAGATGACAAGCCTTTTGCGGTTATGTTAAAAGATTTAAAGACAGCTGAAAAATACTGTTCAATCAGTCCTGCTGAAATGAGTATATTAAATTCACCTGCAAGTCCCATAGTTTTACTTGAAAGAATAGATGTCGGTATACTGCCTGAATCCATCGCTCATCTTAACAGTTACCTTGGGGTTATGCTGCCCTATACTCCCGTTCATCATCTGTTGTTTGAGGAAGAAGGTTTTCCTGAGCTTTTGGTTATGACCAGCGGAAACTTGAGCAGCGAACCGATTTTTTACCGAGACGAGGAGGCAATACAAGGACTTGAAGGAATTGCAGACGCCTACCTAACCAACAACAGGGAAATATATATAAGAACAGATGACTCCGTAACCAGGGTTTTCAAGGACAAAGAATACATCATAAGAAGGGCGAGGGGATATGTACCAAAGCCTGTTTCTATAAATGTACACGAATTGCTTGACTTGGACGAAGATATTCAAATACCTTCGGTTCTTGCCTGCGGAGGAGAACTCAAAAATGTTTTTTGCTTGAATAAAGGAAAGAACTTTTATTTGAGTCATCATATCGGGGATTTAGAAAACGAAAGTACAAATGTTGCTTTTCGTAATGGGATTGAACACTTTAAACGATTGTTTGATATTTCACCCCAATGCATAGCATATGATCTTCACCCCAATTACTATTCATCCCAATATGCACTTAGTCAACCGGATATTAATAAAATTGCCCTTCAGCATCACAAGGCACATATTGCCTCATGTATGGCAGAAAACCGGCTGAAAGGTGATGTAATAGGAGTGTCCTTTGATGGAACAGGCTACGGTGAGGATGGTAACATATGGGGCGGAGAGTTTTTTACGGGAGGCTATTATGGTTTCCGTAGAGCCGGACAACTGGATTATGTTATGATGCCGGGAAGTGATTCGGCAGTAAAACATCCTTGGCGTATGGCTTTAAGCTACTTATATGCCTCAGAGCAGGGTATGTTTGATAACATAATGGAAATAGCGGATAAGCTTCCGGCATTTAAAGATAGAAGTAAGGAAGAGATAATTTTTACAATAAAAATGCTGGAAAAGAGAATAAACAGTCCGTTTACTTCAAGTATGGGTCGTTTTTTTGATGCGGTTTCGGCTTTACTTGGTATTAAAACAGATATCAGCTATGAAGGACAGGCCGCTATTGAATTGGAATATTATGCAGATTTATGCTGCACCGAACCATACCATTTCGATATTAACAATGCTGAATTTGAAGAAGAATTTAAAGTTAACACAAGCTGTATTATTAAGCAGATTGTTAATGATATTCTGACGGGAAACGGTCTGGAGTACATCTCAACCAGATTTCATGCCACAATAGCGGATATTGTACTTCAAGGATGTTTGAATATCAGAAGCAGGAATGATTTGAATAATGTAGTTTTAAGCGGAGGAGTATTTCAAAATGTAACTCTTCTTCAAATAACAGTGGATTTATTGGAAGAACAAGGATTTAAGGTCTTTGTTCATTCCGAGGTTCCTGCAAATGATGGAGGAATCTCATTGGGACAATCAATAATGGCAATTGCACAAATGATGGAAAAGAGATAATAGGACTTTCCAACTCTTGAAGATTGAAATGTAACTCAGCAGGGTATATACTCATTAATGTGTATAAATGGATAAATTCTAATTTATAAAATATAGTTGATAAATATTACAACAGGAGGATTAAGATATGTGTTTGGGATTACCTGCAAAGGTTGTAAGTATTGATGGTAACAGCGGTAATGTTGAAATGATGGGAGTAACAAACAAGGTTTCCATAGAGCTTTTGGACAACGTACAGGTGGGTGACTATGTTCTTGTGCATGCAGGGTGTGCCATACAAGTTCTTGATGAGGAAGAGGCACTTAGAACCATAGACATTTTCAACGAAATAAAGGAGCTAGGCATTAAATGAGAAACTATATAGATGAATTCAGGGACAGCGAGGTTATAGGCAAAATTGTGCAAAGTCTTCAAGGTTACTCTGGACGCAGACTAAAGATAATGGAAGTATGCGGAACTCATACGATGGCTATTTCAAGATATGGACTCCGTTCCCTGCTACCCCCTCAGATAGAACTGATTTCCGGGCCGGGATGTCCTGTCTGCGTAACGCCTACATCATATATTGACAGTGCGACAGAACTTGCAGATAACAAAAATGTTATTATTACAACTTTCGGGGACATGATGAGAATCCCGGGGAATAACAGTACACTGATTCACAAAAAGGCCCAAGGCAGCAACGTCCAAATGGTATATTCTCCGCTTAACGCAGTGGAATTGGCGAGAGAGAATCCAGATAAGGAGGTTGTTTTTTTATCAGTTGGTTTTGAAACAACAACGCCGGTAATAGCACTTTCTGTGTCAAAGGCAAAAAGTGAGGGTATAAAGAATTATTCAGTTCTAACTGCAAACAAGACTATGCCGGAAGCAATAAAAACTCTGGCAGGCGACAATGAATTAATGATTGATGGATTTTTGTATCCGGGACATGTTTCTGCAATAATAGGAACAGACTTTTTTACCTATGTGGCGTATAATATGGAAAAGGCTGGTGTAGTCGCAGGTTTTGAACCTTTGGATATACTCTATTCCATTAAGGTTCTGGTAGATAATATTACAAATGGGAAAAAAGTTTTAGAAAATATGTATTCAAGAATAGTATCAAAGGAAGGAAATGTTAAGGCGCAACAAAAAATGTACGAAGTTTTTGAGCCTGTAGATTCTGTTTGGCGTGGAATAGGAATGATTCCCAAATCAGGTCTTGGTATTGTAAAAGAATATGAAATGTTCGATACTGCAAAAAAGTTTGATATTAAACAAAATGATACACCTGAACCAAAAGGATGTTTGTGCGGGGAAGTTCTTAAAGGGAAAAAACGTCCTGGAGACTGCAAGCTTTTCAAAAAAAGATGTACTCCAGAAAACCCGGTAGGTTCGTGTATGGTTTCTTCTGAAGGAACCTGTGCTGCTTATTATAAATACGGAGGATAAAATGGAAAAAAATATGATAACCATAGCTCACGGTAGTGGTGGGACAGCTACTTCAAAGCTGATAGAGCAGATATTTAAGAAGCACTTTAGTAATGACATACTGTCACAGGGAGATGACAGTGCAAGATTAGATATAGGTGATGCCAGGAATCTGGTATTTACTACTGACAGTTTTGTTGTTACTCCAATCTTTTTTAATGGTGGCAACATAGGCAAACTGGCAGTATGCGGTACGGTAAACGATCTGGCAACAAGCGGAGCCAAACCTCTTTATTTAAGCTGCGGATTCATTATAGAAGAAGGTTTTGGTATGGACGAACTGGAAAGAATAGTTGAAGCTATGAGTGCAACTGCCATTGAATGTGGCGTCAAAATAGTTACAGGCGACACAAAGGTAGTTCAAAAGGGGGCGGCTGACAAAATATTCATAAATACTTCGGGTATAGGGATAATCCCCGATGGATTGAACATTTCCGGCAGAAATGCAAAAGTTGGAGACAAAATAATAATATCCGGTACTATAGGCGACCATGGAAGCAGTATTTTTCTCGAAAGGGAAAGCATAGGCTTTAATGCTGATATTAAGAGTGATTGTGCTCCTTTGTCCGGCATGGTTCAGGATATATTATCTGTTGTCCCGGACGTTCATGTTTTGAGAGACCCTACCAGAGGAGGAGTTGCCACAACCCTGAATGAGATAGCTGTTCAGAGTAATGTTTCCATTTTGATAAGGGAAGACAGCTTGCCTGTTAAGCGTGAGGTTCAGGGAGTCTGCGAGCTTTTGGGCATGGACCCTTTATATATGGCTAATGAGGGAAAAATGCTTTGTTTTGTTGGTGAAGATAAGGCAGATAAAGTATTAGAAGCACTTCATAAGAACAAATACGGAAAAGATGCAAGAATAATAGGAGAGGTGACTGAGGTGGGACAACCCAAGGTTCTGCTAAAGGCACTCAGCGGCGGAAGCAGAATTATCAGTGTTCTTGCAGGGGATCAGCTCCCACGTATATGCTAATAATTGTTTTGAGGGGGCGAGATAACATGATAATATCAATAAAGGATTTAGGCAAGGTCTATAAAAATGGACAGATAGAGGTTGAGGCGCTAAGGAATGTCAATGTAAATATAAACAAGGAAGAATTTGTTGCAATAATGGGGCCGTCGGGTTCAGGAAAATCAACGCTAATGAATATAATAGGCTGTCTTGACAAATCCACAACAGGGGAATACTGGCTGGATGGAGTCAATATTTCTACACTGAACGAAATTGAACTGGCTAAGGTAAGAAACCGTAAAATAGGTTTTGTTTTTCAATCATTCAATCTACTTCCAAGAATTACTGCATTGCAAAACGTAGAACTTCCAATGATATATGCCGGGGTAGGTGCTAAGGAAAGGCGTAAAAGAGCTATGCTGGCATTGGAGCGGGTTGGTCTTGAGAAAAGGGTGCATCACAAGCCAAACGAAATGTCCGGAGGACAGAAGCAGAGGGTTGCTATAGCCAGATCCCTTGTAAATTCTCCCGCCATAATACTTGCCGATGAACCGACAGGTAACCTTGACAGTACGGCAGGGGAAGAAATAATGACGGTATTTCAGGATTTGAACCGTGAAGGAGTTACCATTGTACTTGTAACTCACGAGCCGGACATTGCAGATCATACTAAAAGAGTATTACGATTTAAAGACGG
The DNA here is from genome assembly GCF_000244875.1 of Clostridium sp. BNL1100. Classification (NCBI taxonomy): domain Bacteria; kingdom Bacillati; phylum Bacillota; class Clostridia; order Eubacteriales; family Clostridiaceae; genus Clostridium; species Clostridium sp. BNL1100. The sequence continues at coordinate 1,708,532 of NC_016791.1, forward strand.
TATGCTCAGAAGTGATGATACAGTCCAAAACCCACTTGATGCAAGAATTGTATTAAGTCAGTACAAAGAGGAAGCCTAGAAGCTTATCCCTTATAAATAAATATTTTTGCCGCAGTCAAGCGGCCATGGAGGTATGACAATGGAAGAAAATACTCAAGTATCTGTTAACGGAGCTGTTAATCTCCCGCAAAGCAGTCAGATGAACTTCTTAAAAAGGGTAGCAGGAATGTTTTTCTGGCCGGGAAAAGCAATGGATAACCTTGCAGAAAGACCTAGAATAGCGTTTCCTTTTATTTTCCTGCCAATTGTTCAACTGGTAGCTATGTTGGCAATGATTCCAATGTACAAGGAGTTTGTTAGAAATAACACACAAGAATTGCTTACCCAAAAAAACCTTGAAATTACAACGGAGCAATTAAACACATCTGTAAATCTTGCAATGATTACAGGGCCAGCCGCAGGGGCTATAGGTGTTGTTATAACCTGGGTTCTGGGTGCCTTGATTTTATGGGGAATCATTAAAATATTCAAAGGACAGGGCAGTTTTAAACAGGTACTATCAATAACAGGGTATGCCGGTGTAATTACAATACTTTCAACCGTGGTACATGTAATTAAAACAAATATTACAGGTGTTTACGACATTTTGAGCTATACCAGCATGGCTGTACTAATGCCTAAGATGGATGGAAACTTTATTTATGGTATGGCCAAATTTTTGGATGTATTCAGTATATGGCAGTATGTAGTTATTGCTATAGGTGTTGCAGCAGTTAGTAAGATGCCTAAAAAGAAGGCGTATTTGATTGTAGCTGCTATATTTGTTATTCAATTGCTCTATGCAGGGATAACTGAATTTAGGATGGCAGGATTAATGTAGAATTTTCATTGAGGGACATGGAGGTTAAAATGAAAAAGAAGATAATTATTGGGGTGAGTCTGGCAGTTGTTATAGTGGCTCTAATTACTGTCGGTATAGTGAAAAATGCTGGATCAGTCGGTTCAGGGGCTGTTTTTACAGTACAGACAGGTGAAATAAAAAAAGGTGATGTCAGTTCATTTATTTCTGCAAATGGTACAGTTTCTGAAATAGAAAAATCTGAGGTGTACATTGATAATCCGGTGAAAGTAACCAAGCTATATGTAAAGCAGAATGACACCGTTAAAAAGGGACAAAAACTTGCAGATATAGATTTAGATGACCTGAATACCCAACTTGAAACTCAAAAGCTCCAAAAGAAAAGTCAGGAATTGCTATTAAGAAAGGCAATGACAGCTGATACAACAATTAGTACAGTAAATAATCAGAATGAAATAAAAGCAGCAGAAAATGATGTTGCTTCAAAACAGAGGGCATATGAACAGGCACTTAAAAACCGCAACGAGAAAAAGGCTTTATATGATGCTGAGGCTATATCAAAGGTTGAACTTGATAGTGCTGAGAATACATTAAAAGATGCCGAGGATATACTGAGTGTTGCAAAATTAACACTTCAGGCAAAGAAAGATGCCCAAAACGAGACCAGTAAAACAAACAGTAAATCAAAAGCAGCACAGCAAATAGATATAGAGTCACAGCAGGTTACAATACAAACAACAGAAGTTGCAATTAAGGACCTTGAAAACAAGATTAAGAAATATAAGGCTTCAATGTTCAGTACAATGGATGGAATTGTATCTCAGGTAAATGTTGCAGAGGGCTCATACACAATGGCAGGCCAGCCTGTATTTGTGGTTATTAATCCTGATAAGTTGGAAGTTAAGCTTAATATAAATGAGTTTAATGCGAAACTTTTGAAGCCTGGGCAAGCTGTGGAACTAAGTGGAGATTCTATTCCTGAAACAGAAGAAGTCACTGGTAAGGTTAAAAGTGTAGCTCCTATGGCAAAAGCAAATACCACCAACACCGGTTCTTCTGAAACAGTTATTCCTGTAGTCATCAGCATTGATAATATTACGCCTTCTATGAAGCCTGGCATTACTGTAAGCTGTGATATTAAGACTGTGGATATTTCAAATGTCCTTACTGTAGATCTTGATATGATGGGTCAGGACAAGGATGATAGCAAGTATGTATTTGTAATAAGCCCTGACAAAAAGACCATGCAGAAAAAGAAAATTGAGCTTGGCACAACTTCTGATATGAAAGCAGAATTGGTAGGCGGCGGATTAAAGGAAGGCGACCTTGTTGTTATGAATCCAAACCCTGCATATAAGGACGGAGCCCGTGTTAAAATTAAAGATTAGTAAACGGGATTGGAGGGTAAACAGAAAATGAATATAATTGAGAGCTTTAAACAGGCTTTATCGAGTCTTAGAGCAAACAAGCTCCGTTCCGTCCTGACGATGATCGGTATAATTATGGGTGTGTTTTCGGTTATAACTATTGTAGCAATCGGAAATGCGACGCAAAGCTATGTGGACAGCGAATTTGCAAAAATCGGAGCAAACATACTAATCGTATCCTATAAGACAGACAGTCTGAGTACAAATGATATGCTGTCTAGTGAGGATTTAAAGGCTATAAGTAAAGGCGTTAAAGATATAAAAAATATCGGAACCAACATTAGCAGATCAGGAACCATCCGGCTTGATAGCAAAACAAGAAATGCAAGTATAAATGGTATATCATCTCAGTATAAGGACATTGTACCTGTGGATATGGCACAGGGAAGAATGATAAATGAGATTGATAACTCTACAAGATCAAATGTTGTTGTAATCGATGAAGAATTTGCAAAAGCCAATTTTGGAAAGCAAAATCCCCTCGGTCAAAAACTAAAGGTAACACTTGGCTCAGGAAGTACTTTGAGACTGAGGGTAGTAGGAGTTACTAAAACTGAAGAAACTCCATTCGGAGGTATGATTGATAATGAAAGCAGACCGGTAAGCCTTACAATACCTATGACTACGCTTCAATCATATTATCCTGATTCAGACCAGTTTAACTACATTTACATTTCGGTAGATGAAAAGGATAAGACTTCTCTGAAAAATATAGCTGATGAAATAATAAAAACCCTTGAAAATAAGCATGGAAATAAGGATAAATATACAATACAATTCTATTCTGATTTTCAGGACGGCTTGAATACCGTACTAAATGTTATATCCTCAGTACTTCTTGTTATAGCTGTAATAACATTGATTGTAGGAGGTATAGGAATAGTAAACATACTTCTGGTTTCTGTTACTGAGCGTATAAGGGAGATTGGTGTAAGAAAGGCTCTGGGTGCCAGAAAACGAGATATAGTAATACAGTTTATAACCGAGTCAATTATACTTACGGGAATAAGTGGTGTAATTGGTATTATTTTAGGCATTTTGGGTGGATTTATAATTTCATCACTTGTAAAAATTCCACCGGTACTGAATATACAAGTAATTGTACTTGCCTTTATGGGATCTATTGCTTTAGGACTGTTGTTTGGAGTTTATCCTGCAAAACGGGCAGCAGATCTTGATCCGATAGAATCACTGAGATACGAATAATAAGGACTTTCTTTTAAGCGGCCAGCCTTTTTAAAGAGCTGGCCGCTTAAAATTTTAGAATATCTGATTTATACCCTTTTGCACATGGAGACCAGTGTTCCTGATACCATTCCGATTAGAAAAGCTCCTCCGACAATTCCTAAAGCCATCGTAGTAGAAAGTGAAAATTCTGTATCCTCAGATGTATCAGGTAACTGCTGGCATTTTTTAGTTGTTCTTGCGTATTTTCTGTTTCGTCCGTTCAATTATAACCCTCCCTTTTACATAGAAACTTTATTTAATCAATTCTATTATTTGCATTTATAACATATTTAATTACTTAATAACCTTGTCTAACTTGAATATATACGAAAATTTTTATTATACTATATAATGATAAGTAAAAATTCTATAATTTGTAATTAAAGGAGGTATTTATGATCGGTACCCATGTAGAGGAAAAGCTATGCAAATTGTTTGAAAAGAACGGAATAGAGGTTTACAATATTAATTCAAATAGATTTAAAACAAATACAATCAACATTTTCTTTCAGGATAATTTGAACAAGGATACAGTTGCTTTAAACGCACTTTTTCCTTCGGTATTGAGAAGAGGCTGCAAGGGGCTTCCTACTATAAAAGAAATTAATTTATATCTTGAAAAGCTTTACGGTGCAGTGTTTGACTGCGGTATTGTAAAAAAAGGCGAAAGACAGATAATACATTTTTATTTTGAATATATTTCAGATAAGTATACTAATGATAGCCAAAGAAACTTTGAAAAGGCATTTGAATTTCTTATTAATATCATTTTCCGACCTGAACTTAAGGATGGTTCGTTTAATGAACAGTATGTAGAACAGGAAAAGCACAATCTGAAAACGATTGTTGAAGGCAGAACAAATGACAAGGTTCAATACAGCATGGAAAGATGCTTTGAGCTAATGTGCAAGGACGAACCCTTTGGTCTGTATGAATACGGTACTGTAGAGCAAATAGATGAGATAACCAATGACAAGCTTTATGACCATTATAAGAAGAAAATAGCATCACTTCCAGCACAAATTTTTATAACCGGAGAAATCGATGATAAAGATGCTGTTTTTGTAAAGGAAAAGCTGTCCCATGTGGAAAGAAGTACACCTCAAAAACTGAATTCCAGTATTATACTTAAATGTGTTAAAGACGTAAGGGAATATGAAGACAAAATGGACGTTAATCAGGCAAAACTGTGTATGGGTTTCAGGACACATGTTCAGCCTGACGATAATGATTATTATGCACTGATGGTCTTTAACGGTTTACTGGGAGGGGGTATGCATTCAAAACTCTTTCAGAACGTCAGAGAGAAAGCAGGGCTTGCGTACTATGTCTATGCCGGGTTGGAAAAGTTTAAGGGTTTGATGGTTATTGCAAGCGGTATTGACATAAATAACAAAAATACCGCTCAGGAAATAATTATGAAACAGTTGGATGAAATACGTTCCGGGAACATAACGGAGTATGAATATGAAGCAACCTTGAAGTCTATAAAAACCGGAATAATGTCACTAAAAGACAGTCAGCTTTACGTGGTTGATTTTTATCTGAGTCAGTTAATTAACGGTACACATGATACTATGGAAAACTTGGTAGAAAAAATAAACAGGGTGACGGTAGACGATATTATCAAGGTGGCAGATAAGGTGCAGTTGGATACGATATATTTCTTGACTTCAAAATCACATGAAAGCAACTAATAAAAAAAGTTATGCAAAGCGGAGGATCTTATGAATTTTGATACCATTGAATATAAAAAGTATAACGAGTTATTTTACAAGTATGAACATCCAAGTGGGTTGAATTGTATTGTAGTTCCTAAAAAAGGCTACTACAAAAAGTATGCCACATTTTCTACTCAGTACGGTTCTGTAGACAATGAATTTATTATACCCGGAGAAAACGAACCGACAAAAGTTCCTGATGGAATTGCCCATTTTCTGGAACATAAGCTGTTTGACCAAAAAGACGGAAGTGTCATGGATAAGTTTGCCGCTTTAGGCTCAAAACCAAATGCATTTACAAGCTTTAACCAAACCGTTTACCTTTTTTCATGTACAGACTTGTTCAGCGAAAATTTCAAGCTATTATTAAATTTTGTTCAAAACCCGTATATTACCGATGAAAGTGTTGAACGTGAAAAGAAGATAATAGGTCAGGAAATCAATATGTACCGTGACGATCCGGGATGGCGGGTAAACTTCAATCTACTTAAGGCAATTTACAAGCACCATCCTGTAAGGTATGATATAGCGGGCACTATTGACAGTATAAGTGAAATTACAAAAGAAACCTTGTATCAGTGTTACAAGACCTTCTACCATCCATCCAACATGATGATAACAGTGGTTGGTGACGTGGATCACATTAAGGTTTTTGAACAGGTTGAAAATTGCATACAGACAACGGAGAAGGCTCCTGAAATTAAAAGAATCTTCCCAAAAGAAAGTACTGATATTAACAAAAGTTACATCGAACAAAATATGCCGGTTCCAACGCCTATATTTTACATGGGATTTAAAGATAGTAATTATGATTTAGAAGGTGCTGAAATCCTGAGGTATGAGATTGCCATTAAACTTCTTCTGTCAATGCTTATGGGTAAAAGTTCAAGACTCTACGAAGAGCTGTATGACAAGGGACTTATTAATTCCAGCTTTGAAATGGATTTTTCATTGGAGAAAAGTTATGCATATTCAATGTTTATGGGGGAATCTGTAAACCCGGAAGAGGTTCAGGATAGGATTACAAAGGAAATTAAAGTAATGAAAAAACAAGGGCTTGACCAGGAGACTTTTAACAGACTTCTTAACGCTTCAAAAGGAAGATTCTTAAGGCAGCTCAACTCACTTGAAAATATATCAAGGTCATTTATAAATTTATATTTCAAGGGTGTTACAATGTTTGATTATTTAGAGGTTTATGATAAAATGAAATTTGATTATATTACAGATGTGTTTGACAGTCATTTTGACATTAGACGCATGGCATTATCTGTCGTTAAGCAGAAATAAAAAGTGTTATTGTGGAGGTTATAAATGGATAGTACATTAGTCAGCTTTCCTGAACTTGGTTGGAGTTTTGATGTACCAAGGGTTGCTTTCAACATATTCGGTAAACCTATATACTGGTATGGAATTATCATAGCGGCAGCCTTTTTGATATGTGTATTATGGGCGATGAAAGATTCAACAAAATATGGTCTTGTTCCGGATACAATAATAGACCTGATGCTTTTTGCAGCCCCGGCAGCAATAATATGTGCAAGGTTATACTTTGTTATTTTCAGTTGGTCTGAGTACATCGACAATCCCATTGATATTTTGAATCTGAGAAAAGGCGGTTTGGCTGTCTATGGAGGAATAATAGGAGCAATAATTACAGCCTATTTTGTTGCAAGATATAAAAAAATTCCTACAATGAAGCTTTTTGATTTTGCAATACCCTATGTGGCTCTGGGACAAGCGATTGGACGTTGGGGGAATTTTTTCAATCAGGAGGCTTTTGGTACAAATACAAGTCTTCCATGGGGAATGACCAGCCCTACAATAACGTCATATTTGACAAATAAAGCAGATTCAATTCAAGAAACGGTGGGTATAACTGTAAATCCCGATTTACCCGTTCATCCAACATTTTTATACGAATCTATATGGAATCTTGTAATATTTGCATTTCTTATGTGGATGCGCAAAAGAAAGAAATTCAGCGGTGAAATATTCTGCCTGTATTTTATAACCTACAGTATCGGGAGAGCATTTATCGAAGGCCTTAGAACAGATAGTCTGATGCTTGGAAATTTAAGGGTATCTCAATTCTTGTCAATAATACTGATAATTGTTTTCGGTATACTGGTAGTAGTTCTGAGAAACAGAGCAAAAAATGCAATCAATGAAGAGGCGGAAGCAGGACCAAGTGCATATGCAAATGTTCTTAAATACATGGAAGAAGAACAAGCAATTGAAAATAATGAGCATAGCACTGAGAAATTGCAGGAAGCAGAGAATATACAGGATGTTCAGGAAGAATCCGGAGAAAGTGAAATTAAGCCTGACAGCAGTGAAAATTCACAAGAAGAAGATAATAATAGAATGACAGACAGCCAGTAATTTAGGAAAAGGTGAAAAATGTATTTTGTTGAAAAGTCGCAAACATCAAATCCTTATAAGAGATTTGACTACATGTTGTTTATATCGGTTATGGTCTTATCAGCAGTAGGGCTTATTGTCCTCAGCAGTGCAGTAAGAACCAGACCGGGTATTCTGAAGTCTCAGATACTTGCTATGATAATGGGAATTGCACTATGCCTTATTTTGAGCATAATAGATTATAAGGATTTAAAAGTTCTCAGTTTGTTTATATTTTTTGGGGCAATGTCTTTGATGGTACTTGTTTTGTTTATCGGTTCCGGTGAGGATCTGGGAAATAAAAACTGGATGAAAATAGCCGGATTCAGCATACAGCCTTCAGAATATGCAAAGATAGCCTATATTATATTGGCTTCGGTCTTTTTAGAAAGAATTAAAGACAGCACTGAAAAAAATAAATCCGATATTATAAAATTTATAGTCTACTCCGGAGTTGCCATAGGTTTTGTGCTATTGCAAAAGGACTTGGGAACAGCCCTTGTATTTGGGTTTATATTCGTTATATTTATATACATTGTTGGCATTCCTTACAGATATATATTCATCTTGGGGGGAACATTGCTGCTTTCATTGCCTTTCATATGGGTTTATGTTCTGAACGGTAATAGAAGGGAAAGAATTCTTACTTTTATATCACCTGACAGAGACCCCCAGGGGGCAGGTTATAATGTAATTCAATCCAAGATTGCGGTAGGCTCCGGACAGTTGTTCGGACAAGGCTACGGAAGCGGTTTGCAAACCCAAAGCAGGAATGTGCCGGTAAATGAGTCTGACTTTATTTTCTCGGTAGTTGGAGAAGAATTTGGGTTTATCGGTGGTATTATTATTATACTATTAGGTTTGATAATTCTTTTAAGATGTATTTATATCGCAAAAAACTCAAGTGATTCCTATGGTTCATTTCTAGTAATAGGTGTGACTGGTATGCTTGCCTTTAATTTTATAGAAAATATCGGAATGAGTATAGGCTTACTTCCGGTAACAGGTCTGCCACTTCCTTTTGTCAGTGCGGGAGGAACGGCGGTACTGGCCAATTATATAGCCATAGGGATTGTGTTAAGTGTTTCATCGAGACGAAAAAAAGTAATGTTTAGTACTTAGTGTATTAAGTGCTTAAAAGACAAGCATAGATTAATATATGCTTGGGAAATAATCAGGCTTTCGGTACTTCATTAAAAAAGTCCCAAAGCTAGTACTACTGGCCTATAAAAGGCAGGATTAACATCCTGTCTTTTATTTTTTTTATTTCAATTGACTGAAATATATTGATAATTTTTAATTTTTGCAATAGAATATGTTTATAAGTGGTGAAAAGTGGTGGGAAGTGGAGGAAACTTATCGGATGTGGGGTGTAAAAATTGTTCTATGGTGAATACCAACATACAATTGACCCTAAAGGAAGAGCAATAGTACCTTCAAAGTTCCGTGAGGGGTTGGGTGAAAAGTTCATACTGACCAAGGGACTTGACGGTTGTTTGTTTGCGTACTCATCCGAAGAGTGGACAAGCCTTGAAAACAAGCTAAAATCCTTGCCATTTACCGATAAGGATGTCCGGGCATTTATCAGATTTTTCTTTTCGGGAGCAACGGAATGTGAAGTTGATAAACAGGGAAGGATATTGATACCACAGAATCTGCGTGAATATGCCGCTCTTGAAAAGGACATATATATAATCGGTGTGTCTTCAAGAGTAGAAATATGGAAAAAGGCGGCTTGGGAAGCGTACAACAGCGACGACAACATCAGTGCGGATAAAATTGCGGAAAAGATGGCATTGCTTGGTATATAGCCGAAAAACTTTGAGGTGAATAATGGAATTTAAACATAAATCCGTATTACTTGATGAGTGCATAGAAAATCTGAATATAAATCAGGAAGGTATTTATGTTGACGGTACTATTGGCGGAGCGGGACATTCATCAGAGATATATAAAAGACTAGGTGAAAAGGGCTGCTTGATAGGTCTTGACCAAGACAGTTTTGCTGTAGAAACATCGGTTAAGAGGCTTGGTGAAATTGAGTCACAGGCAGACTTCAACGTCGTAAATACAAATTTTAAAAATATACGTAATGCCTGTTCTGAGTTGGGAATTTCTGAAGTAGACGGTATTCTTCTGGACTTGGGAGTTTCGTCCCATCAATTGGATGAAGCATCCAGAGGATTTAGTTACCAGCATGATGCACCACTTGACATGAGAATGGATAGAAAATCGGAGTTGTCAGCTTATGATGTGGTAAACAAGTATTCCGAGCAGGATATATACCGTATTATTCGTGACTACGGAGAAGAAAAATGGGCTTCACGGATAGCAAAATTCATTGTCGAAGCCAGACAGAGTAAACCGATAGAGACCACTTATGAATTGGTAGATACAATAAAAAGGGCGGTTCCAAGTTCTGCCAGAAGAGACGGCCCTCATCCGGCAAAAAGAACTTTTCAGGCAATCAGAATTGAAGTTAACAATGAACTTGGAATATTGAATAAAACTATTGAGGATTGTGTAGATTTGCTTAAAAGTGGAGGAAGGCTATGTATAATAACTTTCCATTCATTGGAAGACAGGATAGTTAAGCTGCAGTTTAACAAAATGGTAAATCCATGTACATGTCCGACCTCATTTCCTGTATGTGTTTGCGGAAAAAAGCCCAGGGCAGTGCTTGTAAATAAAAAACCTATTGTTTCGGATATCCGTGAACTGGAGGAAAATCCAAGGGCAAGAAGTGCTAAATTAAGAGTTTTGCAAAAAATTTAATATACAACCTAAAATTATGATAACAAATGAAAAACCATAATATATCAACATATGAAGAAATAATTCAAATACTAGTGACAAAGTTTGGGGAAACAAAAGCTAAAACTTCTAAAAATGAAAACGGGGATCAGCTTTAATGGCTGATTCCCCAATTATCTTTATTATTGACAGGGGTGTTTAAAGTGGCAGAGACCAAAAATGATTATGTACACGGTTCCTTAGCGGAAAAAATAAAATATGATCCATATGAAGACAATGCCATACTCAAGTCAAAAAAGACAGCAAGAGACAACAAAAGAGTAAAAGTAAGAATTATCTTAAACATTTTTCTTGTTTTTGCAATGTTCATTGTTGTTATGTTCAGGTATGCACAAATCAGTCAGTTGAACTATGAAAGCAATATACTGAAAAGCGAGTATACCAAGATACAGAATGAAAATCAATTGTTGCTTATTGATATACAAAATGCCATGGATTTAAAGAATATAAGGCAAATTGCAGAAACAAAGCTGGACATGCACAAGCCTGACAAGTCACAGATTGTATATGTAAGTATACCCAAGAAGGATGTAACAATTACAGCTAACAAGGAGAAATCAAAACTAACTGTATTGTTCAATGGTATACATAAAAGCCTTAACAAGTTTTTAAACATGATTTATTAGGCCTAATCACCTTGGTTGATTCAAAATAACAGACCATGATAATATATTATATATCCGACAATAAATAAATTTGGATACTCATGGGGGGCTAAAAATGAATATAATTAATTATGAATAAGCAGCTATAGATTTTTTAATATAACATTATATTAAGTCTATAGTTTTTATTTTTGGACAATTTATTTTAAATTTAATAATATATTTTATTAATATACAATATTAATTAGTAAACGGGACATTTTACTTAAATAGACAACAAGGGGGAGAATACTTTGGCTGGAGTAAATTTGAAGATTAAGAAACGACTTTTGTTTATACTTGGTACTTTTACCATACTAACACTTATGCTGGTGTTAAGGATTGCTTGGATTCAGATATATAGCGGAAAAGAATATCAGGAATTTGCATATAATCAACAGACAAAGAACCGTACTATAAGTGCAAAAAGAGGCACTATATACGACCGTAATATGAAACCTCTGGCGGTAAGCGGTTCGGTAGACACTGTCAGTGCAAGTCCTCAGGAGATAGGAAAACAAAAACTCGATTTAGACAAGATTTCCGGTGAACTTGCAGCGATGCTTGACATGGACAAGGAAACAGTTAAAAAGAAGCTAACTAAGAACAATCAATATGAACTTATAAAGCAAAAGATAGACAAGGAAATCGGAAATAAGGTGCGTGAATGGAAGAAAGAAAACAAAATTTCCGGCATTTACATTGATGAGGATACTAAAAGATTTTATCCCAACAGAAATCTGGCCGCTCACGTTGTCGGCTTCACCAATATAGACAATGACGGACTTGACGGTGTTGAAAGGATGATGGAGAAATATTTAAAAGGCGTACCCGGTAAAATTCTCAGTGAAACAGATGCAAGCGGAATGGCATTGAGTATGAGCGATGAAAAATTCATACAGCCTCAGGACGGAAATGATGTTATTCTTACTATAGACGAAACAATTCAGTATTTTGCCGAAAAGGCTCTGGAAAAGGCAATTTCAGATAATAATGTGTTAAACGGAGCGACTGCAATAGTAATGGATCCAAGAAACGGCGAAATACTTGCATTAGCTTCTAAGCCGGATTTTGACCTGAATAATCCCAGAGGAGTTCCAAAGGGAAAGGACCCTGAAACCTGGACCGGAAAAAGCAAGGAAGATGTAGAATATCTCCAGCAGACAGTTTGGAGAAATAAGGCAGTTGTTGATACATACGAACCGGGTTCCACATTCAAGCCGGTTACAGCAGCAGCAGGTCTGGAAGAGGGTGCTATTACTCCTGATACACAGGTTACCGATGCTACTGTTAAAGTGGGAGGGTGGAACATTAATTGTTGGAAACCAAATGCCCACTTACATGAAACTTTCAGAGAAGGGGTTTATAACTCCTGTAATCCTGTTTTTGTACGTCTTTCCCAAAAATTGGGAGTACCATTGTTTTTTAAATATGTAAAAGCATTTGGTTTTTATGATAAGACAGGAATTGATTTGCCTGGTGAAGCACGTAGTATAATGTTTACAAACCCTACAGAGATAAACATGGCAACAGCTTCCTTCGGACAGCGTTTCCAGATTTCACCCATACAGTTGATACAGGCATATGGTGCAATTGCAAACGGAGGGGACCTGATAACACCTCATGTTGTTAAAGAGGTAGTAGACGAAACAGGCAGTGTAATAAAGAAATTCGAGCCTAACGTTGTAAGAAAAGTAATATCCAGACAAACCTCAGATACATTGAAATCCATACTCCAAGGCGTTGTAGATGTAGGTACAGGTAAAAATGCAAAAATACCGGGCTACAAAATCGGTGGTAAGACAGGTACGTCGGAAACAATAGTGGACCCAAAACTTCAAAAACTAAATATTGTAGGAAAAAATAAGAGATACATAGTTTCATTTTCGGCCATTGCTCCTACCGACAATCCAAGCTTGTGTGTGCTGGTTGTACTGGATTATCCTGATATGTACAATCCCGGAGGCGGTATGTTAGTTGCTCCTGTTGTAGGAAAGCTTATAGATGATATTCTCAGCTACAAGGGTGTTGAAAAGGAATACACAGCGGAAGACAAAAAGCAGCTGCTTCAGGAGGTTCAGGTTCCAAATGTAAAGGGAAAGACAGTAGAAGAGGCAGTTAAACTGTTGAAACAAAGTAAACTAGAGTATAAAATAGAAGGAAGCGACACTGACAAAAAGGCAATTGTACAGGATCAGACACCTAAATCTGGCGCATTGCTTCACGAAAAATCCATTGTTATACTCTATACATATAAGCCACAAGCGGAGGCAATGGTTAAGGTTCCGGATGTCAAGAACAAGTCAGTCTACGATGCGACACAAGCCTTTAAGAAACTTGGACTTAATATTCGCGTTAACGGTACCGGAACAGCGGTCAGTCAGAACATAGACTCCGGTACAAAAGTCAAAAAAGGTGCTGTTATCGAAGTTATATTCAGGAATGTAGTTTCGGATTAGTTTAGTGGTAAAAAAACAGGGCAATACTTATAGAAAAGTATGGAATTCTAATATTTGGAGGTGTTTTACTTGCAACTAAAAGAGCTTGTAAGGGATTTAAATATCAAAGAAATTAATGGAAGTCTTGATGTGGAAGTTGACAGTATAGCATATGATTCCAGAAAAACAAAACAGGGCAGTCTTTTTGTTTGTATTGAAGGAACTGTGGTTGACGGACACAAGTACATAAATGATGCTATAGAAAACGGAACCAAGGCATTTCTCGTTCAGAAGCATGTAGAGGTACCTGAAGGAATTACAACAGTTGAAACAGATGATACAAGGTTCGGACTTGCGGCAGTATGTGATGCGTTTTTTGACCATCCGTCTTCAAAATTGAACCTTATAGGCATTACAGGAACAAAAGGTAAAACTACAACTACTTATATGGTTAAATCTATCCTGGAGGCTGCAGGGCATAATATGGGCCTTATAGGCACCGTTGCCAATCTCATAGGAAATCAGGTGCTGTATACCTCCAGAACAACTCCGGAATCATATGATTTACAGAGCCTTTTCAATGATATGGTTGAAAAAAAGGTAGACAGTGCGGTAATGGAGGTATCCTCTCAGGGATTGGAACTTCACAGGGTAGCAAAATGTGATTTTGATATCGGAGTATTTACAAACTTTTCAAGAGACCATATCGGGCCAAAGGAACATGCAACACTTGAAGAATATTTCAATGCAAAAGCAAAGCTGTTTAAAATGTGCCGTAAAGCAGTTATTAATATAGACAGTGAACATGGCAGAAAAATGGCAGAACTGGCTGAATGTAATGTGCTAACATACGGCTTGAGCAATAAGGCGGATATATGGGCGTCTGATATAGTAAAGAAAACAGGACACACATACTTTAAACTTAATTCTCCATGGGGCAGTATTGACATTGAAACTGATCTCCAGGGTGAGTTCAACATATACAATGCATTGGCGGCCATCGGTTCTTGTTGCTTGATACCGGGTATTACATTGGAGCATGTAAAAACAGGACTGACAAAGGTTACGGTTCCGGGCAGAATGGAGTCTGTAAAAACGGGTGGTAATTATTCTGTTCTGATAGATTACGCACATACCCCCGACAGCCTTGAACAGGTACTTAAAACAGTAAAAGAGTTTGCACATGGAAGGGTTGTCAGTCTTTTTGGTTGCGGAGGGGACAGAGATAAGGGAAAGAGACCTGCAATGGGTGAAATTTCAGGAAATATAGCTAATTTTACAATTATAACCTCTGATAATCCTAGAACTGAAAACCCCGAACAAATAATTGAAGACATTGAGGCAGGCATTAAAAATACAAATGGAAAATATATTAAAATAACTGATAGAAGGCAGGCAATAAAATTTGCACTTGAAAATGCTCAGGATGGAGATATAATTATTTTGGCAGGTAAGGGACATGAGACCTACCAGCAATTTGCCGAAAAAACAATACACTTTGATGAACGTGAGGTAGTAAATGAGCTGCTGGTAGAACTCGGAAGGAGTGAGTAGCATGATTACTTTTGACTGCGTTGAGCTGGCAGAAGCAGTAGCAGGTAAACTGCTCTGGGGAGAACCTGACAGGACTTTTTACGGTGTAACCACCGACTCCAGAAAGGTCACCAAGGATAGTTTATTTATCCCGCTAATCGGAGAAAAATTTGACGGTCACGATTATATAGAGCAGTGCTTCAAGGCTGGTGCTTCGGTTTGCCTGACTTCTAAACAAATACTGCCCGTTGCAGGCTGCTCTGCGGTTTTAGTGGATGATACCGCCAAGGCGTTACGGGATTTGGCTACATGGCATCGCAGAAAATTTGATATACCTGTGGTAGGAATAACAGGAAGCGTGGGTAAAACCAGTACAAAAGACATGGTATCATGTGTGCTGTCTCAAAAGTATTGTGTTTTAAAGACTCAGGGTAATTTCAATAATGAAATAGGCCTTCCGTTGACTGTTTTGAATATTGATAACAGCCACGAAACGGCTGTAATAGAGATGGGGATGAGCGGTTTTGGCGAAATCAGCCGGCTTACTGCTATTGCCATACCCCGTATTGTAATAATAACAAACATAGGTGTTTCTCATATTGAAAAGCTGGGTTCACAGGAGGGAATTTTAAAGGCGAAGCTGGAAATTCTTGAGGGCCTAAATAAGGATGGATTAGTAGTATTGAACGGAGATGACCCGCTACTTAAGCCTTTGAAGGGAAAGCTTCCTTTCAGGACTGTTTTCTATGGAATGAACAGCGGAAGCGATTACACAGCCTTAAACTATCAAACCATGGGAGAGCAGGGAACTAGCTTTGAAATAACAGTAAACGGTTATGAGTATAATGTTGAAATTCCTGTTCCCGGTATACATAATGTATACAATGCACTGGCTGCTATTGCAGTGGGAATTGAAATGAAGATTCCAATGGAGATAATTCTTGATGGAATTAAACAGTTCAGTCCGGGAAATATGAGACAGAGCATAATAAATCACAATGGCATTAAAATTATAAATGATGCCTACAACGCAAGTCCTCAGTCAATGCAGGCAGCAATCAACGTTCTTGAAGAAATATCTTCAGGTTCACGAAGTATTGCTGTTTTGGGAGATATGTTCGAAATGGGGGATATGTCAAGGGATTTGCACTACTCAGTGGGAGACTTTATAAAAAACAAAAAGATAAACTATCTGGTTACCGTAGGACAGGATTCAGGAATGATATCTCAGGCAGTGGCTGATTCAGGCAATAGTGAGATAAAATTGCGTCATTTTGAGAACAACGAAGAAGCACTTAAATATATTCTGGGAATAGTAATGCCCGGAGATTACATATTGATTAAAGGCTCAAGAGGAATGAAAATGGAAGAAATCGCTGACGGAATAATCAAGTCAGAATGATTTCCATATAAATAAACAGGGGGAAATTGTTTTGCTTACTTTTTCTTTGACATCTGAACATATAATAGCGTTTGCGGCAGCGTTTGTGCTTGCTCTGATTGCAGGCCCGATATTAATTCCGTTTCTGCGGAGGTTAAAATTCGGCCAGACAGTAAGAGACGACGGGCCGCAGACTCATTTAAAAAAAATGGGGACGCCGGCTATTGGGGGGCTTATTTTTATTGTCCCGGTAACGCTTACATCAATATACTTTTATCAAAGCTATCCCCAGATAATACCAGTACTGATGTCAACATTGGGATTTGCTGCAGTTGGATTTATTGATGATTTTATAAAGGTTGTAAAAAAGAGGAAGGACGGACTTTTTGCAGGTCAGAAAACTTTCTTTCAATTGATTGTATGTGTTTCCTTTGCTTTTTATGTCATGAGGTATACAGAAGCCGGAAGCTCAATAGCAATTCCGTTTACAAATATAATTATACAACCTTGGATTTACTTTATATTCATAGTATTATTTATGTACTTCTTTTCTAATGCCGTAAACATTACAGATGGTTTGGATGGACTTTGTGCGGGAGTTACACTGGTTGTAGCCATATTTTTTACAATCGTTTCTCTAACAAATGGTGAGTGGGGGTACATAAAAGTATTTTCTGCTGCTATTGCAGGAGGTTGTCTTGGATTTCTGGCGTTTAACATTCATCCCGCAAAGGTTTTCATGGGTGACACCGGAAGTCTTGCATTGGGGGGAGCATTGACATCCATAGCGGTTATGATGCGTATGCCCCTTATATTATTTCTTGTAGGCGGCATATACCTGATAGAAGCACTTTCGGTAATTCTTCAGGTTGCATCCTTTAAACTAACCGGAAAGCGTATTTTTAAAATGGCGCCTATACACCATCATTTTGAACTAAAAGGGTGGAGGGAAACCAAGGTAGTAGCAGTGTTTATTGTAGCAACGGTACTGCTTGCAATTGCTTCACTGATTGTGATTGGTTCAGACTTATTTTGATAATGGGAATTAATAACATACTTTTTACATATAATCAAAATATACACGGTACAAGGCTGGAGGAATGAAATGAAGAACAAGAACACAAAGCCTTTTGATTTTTGGATATTTGCAGCAGTAATTTTGTTACTTTCATTGGGAACCATAATGGTATTCAGCTCCAGTTATTATTTTTCTACGCAAAAGACTGGGGAGTCATTTTTGCTGTTAAGGCCGCAACTCCTTTACATGGCATTGAGTATTGCGGTTCTGGTAGGGACGATGAATTTTGACTATCGTAAATGGGGCAAGATATCGCCTATTATTCTTATGGTAAGCATAGGTTTACTTATATTGGTATTAATCCCTGGAGTAGGGCAGAGGCAAAACGGTGCACAGAGATGGCTTGGAGTGGGTTCAAAAACTATTCAGCCCTCTGAGTTGGCAAAGCTGGGAATTATTATGTTTTTGTCTTTCAGCCTGTCCAAGAGAAAGGATGTTTTGCAGTCGTTTACTAAAGGACTGTTACCATATCTTCTCTTAATAGGATTTGTCGCCGGACTGGTTGTAGTAGAACCTCATTTAAGCGGTACTCTTATTATCGTAATTACTTCGTTTATAATACTTTTCTGTGCGGGAGCAAAGATATCACACTTTGTTGTTATGGCAGCCCCCGGTGTAGTGGCCATGGTTGGTGCGATACTCATGGCTTCCTACCGATTAGACAGGGTAAAGGCGTGGCTACACCCCTTTGATTTCTACAAGGATCAGGGTTGGCAGACGGTTCAATCTTTGCTGGCTATCGGTTCGGGAGGAATCTTTGGAAGAGGGCTGGGACAAAGTATGCAGAAGTATCTTTGGATTCCCGAACCTTATAATGACTATATCTTTGCAGTGTTGTCGGAGGAGCTTGGATTTATAGGGGCACTTGTGGTAATGCTATTGTTTCTTATATTTATTTGGAGGGGCATAAAGGTTGCCATGAATGCGCCGGATACCTTTGGAAGCCTTATGGCCACAGGTATAACCTGCCTTATAGGTCTGCAATTTCTGTTTAACGTTGCAGTTGTAACAAATTCCATACCGCCGACAGGTATATCTCTTCCGTTCTTTAGTTATGGGGGAACATCACTGGTATTTCTTATGTTTGGAGTTGGAATACTGCTAAATATATCAAGATATTCAAATTATGAACGATTCTGAGGTGAGATCATTTGAAGGTTTTAATAGCAGGAGGAGGAACGGGAGGACATATAAATCCCGGACTGGCGATTGCAAAGTATATAAAGCAAAAGGAAGCAGAAGCTGATATTGCATTTGTAGGGACAAAAAAAGGCTTGGAGACAAAACTGGTTCCCAGAGAAGGTTTTCCTTTGGAAACCATTACTGTGAGGGGTTTCAAAAGAAAGCTTTCGCTGGATACACTAATTGCTATAAAGGAACTGATACAGAGTTTCTTTCAGGCATCAAGACTTTTAAAAAGAATTAAGCCGGATGTTGTTATTGGTACAGGAGGATATGTATGCGGTCCTGTGCTATATATGGCAGCCAAAAAAGGAATACCCACATTAATACATGAATCAAATGCTTTTCCGGGTGTAACCAACAGGCTGCTTGAAAGATATGTCAATTATGTTGCTATAAGCTTCAAAGATGCGGAAAAGTACTTTAAGAATAAGAAAAAGCTGGTTCTCACCGGTAATCCGGTAAGGGAGGAGTTGCTTAAATCCGACAGAGAAATTGTTGTATCCGATTTGGGCATGGTTGAGGGAAAACCTTTGATAGTTGCAATGGGAGGCAGCAGGGGAGCAAGGAAAATCAACGAAACAATTGCCGATATGCTCAACAACTATTTCAAGGGTGAATTTAACCTGATTTTTGCAACAGGAGAAGCTCAGTTCGATGATATAAGTGCAACTGTTAAAGTTGATGAGAAGTACAAGAGTATGGTAAAAGTAGTACCTTACATATATAATGTAGATCAGGTTTATACAGCAAGCGATTTGATGATTTGCAGAGCAGGAGCCATAACAATAAGTGAGCTTCAAGTAATGGGGATACCTTCAATTCTGATTCCATCACCTTATGTGACAGCAAACCATCAGGAGCATAATGCAAGGTCACTGGAGAGAGACGGCGGAGCAGTGGTAATACTTGAAAGCGAACTTAATGCTGATTTGCTCTATAAACAAATTTGCAGTTTAATTTTCAATAAGGATGTATTGAAGAAGATGTCAAAAAATGCTTCGAAAAACAGTGTAACAGATTCAGTTGAAAAAATATATCACCTTATCAAGGAGATAATATAAAAACAGCAGGAGTAAACTCCTGCTGTTTTTCTTACTTTAAGCCTGTGGGTTTTGATCTCTGAAAGAAGAAAAAACCTTCTTTACTATAGTACCACCGATCTTTCCTGCATCTCTGGAAGTGATATCACCATTATAACCTTCCTTCAAGTTGACACCAACTTCTCTTGCAACTTCGTACTTCATGTTGTCAAAAGCTCCACTGCTTCTTCCGCCACTTCTGTTGTTAGCCATAATAAATCACCTCCTTAGTGATTATTATGGCACATAAAGTCCAAAATATAATAAGTAAAAAATGGATTTTTAGCTAAGCAACTAAGAGAAAAAAGATAAAAAATATGTAGACTATTGTTGAAATATGTGATAGAATCATTTCCGGATAAAAAAACTTTTAAATTAGTCCAGAGAGGCTAGTAAGGGTATATATGGGAAAAGTGTATTTTTATGGATAGAGACCCTACCTTACTGCGCCTAGTCAGTAAGGTTTTTTTATTTGCATAAATCAATTTTCGTATGTTGGATATGATTAGAATTATCATATTAAAATATACGAGTTGATTACAAAATTTTTGGAGGGGATTTATACAATGAAAAAAGAAAGACCGGTAATACAAGTTGACCAAAAAGTTCCTTTTTTAAAGGCAATACCTCTCAGTTTACAGCACCTTTTCGCAATGTTTGGGGCATCTGTATTAGTACCGTTTTTATTTAACGGTTATGCAAAAAGCGATTTTCTGAAAAACGTTCTTCACACAACACTTGACAAGCTTACACCGGACCAATTGGTTCAGTACAACAACGTTCAGGTTATAGACCCGGCACTTGTACTTTTACTTAACGGTATTGGAACATTAATTTATCTGCTGCTTTGCAAAGGAAAAGCTCCTGCATTTCTAGGCTCCAGCTTTGCGTTCCTTTCACCTACAGCTTCAATAATTGCAAGTTCAACAAGTTATAACGATAACTTTTCAAAGGCACTGGGCGGGTATATAGTGTGCGGTTTGATATTTGTAATAGTAGCTCTCATAATAGGCAAAGTCGGTACAAGCTGGCTTGATGTAGTTCTTCCGCCTGCTGCGATGGGCCCTATAGTTGCACTTATAGGACTTGAGCTTTCTGGCAGTGCTGCTAACATGGCGGGTCTTCTACCAAATGAAAAAGGTGCTTTTGACACCAAAGCTATAATTATATCTCTGGTAACTCTTGCAATAGTCATAATAGGAAACCTTTGTTTCAGGGGCTTTCTTTCGGTAATACCTGTACTGGTTGCCGTTGTTGCCGGTTACGGTCTGGCAGCTGTAATGGGCTATGTCAATACTGATTCAGTAACATCTGCACATTGGTTCAGTATACCAACCTTTGTAATGCCTTCATTCAGCTTTAATGCCATGTTAATAATGGCACCTGCAGCACTAGTAGTTATGTCGGAACATATTGGACACCTTTTTGTAACCAGCAACATAGTTGGAAGGGACTTGACTAAGGATCCCGGACTACACAGGTCGTTACTGGGAGACGGATTGTCAACAATTCTTTCCGGATTTTGCGGTTCATGCCCGACAACAACCTATGGTGAGAATATGGGAGTAATGGCGATAACACGAGTTTACAGTGTTTGGGTTATCGGAGGAGCAGGCGTTATCTCAATAATAATCGCTTTCATAGGTAAGCTTTCCGGAATTATATCAAGTATTCCGCAACCAGTAATGGGCGGTGTAAGTCTGCTGTTGTTTGGTGTAATTGCGGCTTCCGGTATCAGAATGATAGTTGAAGCAAAAATAGACTACAGCAAATCAAAGAACCTTATACTTACTGCAGTAGTATTTGTAATCGGTATCAGCGGAGCAGCAATAAAGCTTCCCGGAAATGTAGAGCTAAAGGGAATGGTTCTTGCTACTCTGGTTGGAATAGTAATAAGCACAATATTCTATGTCCTTGAAAAATTAAAGTTGACAAACGACTAATAATATAAAAAAGCTTGTTCAGGTTGATATATTCAATCTGAACAAGCTTTTTTTGTTTTAACAAAAATCGTTATATAATCAGGAGCTTCTCCGTGATTGAAGCCTTAATGTAAGAAATTTCTTCCTTCGTCTCAGCTCAGATGGATATATAAAAACATCATTTTTAATAAGTCCCAGAACATGATTAACAATTTTTTCTGCCGAAGCATGGTCGAAATAAATCCTTTGAGACTGCTTTATTTCATTAAGCCCCTTTGCATTATCAGCCAGTAAACCGGATACCACAGCAGCCAAAGATGATAAATCATCACAATATATACCAAGATGATTATTAACCGCAAAATCGGGATTTTCCTGTTCTTGTCCCGGTAATGCGCCTGTTATTATAAGCGGCACGTTGCAGGCAACCCCTTCCATCATAACATTGGGGCTGCCCCTGGTAAAAGCGATATCTGATTTCAGCATAAAATCCTGAATATTGGTTACATAGCCATATACTTCAACTCTCCCCGGAAATTGCTGAGAAAGAGTCTTTTCCAGTTTTTCCTTCATAGATTCATTTCTGCCTGCAATAATGCGTATATTACAATTAAAATTGTCCAGAAGAATTCGGGCAACATTATTCATATCCCCGGAACCTTCTCCACCGCTCATAATAAGACATTCCAACGGTCTGTCCAAAGTATAGTCATTATGCTCGATTTTCTGTGAAATATGCTGTGTAAATCTGGACCTGACAGGGAAACCTATAACTTCTAATTTGTGTGCAGGTACACCGAACCCCATACATCTTTGCTTTGCTTCTTCAGTAGGACAGATTATACAGTCGGCTCTTGAATCGGCCCACATGGGTGATATACTTACCAAATCCGCTACAAAAGTTGCAAAAGGTATATTGATTTTATATTCTTTAAGTATGTTTATAATAGGTGTATTAAAAACTGGATGTACACTTAAAATCAAATCGGGTTTTAGTTTCCTTAATAACTTTATAAAATTTTCCCTAATTGTTAGTTCTGTAAACTCATGAATAAAGGTCGGGTTCCTTTTGGAAATCTTCCATGCAAGCTTCCATATTTCCTTTGCATTTCTGGTTACCATACCATAGGACTTACCTACCTTTATCCACATATTGCCGCCAAGTTCGAATCCATCTATTATATTTAAGCAGACATCTTCATGCATGCAAAATTGCTCCTGTAAAGCTTCGCTGATACTTTTATGACCATGTCCCGTATAATCTGAAGATATTATTACAACATTTTTCATGCTTTTTCATTGCCTCCAATAAAGATTATGTATCATTTACCAAACTAATTATATAATATTACAGTCTTTTAGTAAATTGATAGGTATTTTCAACTCTTTTTATTGTACGTTAATAAAATATAAAAGTTTGATTTATTTTCATATAATTAATATATCCAAACGTTATAATCGCATTACACTTTTCATATATTTATAACGCTTGATATTTGTCCGCTTAATAAAATTCCGGGGATGTGAGGTTTTTGAAAAAAACTGCAAAAGTATTGATAACAGTTATGATTATTTTATCAAACCTGATATGTACTAATATTGTAAAAGCAGATGATACAAATGATGACGGACCCATTACAAAAGACATACTTAAAAATGAGAGCTGGGAGGTAGCCGGAAATCAGCTGCCAAGAGTTTCTGCAGGTGCTGCAATTGTAATGGATGTACAAAGCGGCAGGGTTTTATATGAAAAAAATGCATATAAGAGAAGTTCCATTGCGAGTACAACAAAAATAATGACTGCAATAGTTGCCATTGAAAATGGAAGTGATGATGAAGATGTTATTGTTAGCAAAAAGGCAGCATCTATCGGGGGGTCAAGAGTAAAGCTTAAAGAGGGAAAAACATATAAACTGGGAAACCTTCTCAATGCAATGATGCTCAGGTCAGGGAATGATGCTGCTATTGCAATAGCCGAGCATGTGGGAGGTTCTGTTGAAGCATTTGCTGTAATGATGAATAGAAAAGCCGCTGAAATAGGAGCAACCAATACCAACTTTGTAACACCTCATGGATTGGATGATCCCCAGCATTACTCAACTCCTTACGATCTCGCATTGATTACCCAATATGCTTTAAAGAATGAAAAGTTCTGCAATATAGTAAGCACAAAATCCTCGACCTTTGAAGGGAATCCCATTAATAATACGAACGAGATGCTAAGCCTATACCCGGGAGCAGACGGAGTAAAAACAGGATATACCGGTCAGGCAGGAAGATGCCTTGTAACCTCTGCTACACATAATGGGTGGAAGATTATATCCGTAGTGTTAAATTGCTCCACAAGGTCTGTCAGGGCTCAGAGTAGCAAGATATTGCTGGATTATGCATTTGGCAACTACAATACATACGACTATCTGAAGCGGGGCCAGCAGATATCAGAAATAGGCTTACATAAAGGTTTAAACAATGCAGTTGGAATATGTTCTGATAAAGATATTTCAATTCCATTGAAAAAGGACGAAGCTGACAGGATTAAGGTAGAATATGATATTCCTAAAACACTGGAAGCACCGATACAAAAAGGTAGCAGGATAGGTACCGTTAAATATATTCTGGACGGTAAAGTGCTGGCATCAACTGATGTCAAAGCAACGGATAATATAAAAAGAAAGGACTTCTACTACTATTTTGACCGGATATTTAAAACATGGGCAAGACTTGTACATCAACGTTAAAGATGGCATAATAGTAAGGTATTTTTTACTTTTACGTACGAAGAGGGAATTTTGATGAAAACACTGCTGGTAGGCGCAAATTCAAAATATATTCACACCTGTCTTGCAATATGGTATCTCAAAGCAAGTATACATGAAATTGACTCTATAACTGTCCGGGAGTTTACCATAAATGATATAAAGGATAATATTCTTTCGGAAATTTACAGGGAAAAGCCCGGCATTATAGCATTTTCATGTTATATATGGAATATTGGGATTGTGCTTTCAATATCAAAGGAGCTTAAGAAGCTGTTGCCGGATTGTTGCATAATTCTGGGAGGGCCTGAGGTTTCTTATGATTCTGAGCAAATCATGTGGGCAAATCCGGACGTTGATTTCATTATATGTGGAGAGGGAGAGGACGTATTCCCGGTTTTGGTAAAGGACTTATATACCGGTACGGAGCAGTATAAAACATTACAGGGAATAGCTTACAGAAGCAGCTGCTCTGTAATGTGCAATAAGGGCTTTAATCTGGTTAAAGAGCTTGATAAAATTCCTTCGCCATATAGTAACGAATTAATGAAAACAACATTGAATAGAATTGTTTATTACGAATCATCCAGAGGCTGCCCATTTTCCTGTTCCTATTGTATTTCATCTACCTTCAAAGGGACAAGATTCTTTAGTATGGAACGTGTAAAAAGTGATATATGTAGAATTCTTGAGTATAAACCAAGACTTATAAAATTTGTTGACAGGACGTTTAACTGCCATAGGCAAAGGGCAAAAGAAATATTAAGATTCTTAATATCCTTAAATTGTGAAACGGTTTTCCACTTTGAGGCAGCCGCAGACCTCTTTGACGGTGAGATGCTGGATATACTTAGAAAAGCCCCAAAAGGCAGGATTCAGCTTGAAATAGGAATTCAGACTATAAACACTCAAACATTGAAGGAAATTGACAGAGTAACGGATATAGACGTGTTGACCGAGAATGTGAAAAAAATCCTGAGCATAGGAAATATCCATGTGCATCTTGACCTGATAGCAGGTTTGCCTTATGAGGATTTTGAAGGTTTTAAAAAATCCTTTAATTATGTCTATAACCTGAAACCTCACCAGCTTCAACTGGGCTTCCTGAAAATGCTAAAGGGCTCAAGAATACGGGCAGAATCTGAAAAACACGGTTTCTATTTCAGAGACTATGCACCATACGAAATTTTGAAAAATAAGTATATTTCATATAACGAAATCCTTCTTCTAAAGGACATAGAGGAGGCTTTTGAGAGATATTACAATTCTGGCAGGTTTGATAATTCACTAAACTTTATTGAAGCGGATTGTTTTCCTTCGGATTCATTTATTATGTATGAAAGGTTGGCCCGTTATTGCAGGGAAAACGGATATCTGGATAGACCTGTATCTTATAAAGAAAATATAAAGATTCTATACAGTTTCTATAAAGACATTTGCATAGATAGTACAGACTTTGAAAAGTTCAGGCAATACATGATACTTGATTTTCTCAGCACAGACAGTTCCGGTGCAATTCCGGATTGCCTTAAAAGGGAAGATGATTCTCTGTCTCCCGGTGATATTCACTCTATGCTTAGAAATGGAGAGTTTATTGATAGATATCTTCCTCAATACAAAGGTACTCAGGCAAAAAATATTTTGAAAAGAGTATTCTTTGTTAAATTAAATTTATTATATCCATCTGATGAAGTGCTTTTGTTTGACTATTCATCCAAAGATGAAGTTTCAGGTAAGTATCGGAATGTTTCAGCAAAAATATAAATATCACAATAAGTTTGAGAACCCCGATGTCAGAGATGACCGACATTCGGGGTTTCTTTTTTCCCTCTGTATCCTTTTATAAACTGACAAACAGAAAAGTGTGTATTTAATAATATTTTTAAAATGACCACATATATTTTAAAATGAGAAATGTTTTATAAAATTACTAATTAACTACCACGGCATAAAAGGGAGGGGCTTAAATGACCAAACCGGAATTTGATTTTAGGGAACTGATTAAAAGAGACAGAGAGGAACATATACGCAAACAATTTGATGGAATATTCCTGGATTATTTGCAATTAGTTAAATCCAATCCGGAGATTGCCATGCTGTCTCATCAAAGATTGTATGAGCTTATCAGCTGCAAGGGAGTTGAAGCTGTCAAAACCGAGGAAAATCCAAGGTTAAGAAGAATTTACGGAAACGATATAATTAAAAAATACACATTCTTTGAAGACGATTTTTTTGGAATTGATAAAACAATAATGAAAATTGTAAGGTATTTCCACTCCGCTGCCATGGCCGGAGAAGAGGCCAGACAAGTTTTGTATCTGGTGGGGCCTGTGGGGGCAGGTAAATCATCGCTGATGGAAGCACTGAAAAAGGCTTTGGAATCCGCTCCGCCTGTATATTCCTTGAAAGACTGCCCAATGAGGGAAGAACCACTTCATTTAATTCCAAAGCATCTTCGAAAAGATTTTGAGGAAAAATTAAATGTAAAAATTGAAGGTGATTTGTGTCCGGTTTGCAGATATCGTTTGAAGAATGAATATAACGGTGAGTATGAAAAGTTTCCGGTTGAATCAACAGGCTTTTCAATTAGGTCAAGAAAGGGTGTAGGCGTAGTACCTCCGGTAGACCCTAACAACCAGGATACATCAATACTAACCGGAAGCGTTGATATATCAAAAATAGACCTTTATTCAGAAGACGACCCAAGGGTACTATCGCTCAATGGTGCTTTTAATGCGGGAAACAGAGGTATTGTGGAATTTATAGAAGTATTCAAAAATGAAACTGAATACCTTCACACCATGATAACTGCAACTCAGGAAAAATCCATTCCATCGCCGGGAAAAGGTGCAATGATATATTTCGATGGAGTCATATTGGCTCATTCCAATGAAGCAGAATGGAACAAATTCAAGTCAGACCATACAAATGAAGCAATTCTGGACAGAATTGTAAGAATTGAGGTACCCTACTGCCTTGAACTAAACGAGGAAATAAAAATATATAAGAAAATGCTATCAAAGAGCAAATTCAAGGCACACATAGCACCTCATACCATAGAAATTGCATCCATGTTTGCAATACTGACCAGATTAAGCCCATCCAACAAGGTAGACCCGCTTACCAAGCTTAAAATATACAACGGTGAAGAAATTCTGGAAAAAGGAATGACTCGTAAAATAGATATATTTGAGCTTCGTGAAGAAGCACCCAGGGAGGGCATGACGGGCATATCGACCAGATTTATAATGAAAGCTCTTGATACTGCATTGTCCGAATCGGAGAATGATTGTATAAATCCAATTGCGGTTATGGAAGCTTTGATAAAATCCGTAAAAGAGCTTGGAATCGGGGATGACGAAAAAGAACGTTATTTAAGGCTTATATATGATTCAGTAAAGAAGGAATACAATAAAATTCTGGAAAAAGAGGTTACAAAGGCGTTTATCCATGGATACAGAGAGCAGGCTGAAAGTCTTTTCAACAATTACCTTGACCACGCAGAGGCTTTTGTCAACAAGACCAAGATAAAAGATAAGAACACAGGTGAGGAGCTGGAGCCGGATGAAAAATTTATGCGTTCCATTGAAGAACAGATAGGTATCTCAGATACTGCGGTAAAGGGGTTCAGGTCGGATGTCACCGCATATATGTTCTTTGTTATGAGAAATGGGGGAAGTCTGGATTATACAAGCTATGAGCCTTTGAAGGATGCAATAGAGAAAAAGCTGACTGCATCCGTTCGAGATTTAAGCAGGATTATAACACAGGCAAAAGTAAGGGATAAGGAACAGACCCAGAAATACAACACAATGGTTGAGGAAATGAAGAAGAACGGCTACTGCGACCACTGCTGCAATGTCATATTGAAATATGCTGCAAACAATCTGTGGAAGGATTAATTGGAGGGTCAAGTATGGCTATTTTCAGAGACTGCAGTAACATCGGCAAAGACAGGTCAGCCGAAGATAGAAGGAGACACAGGGAACTTGTTGAGGAATCCATAAAGAAGAATCTAGGCAGTATTATTGCAGAAGAAAGCATAATAGGCAAAAGTAAGGATAAGAAAATCAAGATTCCCATAAAAGGAATAAAGGAATTCCAGTTTATATATGGCAAATCCAAGCCCGGCGTAGGAGCAGGTGACGGTAATGAAAAAAGGGGCGATAAATTTGCGGGAGAGGCACAGGAAGGAAAAGGCAAGGGAGGTGCCGGAAATCAGGAAGGAGAAGAGGTTTTTGAGACAGAGATAACCATTGAAGAGGTAATAAAATACCTTTTTGACGACATGAACCTTCCCGATATTGATAAAAAGCAGCTATCCCAGTTGGAGGAAAAAAGCTACAGAAAGCTTGGTTACCAGCATAAAGGTATTCCTCCGAGACTTGCCAAAAAACGCTCAGTCATTGAAAAAATAAAGCGTAAACAAGCATCCAAAAGGTCTGAAGATGGAGAGGATACTACATATGATAAAGAGGAAGCTGAAGAAAGGTTTCCATTTATAGAAGAGGATTTAAGGTATTACAGAATCAAAGAGGATAACAAAAGGGATTATAATGCAGTTGTGCTGTGTATTATGGATGTTTCGGGTTCAATGGATCAAACAAAAAAATATCTGGCAAGAAGCTTTTATTTCCTTTTGTATCAATTCCTGCGATTGAAATATGCCAACGTGGATGTTGTTTTCATAGCTCACACAACAACTGCAAAGGAAGTAAACGAAAGAGAGTTTTTCCACCGGGGTGAATCCGGTGGAACCTACATCAGCAGCGGATATGACAAAGCACTGGAAATTATTGCAGAAAGATATAGTCCTACCAACTGGAACATTTATGCTTTCCACTGTAGTGACGGAGACAACTGGTCTGAAGATAATAAAAGAGCTGTAGAAAGTGCTAACAAGCTTTGTGAGGTATGCAATCTGTTCGGCTATGGAGAAATAGTACCCGGTTATTACAATATAGGCAGTACCATAAAAAACGAATTTCAGACCAAGATTAAAAGTAAGAACTTTGCAGCTATTAATATCAATAAAAAAGAGGATGTCCTTCCGGCACTTAAAAAGCTCCTTGATAAAGCAAGCGACAGGGACGAGAAGGCGATTTTAAATTAGATTAAATATTAAATAAATCGGGAGGAATAAAAAGCTAATGGCGGATTTTAGTTTAAAGGAGCTGGAATACTGGAATGAGCGTATAGAAAAAATAGCGGTGGAAAGCGGCCTGAACTTTTATAATCAGGAATTTGAAATAATAAACTATGAAGATATGATAGGCTATGAATCATACGTAGGAATGCCATCCCACTATCCCCACTGGAGTTACGGAAAATCTTACGAGAGGATTAAAACTCTACATAAATATAATCTTACAGGACTTCCGTATGAAATGGTTATAAACTCCAACCCGTGTATAGCCTACCTGATGAAGGATAATTCACTTCTTGTTCAGATACTTACAATAGCACATGTATATGCACATAATGATTTTTTCAAAAATAACAGGCTTTTCAATAAAGGAACAAAAGCTGAGTATGCAGTAGAGACCTTTAAAAACCATGCGAACCGTATACGTGATTATATCTCTGATCCGAGCATCGGTTATGCAAAAGTCGAAAAGATTCTTAATGCAGCACATGCTATAAAACTGCAAACGGAAAGGATAATTGACTTCCGCAATAATAAAAAGGAAAAAGAGAAATCAAAATCCGCTTTATCTGAACATAAATCTGATTTTCCGAATCTTGAAAGGTACTCCGGAAATGAAAGGAAGGATGACACTGAGTCTGGCAGTCAGGAAATAAAAATACCGGAGGAGCCTCAGGAGGACATACTAAGCTTTATTGAAGAATATGGCCGTTTGCAGGACTGGGAAAAGGATATACTTTCTATTGTAAGAGAAGAAGCCCAGTACTTTATACCACAGATTGAAACAAAAATAATGAATGAGGGTTGGGCCAGTTTCTGGCATTTTACCATATTAAACAAGCTTGAACTTCCTCAGAATATGCATTTTGAATTCTTAAGAAAACACAATGAGGTAATCAGGCCTTTAAAATCAAGTATAAATCCTTATTTCATAGGATATAAAATCATTGAGAACCTATATAATACACAGGGTATAGATAAAATATTTGAGGTAAGGGAAAACGAGAGAGATCAATCTTTTATCAGAAGATACCTGACGCAGGAATTATGCGGTGAAATGAATCTTTTTGAATATATAGCTACGGGAAACGATTATATGATTTCAGAGGTTTCAGATGATGAGGGCTGGAAAAAGGTAAGGGATACTTTGTGCAATACAGTGGGTATTGGGAGTATTCCTACAATAAAAGTAACTGAATGGAGCACAAAGGAGAATACTTTATTCCTTGAACACGAATTCGACGGGCGTGAACTGGAATTGAGCTACGCTTATGAAACCCTTAAACATCTTGTGGATTTATGGAAGGGAAAAGTCGTATTGACTACACACCTGGAAGAAAAGAAGAAAAATATATCATGTGATGAAATGAAAAGGATATCGCTGTACACTTGAGATAGAGCCACTTTCATAAAACTTGTTAGCACTCTTATTGGTTGAGTGCTAAAAAATACTTGAAACTTTACACTATTCGAGTTATATTATTAATAGTGTAAAAAATGAAGTGGAGGTAATATTATGAAACACGAAAGCGGAAGTATTTCAATAAATACGGAAAACATATTTCCAATAATTAAAAAGTGGTTGTACTCTGAAAAGGACATATTTATAAGGGAACTTGTGTCAAATGCAAGTGATGCCATTAGCAAAATGAAAAAACTTGATGCTATGGGAGAAGCCGAACTGCCCGAAGGTAATAAATTTGAAATAAAGGTCATTGTCAATAAAAATGATAAGACCATAAAAGTAATAGATAACGGATTGGGAATGACAGAGGAAGAAGTAAAAAAATATATAAATCAGATTGCTTTTTCAGGAGCAGTCGATTTTCTTGAAAAATACAAGGACAAGTCAGACGACGGGCAAATCATAGGTCACTTTGGACTTGGATTTTATTCGGCATTTATGGTATCACAGCGCGTTCAGATTGACACACTTTCATATCAAAAAGATGCAGCTGCTGTAAAGTGGGTAAGTGATGGAGGAACAGAATTTGAAATGTCAGATTCCGACAGGAATGAGAGAGGAACAACAATAACTCTCTATCTGGCTGATGACAGTCTGGAATTTACGGAAGAATTCACAATGAGAACTACCCTCGAGAAATATTTTGCCTTCCTGCCATATGAACTATATCTTGAGGATGCTGCAAAGGTAGAAGAAAAGAAAGAAGAAACAAAAGAAGGCGAAGAAACGCCAGATTCAGAGCCTAAAAAGCCTGAACCTTTAAATGATACACAGCCTCTTTGGCTGAAAAATCCAAAGGACTGTACAGACGAAGAGTATAAGCAGTTCTATTCAAAAGTGTTCCATGACTTTAATGAACCGCTTTTCTGGATACATTTAAATATGGATTACCCATTCAACCTAAAGGGTATACTTTATTTCCCTAAGCTCAAACACGAATTTGAGACTAACGAAGGGCAGATAAAGCTTTACTATAATCAGGTATTTGTTGCGGACAATATAAAAGAGGTAATTCCTGAATTTTTACTGTTATTAAAAGGTGTGCTGGATTGTCCTGATTTGCCCTTGAATGTTTCAAGAAGTTTCTTGCAGAACGATGGTTATGTAAACAAGATTTCCACTCACATAACAAAGAAGGTTGCAGACAAGCTTACATCCATATTTGAGAATGACCGGGAAAACTATAATAAATACTGGGATGACATAAATCCATTCGTTAAATATGGCTGTTTACGTGAAGAAAAATTCTATGACAGAGTCAAGGATGTACTTATATTCAAGTCAACCAAAGGAGGATACACTACTCTCAAGGAATATCTCGAAAACAATAAGGACAAACATGAGAACAAAGTATTCTATGTTTCAGATGAAAATCAGCAGGCTCAGTATATCAAGCTTTTTAATGAAAACGGAATGGAAGCGGTAATACTTACAAATATGATTGACAATCACTTTATGTCTCTCCTTGAAAGCAAAGGCGCAGGCCTGCAGTTTAACAGAATAGATGCTGATATTTCTGAAAGCATGAAGCACGAGAACACAGGTATTCCTGAAGCTGAAGTCAGCTATCTTGAAAATTTATTCAAGGAAACTGTAAATGATGAAAAACTTAAAATACAGGTTGAATCCTTGAAAAATGAAACTATACCGGCTGTAGTACTGCTGTCAGAGCAGTCAAGAAGAATGCAGGAAATGAGTAAGATGTTCGGGGGAATGGATATGGGTCATATGTTCCCAAAAGAACAGACTCTTGTGTTGAACTCTTCAAATAAACTCGTAAAGGCATTACTTGATTTAAAAGAAAAGGATGAAAGAAAAGAAGATGTGAAACTGGTAAGCGAACATATATATGATTTAGCCATGATGAGTCACCAGACTTTGGGGCCTGATGCAATGGCCAAATTTATACAAAGAAGTAATGAAATATTGATAAAAGTTCTTTAATATAAAAAAACGGCAAGCAAAAACCCGGATGGCATTAAATGGCTATCCGGGTTTTATATATGATTTTCTATTTATCTTTATCTGTCTGTCTTATTTCAACACGTCTTATTTTTCCACTTATGGTTTTAGGAAGCTCATTTACAAACTCAATGATTCTTGGATATTTGTAAGGTGCCGTAACCCTCTTTACATGATCCTGAAGTTCCTTAACCAGTTCGTCACTTGGAGTATAGTTCTTAGCAAGTATAACCGTAGCTTTAACAATCTGACCTCTGATAGGGTCAGGAACAGCAGTTATGGCACATTCCAAAACTGCAGGATGTTCAAGCAAAGCACTTTCAACCTCAAAAGGCCCAATTCTGTAACCTGAGCTTTTAATTACATCATCAGCTCTGCCCACAAACCAGAGATAGCCGTCTTCATCACGCCACGCCATATCGCCTGTATAATAAATACCATCATGCCATACGCTCTTAGTAAGTGCCTCGTCTCTGTAGTAGCCACCGAACATACCGGCAGGTTTCCTTTTGGTAGTCCTAACAACAATCTGGCCTTCTTCACCATCCTGACATGAATTTCCGTTGTCATCAAGAAGGTCTATATCGTATCCCGGAGACGGCTTACCCATTGACCCCGGCTTTGGCTCCATCCAAGGGAAAGTACCTACTGTAACAGTCAATTCTGTCTGACCGAAGGCTTCCATTAGCTTTATGCCAGTAGCCTTGTAAAATTGGCTGTATACCTCGGGATTAAGAGGTTCTCCTGCAACAGTGCAATATTTCAGACTGCTTAAATCAAACTTGGAGAGATCTTCCTTTATAAAAAATCTATAAATTGTAGGAGGAGCACAAAAAGAAGTAACATGGTGCTTTGAAATAACCTCAAGAAGTTCCTTTGGAACAAACTTATCAAAGTCATATACAAATACGGCACACCCTGATAACCATTGGCCATATATTTTGCCCCATACGGCTTTAGCCCAGCCTGTATCGGCAACAGTCAGATGCAGGCCGCCTTCAGAAACATTCTGCCAGTATCTGGCTGTAAGGATATGTCCCAAAGGATATTCGTAATCGTGCTGAACCATCTTTGGCATACCTGTAGTACCCGACGTAAAGTATAGCAATGATATGTCGCTGTTGTGAGAGCCTGAATCTCCCTGAGGCCTTTGAAATTCACTGGAAGCTTCTTCAATGCCGGATGAAAAATCCAACCAGCCATCCTTGGTACCATTAATCAATGCCTTATATTTTACGGTTGGTGTTTTACTTGCGGAATCTTCTATATGCTTTACAACCTCTGGTTCGTTAACACAAACGATCATTTTTATATCTGCTGCATTAGCTCTATAAACTATATCCTTTGAAGTGAGCAGATGAGTAGCCGGAATTGTAACGGCACCCAGCTTGTGCAAAGCCAGAATACAGAACCAGAACTCATAGCGTCTTTTTAGTATAAGCATTACAGGGTCGCCCCTTTTAATACCCAATGACTTAAAAAAGTTAGCTGTCTTATCGCTATACTCTTTTAACTGACCGAAGGTGAACGTTTCTTCGGCTCCCGATTTATCACACCATACTATTGCTACCTTATCTGGTGTTGTCCTTGCATATTCATCAACAACGTCATATGCAAAATTAAAGTTCTCAGGTACATTTATTTTAAAGTTCTCGTAAAAATCCTCATAAGATGTAAAGTCTACCCGAGATAAGTATTTTTCCAACATTACTTACTCCCCCTGATACCTAAAGAATAATTGCCAGAAATCTGGCTTTTTTACCATTCATAGCTTTCATTCCGTGACTTGCTGAAGAATCAAAATAAACTGAGTCACCTTCATTCATAACAAGCTCACGTCCATTAATTATTATTTTAAGAGTTCCTTCTATAATATAGTTAAATTCCTGTCCTTTATGGGAATTAAAGTGTACAGGTGAATCAGAAGCCTCCGGCTCAACAGTTACAATAAAAGGCTCAGCCTTTTTCCCGACAAAATTGTAAGCAAGGCTGTGATATTTATAATGTTCGCGTCTTTCAACACTTACACCTTTTCCATCCCGAACAAGCTGATAAGTATGAAGTTTTGGAGCATCTCCCGTAATTATTGCTGAAAGTTCGACATTAAACTTATTTGCTATTTGATAAAGAAAACTTACCGGAATATCGGTTTCACCGCTTTCGTATGACCTATAAGCTTCTTCAGAAATTTTAAGCTCTGCTGCAAGTGCTTCAACAGTAATTTCAGATATTTCTCTTAACTCTTTTATTCGTGAAGCAATTAATCTGATTTGTTCAGACATATAATCACCTTCCCATGTTTTATGTAGTTAAATAAATAGTCTTACAACAAAATAATATCATAAAAACAGTGAATAGTTGCAAAAAAAGCTGGAAGATATGTAC
Organism: Clostridium sp. BNL1100; assembly: GCF_000244875.1. Lineage (NCBI taxonomy): Bacteria > Bacillati > Bacillota > Clostridia > Eubacteriales > Clostridiaceae > Clostridium > Clostridium sp. BNL1100. The sequence goes on from NC_016791.1 coordinate 1,743,957, forward strand.
TAAATTCAATACATCGATCATTAAGCTATGTTAGCACATTTGATTTGGTAAATATATATCGTAAAGAACCTTTCGGTTATAAATTTTTAATGTTTTCTGCTTTTTTTCATACAAAATTCCATCATAGTTGAAAATAGTAAAAGTATCTTTAATAATATGGAATTTATTCAAATAATATGTTACTATGAACTTGTGTTTTATTTTATTTTATAAACTTACTGGGGGCGAAAAACATGTCTATAGGCAAAAAGATACTGTGTATTGTTATCGGTTGCATAATTATTGTCGGCGGTGGGACAGCCTTATATAGTATTTACGATTTTCCTGTTTATATAATTACGGCAATATTCTGTATATTTGCTGTTGCGGTAGGGTTGTGGCTTACTTTTTCTCTTACCATGCCTATCAAAGTGCTTTCACGTGTTGTTGAACGAACTGCGAATTTTGATTTATCACATGACAAAACATATAACCAGATAAAAGGCAGAAAGGACGAAATAGGTTTTCTTGCAAGAAACCTTTCAACTATGAGGGGTTCGCTGAGAGAAATACTTGGACTTATGGCTAATGCATCTGAAAAAGTTATTGAAAATTCTCAGCAAGTAGAAAGAATGACCGAAAACTTAAAAGAAAAAGCAGATGATACATTAGCAACTACAGAGCACATATCGGCGTCAATGCAGGAATCAGCCGCTACATCTCATCAGATTAATTTCAGTACTCAGGAAATAAAGAAAAATATTAACCTTATTGCCCAAAACTCAGAGGAAGGGGCACAAACAGCAAATGAAGTCAGCGTTAAGGCAAGTGAAATAAAGGAAAGTGCAGTTTTATCAGCAGAGAACGCTAATAATGTATACCTTGAAGTTAAACAGCAGCTTCAGGGAGCAATTGATAAGGCTGGAGAGGTTTCTCACATTGATCAGCTTGCTCAGGCCATACTCCAGATAACGGAACAGACAAACCTGCTTTCACTTAATGCGGCTATAGAAGCAGCAAGAGCAGGCGAAGCAGGAAAAGGTTTTGCTGTAGTAGCAGATGAGATAAGAAAGCTTGCAGACCAGTCTTCAAAAACTGCAGCTGATATTAAAAATATAGTAAAGACTGTAAATGAATCAGTAGGCGCATTGACTGACAGTGCAGGAGTACTTCTGGAATTCGTAGACAAGGAAGTATTAAACGACTATAAGAAGCTTATTGATACAGGCGAGCAGTACTATAACGATTCAGCACAGTTCAGCAAGATAATGAATGAATTTAATGACTCTGCAAAGGCTATGAACAATTCCATTACAAACATTGTTACTGCGTTGGAACAGGTTACTTCCAGTGTAAATGAAAGTGCAGAAGGAGTTGAAGTTATTACAGTTAAAACAGCTGAGGTTGTTGAACACTTTGTAAATGTCAAAGTTTCTACTCAGGATAATCTTGTTGCTTCCAAGAAGCTAAAGGATCAGGTATCAAAGTTCACATTATAAATGAAAATAAAATTTAAAAGCCGCATCTGATAAAGGTTACCATAATACTATTGTCAGTGCGGCTTTTTTGGGAAATATGACAGGCTAAAACCGCTGTAAATAGCCTTAAAAAAAACTAGCTGACTATTTTGTAAAATGATAGTATAATATATAGAGGTTTCCTTACTTAGAATTTTATACCCTTATAAATAAATAAAAGTAGGTGCTAATGTGGAAAGAGAATATGTTAAAGTAAGTAAAGACATTATGGATAGTATTTTGGCTGATGATGTTTATACCCGTGGAGGGAACATGATAGTTCCGTCTGATACATTGATATCAGAGCATATTATTAAAAAGCTAAAAGCCTTTAGAGTTGAAAGAGTAACCATATACAGGTCTCATTCTATTCTTGGCAACGAATATCTTTCAGATATGATTATTAGCGACAGCCAGAAACAATATATTGAGGATGTTAATGCTACCAAGGCAATATTGCGTAACCTGGCAATAGGTAAGGAATTGGATATTGATAATGTAAAAACCATTACAGATAATATCTATGAGAGACTGGGTGACGTAAATTCAATAATTGAATGTATTAATTCAATTAAAGTTGCCGATCAATATACATATTCACATTCAGTAAATGTTGCATTTTATGCAATGCTATTGGGTAAGTGGATGAACCTGAGCAAATTGCAGATTAAAGATCTTGCCATGGCAGGACTTTTGCATGATATAGGCAAATCCAAAATATCCACTGAAATTATAAATAAAAAGGGACCACTTAACGACAGCGAGTTTGAGATTATAAAAAGGCATCCCATTTACGGGTATGATATTATTAAAAACATTCCTGAAATTTCAATGGAAATAAAAAGAGCAGTTATATTGCATCACGAAAAGGAAAATGGTACAGGTTATCCATTTGGTATTCAGGGCAATAAAAAGAATCTTTATGCAAAAATAATTACTGCTGCAGATATATTTGATGCAATAACGTCCGAAAGGGTTTACAAAGAAAAGCAGACACCATTCTCGGCATTTAAGGAGATGGAGAAAATAGGGTACGATATTGTTGACCCTATGGTAATGGGTATAATGTTTGATAATATGCCAAGGTATTATATCGGTTCAAAGGTAAAGCTTGACAACGGCGAAATTGGGGAAGTAGTCTACGTTCCAAGTTCTTGTGCCTATGCCCCCGTTGTAAAAATAAACGAGGACTTTGTTGACTTTGCAAAAGAAAAAGAAGCACTTATAAGTGAACTGCTGTAGTTTTATATCAGTTCACTTATAAAAGTTTTGACTGCTTTAGATAACACCACGTTTTTCATGGTGACAACCCCTATACTTCTTGGTGGTAGGGGTTCTTTTGATATAATCTGGAATAATTCGCCTGATTTTATTGCATCTACTGCACTTTCCTTTAGTACACAGGCTATTCCTGTACCTATTTTTGCGAATTCAACCAGAAGGTCTAGACTTTCCAGCTCTATTTCAGGAGAACATGTTAGGCCTTGGCTTTGGAAGAAACGATCAACAGATTTTCTGGTTGAACTGTCCGACTGTAACAATACAAGAGGATATTTGTTCAATTCCTGCAAGGTTATTTCCCTTCCCTTTAATTCTTTAAACTTATCTGATGCTACAAAAATATCCTGAACAGAAATAAAAGAAACAGCATTAAACATATCCTGGTTAACCGGCAGGGTAGAAATGGCAATATCTATAAGGCCCCCTTTTAAAACGTCCAGTAGTTGGGGAGTTGTTCTATTGATAACCTTAACCATAATATTCGGGTACATTTGTCCGAATTTTTTTATATATGGCATTATGAAGTATTTGCAGATTGAATCGCTTACTCCTATTCGGATTTCACCGGCAGTGAGGCCTTCAAATTCCTGAAGCTTTTCTTCCGCAGTTTTCAAAAAATTATAGGCCTGTGAAACATAACTGAAAAGAAGCTCGCCTTCATTTGTTAGCTGGATATTTCTCGACTTTCTGTAGAATAATGTTACTCCAAGCTGCTTTTCAAGACCCTTAACAGACTGGCTTACGGCCGACTGTGTTATAAAAAGTTTACGTGCTGCCTCTGAAAAGCTTTTATTTTCAGCACACTGATAAAATATTTTATATAACTCAAAGTTAATATCCATAAGTACTCCTAATACAACGTATTAAATATATTAATTTTACTAATATATTTTATCATAATATAATTACAATTAGAAAGATTATTCGAATGAATTTATATATATTAGGAGGACTGCCAAATGAAAAGTACTGTAAAGAGATTATTTGTTGTAAAGAAACATCCTTATGACGTTGAAGCACAGGGACTTTTAAAGGATTTGAGAGAAACGCTGGGAATAAAGTCATTGAATTCTTTAAAAATAGTAAACAGATATGATGTGGAAGGTATAAGCGATTCTGAATATCAGTTGGCAAGAAATACTATCTTTTCCGAACCAACAGTTGATTTTGCGTATGATGAGGAGTATGAAATTCCTTCAGAATGCAGAGCTTTTGCTGTTGAATATCTTCCGGGACAATACGATCAAAGGGCTGATTCTGCTGCCCAATGCATACAGCTTTTGACACAAGGCGACAGACCTGATATAAACACTGCCAGAGTAATAGTTTTAGAGGGCAGCATTAATGAAGAAGAATTCAATTCAATAAAAAAGTACTATATAAATCCCGTTGAAAGCAGGGAAGCAAAGTTGGCAAAGCCTGAAACTCTTAAATCTCAGGCTGAACAGCCGGAAGATGTTTCTACTCTTGACGGCTTTATATCCATGGATGAAAAACAACTTTCCGAGCTTTTAAGGGAAATGGGTTTTGCAATGTCTTTTGACGACATAGTTTTCTGCCAGAGCTACTTTAAAAATACTGAGAAGCGAGACCCTTCTGTAACAGAAATGAGAATGATAGACACTTACTGGTCGGATCACTGCAGACATACAACCTTTCTTACCTGTATTGACAGTGTAAAGTTTGAAAAAGGCAGATTTACTGAAATCATTGAGGAAACCTACAAGGACTACATAGAAAAAAGAGAGGATATCTACAAGGAGCGTAACGACAAAGACATATGCCTTATGGATGTAGCTCTTATGGCAATGAAAGCACTGAAAAAACAAGGAAAACTAAACGACCTTGACCTCTCTGATGAAATAAATGCATGCAGTATTGTTGTTAATGCTGATGTAAACGGAAAAAATGAAGAGTGGCTCGTAATGTTTAAAAATGAGACACATAACCATCCTACAGAAATCGAGCCTTTTGGTGGAGCTGCAACATGTCTTGGAGGTGCTATCAGAGACCCGTTATCAGGAAGAGTTTATGTATACCAGGCAATGAGGGTAACCGGAAGTGGCGACCCAAGAACAAAGCTCGAAGATACTATACAAGGCAAGTTGCCTCAGAAGAAAATAACCACCGGAGCAGCTTTGGGATACAGTTCCTACGGAAATCAGATAGGTCTTGCTACCGGACAAGTAGCTGAAATTTACGACGAGGGCTATGTTGCAAAAAGAATGGAAATCGGTGCCGTAATCGGTGCAGCACCAAGAAAAAACGTTGTAAGGGTGCAGCCGGAGGCAGGAGACAAGATAGTGCTTCTAGGAGGAAGAACAGGACGAGACGGCTGTGGAGGAGCAACCGGTTCATCAAAGGCACATACTGAAGAATCTCTCATGACATGCGGTGCTGAGGTTCAGAAGGGTAATGCTCCTACAGAGAGAAAAATACAGCGTTTATTCAGAAATCCTGATGTAAGTACATTGATAAAAAGATGTAATGACTTTGGTGCAGGCGGTGTTTCCGTTGCAATTGGAGAATTGGCTGACGGACTTGAAATAAATCTTGACGCAGTACCAAAGAAATATGAAGGTTTGGACGGAACAGAACTGGCAATTTCAGAGTCACAAGAGCGTATGGCAGTTGTTGTTGAAGCTTGCGATGTGGAAAAATTCATAGCCCATGCAGCAGAAGAAAATTTGGAAGCAGTTGTTGTTGCGGAAGTAAAGGCAGAACCAAGACTTAAAATGTCATGGAGAGGAAATCAAATAGTTGATTTAAGCCGTGAATTCCTGAATTCAAACGGTGCAAAGCAACGAATAGACATAGAGATTTCAGCACCAAAAGAAATAACATATTTTGATGAATGTAATGAAATAGAGATAGACAGTATAAAAGAATACTGGGTTAAAAATCTGCAAAATCTTAACAGATGCAGCCAAAAAGGATTGATTGAAAGATTTGATTCAACAATAGGTGCAAATACAGTACTTATGCCTTTCGGTGGAAAAACTCAGCTTACTCCTGCGGAAGGTATGGCTGCAAAGCTGCCTCTTATGGAAGGTGATACAACAACCGGAACACTTATGTCCTTTGGATACAATCCTGATATATCAAAATGGAGTCCTTTTCATGGAGCAGTATATGCTGTTGTAGAATCAATTGCAAAAATTGTTGCTATGGGTGGTGATTACAGCAAAGCAAGGCTGACACTACAGGAGTATTTTGAAAAGCCCGGAAAAGATGCAAAGCGTTGGGGAAAACCTCTTAGCGCTTTACTTGGTGCGTACTATGCACAGATGAAGCTGGGAACGGCAGCTATCGGCGGAAAGGACAGTATGTCAGGAAGCTTTATGGACATGGATGTTCCGCCGACATTGGTTTCCTTTGCTGTAAACACAGTCAATGTAGAAAATGTAGTTTCAAATGAATTCAAAGCTGTAGGAAGCAAGGTTGTACTCCTAAAAGTAAAACTTGACGATAATATGCTTCCTGATTTTGATGAGCTTGACAAAGTATACAGTCGTGTCAATAAGCTTGCCAAAGAAAAAGCTATACTCTCTGCAAGCTCTGTAAGATCAGGCGGTATTGCTGAAATAATCAGCAAAATGGCATTTGGAAATATGATAGGATTCAAGCTTGAAGGGATAGGGGATGTTTCACTTCTGTTTAAACCTTTCTATGGTTCTTTAATCCTTGAAATACCTGAAAACATAGATTTGACAAAGGTTCTTGAAGGACTTAGATACACTGTATTGGGTGTTACAACAGGCAATTCTGAAATTAATATAAACGGAACTTTAATTGAACTTAATGAACTTGCATCTAAATGGCAGGAGCCTTTAGAAAAGGTCTTCCCTACAAGGGTAACGGAAGAACAGAAAAATGTAGTTGCATATAGTTATGAGGCAAAAACAAAAGTAAAACCTTCTGTAAAGCTTGCAAAGCCAAGAGTATTTATTCCTGTATTTCCGGGAACAAACTGTGAATACGATACCAGAAAGGTATTTGAAAATACCGGAGGAATCGTAGAAACACTGGTAATAAAGAATATGACGCATAATGACATCGAAGAGTCTATAAAGAGAATGGAAACACTGATAGATAATTCTCAGATAATCATGATTCCCGGAGGTTTCAGTGCCGGCGACGAACCTGAAGGATCAGGCAAGTTTATTGCCACTGCTTTCAGAAATCCTGTTGTCAGTGAAGCTGTCATGAAGCTTCTGAAAAACAGAGACGGATTGGTTTTGGGTATTTGTAACGGATTCCAGGCACTTGTTAAGTTAGGTCTTCTTCCATTCGGTGAAATAAGAGAAATTGACGAGGCATGTCCTACACTGACCTTTAATACAATAGGACGACATCAATCCAGTCTAGTTAAAACAAGAATAGCATCAAACCTTTCACCATGGCTCAATAACGTAAAGGTTGGTGATATTCATACAGTAGCAATATCTCACGGTGAAGGACGGTTTACTGCAAGCAGTGACGTTCTGGCTGCACTGGAAGCAAATGGACAAATAGCGACACAGTATGTTGATCTTGATGGAAAGCCCACTTATGATATATCATACAATCCTAACGGCTCAATAAATGCCATAGAAGGTATTACAAGCCCCGATGGTAGAGTTTTCGGTAAGATGGGACATTCCGAAAGAATAGGTACAAACCTGTACAAAAATGTACCAGGTGAAAAAGATCAGAAAATTTTCCAAGCCGGAATCGAGTATTTTGGGTAATAGTTGAATAAATCATAGCTGGTACAAATAATGGCAAAACTGATGACAGCCCAAAGAAAACATGTTATCATGAAAAAAAGCGGTTATATTCGGAGGTGGCTATTTATGAAGATTTCGTTTTCCACATTGGGCTGTCCGGGATGGAGTTGGGAGGATATGCTTTCAACTGCAAAGGATATAGGTTTTGACGGTATTGAAGTAAGGGGTATCGGCAATGAACTTTATGTACCTAAAGAAAAACATTTTTCAAACGATAACATAGAACTTACAAAGAAGAAATTGACTAAAATAGGTCTTGAATTACCTTGTTTGACTTCAGCGTGTTTTTTATTTGACAAGGCCAATATAGATAAACATATAAAAGAAGGTATTGATTATATTGATTTGGCTCAAAAGCTGGGTACGCCTTATGTAAGGGTTTTAGGAGATGCTCAGCCGCAACCTTCTGAAATAGATATTGATTTTGTTGCTGAAAGCCTTAAAATTCTTGCAGTCGAGGCAAAGGGGAAAGGTGTTAAATTATTAGTTGAAACCAACGGTGTATTTGCCGATTCAAAGGTTATGAAAGCATTGCTGAATAAAGTTAACTCAGACAGTGTTGGAGTACTTTGGGATATACATCACCCTGTCAGGTTTTTTAATGAATCGTTGGAATACACATACAGTAATTTGAAGGAACACATATGTTTCGTACACATCAAGGATTCAATAGTTGTTGATGGTACCATTAAATACAAAATGACCGGTTACGGTGATATTCCGGTGAAAGCTGCTGTTGAACTTCTCAAAGAGAACGGCTATAACGGATATGTCTCCCTTGAATGGGTAAAAAGATGGTGTCTTGACCTTGAGGAACCGGGTATCGTTTTTGCTCACTTTGCAGGGTATATGAAAAGTATAATATAAGATTTATAAAATCAGGGGTTGTTGCAAAACAAATTAGTTTTGTAACAGCCCCTTTTATAATGCAAATAGGAAATAATTGTTTAAATGTAAGGTAATATGTTATTATTCTTACAACATTATGACTTGCAGGAGTGATATCATGAAAAGAATACCCTTGTGTCTGGTAATGGCTGCATTTATTATATTAAGCAGCTGCGGCAGTGACAACACAGTGTTTCCTAAACACAGTACATATAGCTATAATAATGGTTCGGTAAAGGTAAATAAGTCAATAAAGACACTTAATATCAACATAGATTCAGGAAATTTACAAATATACTGCTGGGATAATGATGAAATTAAATATGAAGCAAAACATGTTGTCCGTGGGAATAAGTCCGATGAAGCTCTGCAGAAACTTTTGAAGAAATATTCTATTAAATCAAGTCAAAAAGAAAAAACAACATTTATTACAGTCTCTTACGCCGGTAAAATTAAAAAACCTCAGGATTTTTATAGTGAAATAAAGTTAACTGTTCCCCGGACTATTAAAAATATATCTATAAAACAAGATGTAGGATCTATACTAATTGAGGACAAATTTGAGGGGGATATCACAGGAGACGTGGATTCTGCTAACACTGAAATTAAGGCAATGAACGGAAAACTCATTTGGAAATGTGATACAGGAAACTTTCGCCTTGATTCGGGAAAGCTTTTGAGGGATTCCACAATAAATATAACAGCCGGAAATATATCATCAAATGCCGAGTGCCAGGATAATTCACAGTATGTATTTAAGACAGGTGCGGGCAATGTAGAATTAAGCTTTCCTAAGGATTCGGATGTTACAGTAGACAGTTACGGTACACTACAAAATAATCAGTTCACGGGTATAGATGGTAGCATAAAAATCAAAGCATCCACGGACATGGGTAAAATATCAATTAATGGATATTGATACACACCTTTTACAAAATTAATTAAAAAAAGTCTTTACTAAAAATTACTATATATTGTATAATAAGGATGATTGAGAGTCTCTTAATGATAACAAATAAAAAGGAGGTGAATACAGAGTAGGAGGAATCCGTCTACAAATTTTTTCACTGGATAAATTTCAAAGTGGTTATATGATGGGAACAGTAGCACCATTTATAAATGTACGAAATTGTAATAAAATCACTTCATTTAAGTTCTCGGAACATAAATAAAACAAATTTATGGTACCGATAACAGCCTAAAATATTAAATATAGCCAATATAATAAAATTTCCATTTAAATTGCTGAATAATGCTAAATATTTTTACAATCGTATGTGATCAGGCAGGTGTTGTGTAAAACAGCTGGCCTTTTGGGTTGTTTATAATACGGTTGGAAGAAGCTATAAATATTGACCCTTGGAAGACATCTGTGATTAGTATGTAAACGTCACTCCGGGAGAAAGTTATATCAAAATATAACAGAAGACTATAATAAAGAGGGGGAAAAGATATGAAAAAAGGAATTTCCTTTTTAGTATGTTTATCAATTTTTGTTTGTATTTTTGCAGCTGCAGGCGCTGTCAACACGTCAGCTGCAACAACACCGGCTTTTATTTACGGTGACGTTAATGGAGATAGAACCGTAGATGCTTTAGACCTTTCCTTGATGAAAATGTATTTACTTGGAACAATAACTACTTTCCCTAGTGACCAGGGAAAAAATGCTGCTGATGTTGATAAGAGTGGCTCTGTAGATTCACTTGATTTGTCAATGATTAAAAAATACCTGCTAGGTCAAGCAACTTTACCTGACCCTGATGTTGAACAACCACCTGTTCTTGAACCCATAACAATACCTGCATTTTCATCCTTGCAGGCAAATGCAAAACTTCCTGATCCATTTATGTATAAGACTGGAGCCAAAAAAGGTACTCGTATTACAACAAAGAGCCAGTGGGAACAACGTCGTTATGAAATCAGTCAATTGGCCCAGGCCTTTGAATACGGAGTAAAACCGGGTAAGCCCGAATCAGTTACTGCTTCATACAGCAGCAACAAAATTACTATAACATGTAAACAAGGCAGTAAAACAATATCATTTGCATGTTCAATCCAATACCCTACTACAGGTAAGGCTCCATATCCAGCAATGATAGGTGTAAATATGAATACTCTTAATACCAGTGAAATACTTAAACTGGGAGTTGCTTTGATTACTCTTCCTGCTGATGAAATTGCACAGGAAGTTGACGGAAGCTCAAGAGGAAAAGGAAAGTTCTTTGATCTTTACGGAAGTACATACGATGCCGGAGCATTGATTGCATGGGCATGGGGTACTGACCGTCTTATTGATGCACTTGAAATGACACCTGCAGCCAATATAAATCCAACAAAATTAGGTGTAACAGGCGGTTCACGTAACGGAAAGGGTGCACTTGCAATTGGTGCATTCGATGAGAGAATCGCTCTCACCATTCCTCAGGAATCAGGTAACGGAGGAGCTTCTGGTTGGAGAACAGCTGATGCTCAGATGGCAGCAGGACAGAACGTTCAGACACTTTCAGAAATTGTTGGTGAGAACGTTTGGTTTGCAAAGGCTCTAAACCAATTTGTTAATAATACAACAAAACTTCCTTATGACCATCATGAAATAGAAGCTTTGTGTGCACCTAGAGGATTGCTTGTTATAGAAAATCCAGATTTTGAATGGTTAGGCAATTTCAGCTGCTGGAACACTGCAACAGCAGGCCGTATGATATACCAAGCTCTTGGAGTACAGGACAACATGGGTTATTCCTCAATAGGCGGACACGGACATTGCCAGTTCCCTGCATCACAGCAGCCAGAAGTAACAGCATTTATTCAGAAATTCCTGCTTGGTCAAAACGTAAGCACCAATGTATTCAGGTCAGACAAAACATATACTTTTGACAAGGCAAGATGGGTTGATTGGACTGTACCAACCCTTCAGTAAATCTTACTCATTTAAGTTTAAATAAGATAAAAGGCATGGAGGACTTAATATCTTTCATGTCTTTTATTTATACTTAAAATAATTACAAAAAAACTTGACAAACGTAAAATATGTAATATAATGGTTGTGTTAGTAAATTCTAATTTGTTTTTGTCTTTATATTTTCTTTTAAAAATTTAAAATCTATTGGAGATATTTCATGGCACTCATAAAACTCTTAATTATTGATGACGACAATGAGTATTCAATCAACTTATGTAATTTTCTTACTCATAGTTACTCAGAAACTTTTGCGGTATACTACTGCAGAGATCACAATGACATTAATAATAATATAAAAAAAATTGCCCCCAATGTTATACTTTCTTCAGAAAAATACTACAGTGAAATAAAAAAACATACTAATATTGATTTAATTCTATTATCATCTTTAAAAAACCCTGAAACAACAAGTGAGACCGATTACATATACAAATACAAAGATGTTAATCAAATTGCGGTGGAAATAATAAATATACATACCACAACAGGAAATAAAATATATAGCACCGGGGGAAAGAATACTAAAGTGATTTCAGTTTTTTCAGCTGCCGGAACTGTAGGTAAAACTTCTTTGGCATTGGCAGTTAGCAGTATATGTTCATTCACAGGTCTATCAGTCTTTTACCTGAATCTGGAGCAATTCCAATCAACCGGTATCTTTTTTAACGGTAATACTCAGTATTCCTTTTCTGATATTATATATTTTGCCAAGGAAAAGGATAAAAACCTTGTAACAAAAATCCCTGCTATCTGTTCCAGAGAAAATGATTCAGGTGTCTACTATTTTAGTCAGACAAACAATGTATTTGACATAAAAGAAATGCTGCCGGAGGATATTGACTTTATTGTTTCTGCTATAAAAGACTGTGGATATTATGACCTTGTAATGATAGATATGGATTCACAGCTTAATGAAAACACAATGAAGGTTTTTGAAAAGTCCGATGAAATTCTGTACGTTATAACAAAGGAAGAAAGTTGTTTACATAAAACTAAGCTGTTTATTAACAGCATAGATATACTTTCAAAAAGCTTTCAAAATAAAGCTTTATTGAAAAATAAAATAAAATATATTGCAAACAAAGTATCTCAACAGGCTCTCCTGTCTGATAAATTCTGTCTTGAGCAGGAGCTCATGTCCCAAATCGTTTACGATTCTGATTTCCCTTCTTTAAATAACCTTTCCAAATTCAACGGAGGGTCTGAAATGATACTTAATTCATTCAGAGATATCGCGGGAAGATATACAAAACATAAAATGGAGGGTACGGTGTGAAACAGGAACTCATCAATGAAATAAAAGCCTCAATTAATGAAAAAATTGACTTAAAGAGGAATTTCACAGATCACGAGATTAGTGAGTTAGTAGTCCGTACTGTATTGGATAAATCCAAACAAGTTTTTCTGAATACGGTTGAAAAAAAGCAAATAATTGAAGCCGTTTTTAATTCTCTGCGCAGGTTGGATATATTACAGCCCATTCTCGACGATAATGAGGTAACAGAAATAATGATCAACGGCCCTAACAATATATTTGTTGAAAAGAAAGGAAAAATAAGCCGCCTTGAAATTTCCTTTGAATCCCAGCAAAAATTGGAAGATATTATACAGATAATGGTAACAGCGGTAAACAGGACAGTGAACGAATCAAATCCTATTGTTGATGCCAGATTAAAGGATGGGTCAAGGCTTAACGTAGTACTTTCTCCTATTGCATTGAATGGCCCTATTGTAACTATAAGAAAATTCCCAGGGCAACCCATTGATATGGAAAGCCTTATTGAATTAGGATCTTTGACCGTTGAGGCAGCGGAGGCACTAAAAATGCTGGTAACGGCAAAATATAACATCTTTGTGGCAGGTAGTACCGGTTCCGGAAAAACAACTTACCTCAATGCACTTTCAAACTTTATACCAATAGATGAAAGAATAATAACTATTGAAGATTCTGCGGAACTTCAAATAACAAATATATCAAATCTTGTGAGTCTTGAAACCAGAAATGCGAATGTAGAGGGAAGAGGAGAAATAACTATAAAAAATCTTATAAAAACAGCCTTACGAATGAGACCAAATCGTATAATCGTTGGAGAGGTAAGGGGTGAGGAAGCAATAGATATGCTGGCTGCAATGAATACAGGGCATGACGGATCACTTAGTACGGGACATGCAAATTCTACTCAAGATATGTTTTCACGACTGGAAACAATGATTCTGAGTGCTGCAATTTTACCACTGGAGGCTGTAAGAAAACAGATAGCTTCGGCGATAGATATTATCATATTTCTTTCAAGGCTTAGGGACGGGTCCAGACGTACAATGGAGATTTCAGAAGTATTAGGAATAGAAAATGGATTAGTAAAACTAAACCCGCTATTTATATTTGAAGAAACATTTCAAAAAGATCAAAAAGCCATTAATACTGTCTCAGGAAGCTTGAAAAGAACATTAAATCCATTAATTAATAAACATAAAATGATAAATTCGGGGATTTATGATGATTTTTAGGAGGGATTTCAGTGGTTGATTATAACGAATATTCGATTCCACTTCAAATAAAATTATTATATGCACTATCAGCTGCAGCGGTTGTCTTTGCCGTTTCTTACATGTTTTACAGGAGCATTGTTATTTCAATGGTAATAAGCCCGTTAGGTATATTTTACTTGAAGTACAAAAGAAAGCAGATAATACATAAAAGAAAAAGAGAACTTAATTTGCAGTTTAAGGATTTACTCATATCTCTAGCCTCTTCTTTGTCAGCAGGAAAACCTTTGGAAAAGTCTTTTGTAGGAGCCCTTTCAGACCTCTATGTTTTATATCCCAGCGATGATGCACATATAGTTCGGGAAACGAAAATAATTATTAATAAGTTGTCTCTGAATGTAAGCATAGAAGATGCAATTTCAGACTTTGCAGACCGCTCTGATATAGATGACATAAAAAACTTCTCAGATGTAATTATAATATGCAAAAGGACTGGTGGAAATCTCGTTGAAGCAATTAAGAACTCATCAAGAATAATAAGTGAAAAAATCGAAATGAAACAGGAAATAGAGACATTACTTTCATCCAGAAAATTTGAACAGAAAATTCTAAATATTATGCCTATTGCAATGATTTTTATTTTGTCAACAACTGCGGCAGAATATATAAAGCCAGTATTTATTACTACTACCGGCAGAATATCCGTAACACTGTGTCTGATTCTTCTGATAGTTGCATATTTTATTTCAAATAAAATAATGAATATAAAATTGTGAGGTATTATGTTAAGAATATGGATTTTAACTGGAATTGTTTTAATTGTTTACATAATAACTATTATCGTCATTTTAATTAAAAATTATTCTAATTATTCTGAATACTGTGGTGTTTTAAATTCAAAGGAGTATCCGCTAAAAAGATTACTGCCTTTTGGGCTGTTTATATTGGATAAATTCAGCTATTCCTTTAATTCGGCCTATGACAGAAGGACTATTGTAAAGATTAGTGAAATATATGGACAGGAATATTCAGCATTTTATATACGAATATTTCATGCAAAGAAAATTGTACTTATGGCTTTAATTATTCCCGGTGAATTACTTGTGGGGATTTTATCTAATTACCAGGCTGTATTTAATATTTACATAACGTTTTTATTCGGGATAATGATAATTCTGGATGATACCAGGCTAACCAGCCAGGTTAAAAAACGTCGTCTGGAAATACAGTTAGAGTTTCCTGATTTTATAAATAAACTTACATTGTTACTTAATGCAGGACTGACAATGTCAAAGGCCTGGGAAAAAATTTCTTTGGACAGCAAAAAGAAGTGTGCTTTCTATAAAGAAGTGGAAAAAACAGTATCTCAGCTCAAAACAGGGGTAAGTGAATCAGAGGCATTCGGAGAATTTGCAAAAAGATTAAAAACACCTGAAATATCAAGAGTTATGTCAACAATTATTCAAAACACAAAAAAAGGAGGGAGCGAACTTGTAATGACGTTAAAGCTTCAGTCTAATGAAAGCTGGGAAATTCGAAAAAATGCAGTAAGGAGACTTGGAGAAGAAGCCTCTACAAAGCTTCTGTTTCCAATGATGATTATGTTTTTTGCAATAATTATCATTGTAGTTACACCTGCATTAATATCTATGCAGGGAATATCAAATTTTTAGAAAATCAATTTTAACGGTATAAACGGATAAGGAGGATTAAAATGATTGCAGCATTAAAAAGATTTATAAGAGAAGAAGATGGCATGGTTATACTACAAAATATTTAATTGTCTTAGTTATTATTATTATACAAAAATTATTTTTGACTTATTTATTAACATAGTTATTATATATAGAAAAATAAAGACAATAAGTATTAATGTACATATAATCATTTATAAAAAAATTTATTATAAGCACGATTTGAAATGTCTGGATTAGAGTATTCTTAATTTATTATCAGGGTATATTGAAAGTTACAAAACTTAATAATCAAATACTGATGTAGTCTTATTTAATAAAACTAATGAAGGAAATGGATAATTAATTGATCTTTCCTGGGGGGAATGTTATGAAAACTAAAACGATTATGGGAGTTGACTTTGGAGTCGCAAATATCATGTATATAGCCTTTAATAATAATTATTATCACTACTCATTTGTATCTGCACCAGTAATAAAAAAAGGAAGGAAACTAATAAAAACCGGAGAAAATCCTTATGAAATACTTGATAGGTACAATTATAATATAGCTCTAAAAGTTTTATATATTGCAATAAAACATCAAGTGCGAACCATCCATATGGAAGACTTAACAGGTACAAGCTTTACTAATAACATGTTCTATTATGAACTACAGAGAGGTATACAAACATTAGCTCAGGACAAAAATATTAAGGTAAGGTACGTTAATAGACATATGACAAGTCAAAAGTGTTCTTTGTGTGGTTATATTGATAAAAGAAATAGAATAAATCGAAAAACTTTTATTTGCTTAAAATGTGGGAATACAATGAATGCAGATTATAATGCTGCAAAAAATATTGCAAATCCGAATATTCAGTCAATTAAAACTTCGAGTCCTCTATAGACAAAAAAATGTTCAAATATATTACCAGATAATTATACATTGTATACCTATAAAATTTTATGAGTTCTTCGTTTTATTGCTGATAGGTCCTAATATTAGGTGATTTTAGTATAAATAAATACTAGTACTTAATTAAAACTAAGATATGATTAAATAATCTTACATAAAATAAAAAGGCAGAAGAGTTTAACATTACAAAATAAACAGCTTATAAAAACGCTATAAGCGATATGTTTTAGTATAAAACGGTACTACGATATATGGCTATTTTTTATGTTCATGCAGTCGGATAACAATATTCAATAAAGTATGATATAATATAAATATTTGGATGAAAGTGTTAATTGTGGCTATAATGTGCAGTTAA
The DNA here is from genome assembly GCF_000244875.1 of Clostridium sp. BNL1100. NCBI lineage: Bacteria > Bacillati > Bacillota > Clostridia > Eubacteriales > Clostridiaceae > Clostridium > Clostridium sp. BNL1100. Next base: position 1,760,787 of record NC_016791.1, read on the forward strand.
TAATTTAGGAAGGAAGGACTATTTTGTGATTAATATAGATGCTTTACTCTCAAATTTGGTAAATGAAACAAGAGTTCATGGGGCTATTGCTATTCTGGGTGCAGGAATTTCTTTTGAAGCTGGTCTTCCTTTATATAATCAACTTGCTCCATTAATATGGCAAGTTGTAGATGAATTTCCTGATATTAAGGACAAGTATAAATGCGACCGAACTCTACCTGCAAAATTAATTATTGGTGATGAAACGGAAAACCTAAAAAACACGTTTAACTTTATTGAAATTAATCCGCAAGCAGCGTTACGATTTAAAGAGCTATTTAAAATACTGAATGATAATCACCACAGTAAACCTTCTATATCACACCAATATCTATGCCAATTAATCCATGCGGGATACTTTAAAATTGTTGTCTCTTTCAATTGGGATGATTTATTAGAAATGGCTTGGAAACGTCTGTATGGTACGCACATTAATGACAACAGGTATAACTTGTTAAAACCTCATGGTGACGTATGCAACCTTAATACAAAATGGATATTTCCGAATAGTCCTGGTGAATTGAATGGATCATATAAGGAACTAATCCATTTGGCAGTTACAAATTCTCCATCTACCCTTATTATTGTAGGTTATTCTGAATCTGACTCAAATATTGTTGACCAACTTATTGAACCAAATGAAACAAAAAATAAAGTGTTTCGAATATCTCCATCAGCAACCGATTCTATTCCATTAAGAGCGTCCGAAGCTCTTAATTCTATTGTTAATAAATTATTGCCAAAAGAGACTAATCCGTGGACCCGTTTGGATTTCTCAAATCAAGTTGGTTTAGAGCACGCTATAATGGGTTACCGTCTTCAGTCATCTGATGTATTAGCTTGTCCTAGACTTCCTCAATTCAGTGAGGCTAAATGTAAACTGGAGCAAGCGCATAGTGTCATTATTGAAAGTGATCCTGGTTGCGGGAAATCTATAACAGCGTATCAACTTGCATATGATTTTTTAATTTCAGGATGGGAAGCAGTCAAATTTGATAACACAAAACTCATTTCTTGCTCTGATGTAAAGCTGGACAACGATGGGTATAAAACAGTATATATTATTGATGACGCACAGCAGTTAGATAGAAATATAATTAATAAACTTTTAGGATATGCAAACAGTACCCAAAAAGTGATTATCGCACAAACACATACATTCGAGTTTCCATTTGAAAGCGTGACAATTTCAAAAGAGCAATCAGTCAAAGCAATCTATGATTTTTATTTGAAGAATAAAAGCACAGTGATTTCAATAGTTGCGCAGTCCAATGAAAACATTGGCCGGAAAATCGGTGACTTTTATATGGATACACCTTTTGAATACGTTTTGAACTTAGCCTCACAAGAGCAAACTCCATGGCTGTTTAATTATTCTATTAGAGGCGGATGGGAAAATACAAAAACTCAGTATAGTATAGCAAAGGAACACAAGTGTTCAGATCTTCTCTTAACTTTAATAGCATTTAAACAAATTATTTCATTGGATAAACGAGTAGAAAAAAATTGGTTGATTGAATCTGCCCAAAAATGGGAGTATAGCTCTGAGTGGTGTAATGATTGTTTGACTTTTATATTTCAGAAAAAAATGATTTTATCCTTAGATGAAATCCGTACTATGCATTTGCAAGCAGCTATACGTGTTATAGTCTGTTTTGTCATAAATCATTCCATTGAAGAATGTCAACTCCTATATGAACTTATTAAAAGCGAAATGCTAAATAAAAGAACACCGCTACAGGGAGTTCTTTGGTTTTTCAATTTACTATTCGCTTTTGAAACAGGAGATCAAATCCGTTACCATATTCTTAAAAGTGAATATTGCTATTTATTGCTTGATAGATGTATTAAACAAACTGGTTCATCTTCAATTTTATATGCAGCCTATGTAATAGATAATGTAATACATAGAGACGGACATATAAAATACAGAGAAATCTATGAAAAGTATGGAGATATTTTAAAAATTTGGATGGAACAAGTGGATAATGATACTGCTTACCCTTTATCACTAATTTTAAATAATATGATAAACGAAGATGTAAATTGGAAAATTAAATGGGTTGAGTCTATAAATACCACTTCAATTCTTAGAAAACTAAAAGATATAAACACTAAATATCTTTATGATTGGGCACAGTTTATTAACCGTTTTTCAGTTTTACAAAATAGAGGGTGGAAAAATAAATTTTATTCAGAATTACCAAAACAAGAAATAGAATCATCACTTTCGAAAACCGATTATAACCATATAGGTGGAATGCTAAAAATGATATATACTTTATTGCAATTTGATAAGGTATATGGTCACAAAAAATTTATGGATAACCTAGCAATTATAAATCAGGCTTTAACATATAATTTTTCAGAGACATTAAGTAACCTCGGATTAGATTTCTTAATCTATATTTGCGGTGAAAATCTTTTCGATATTGGCCACCCAGATAAATTGCAAAAACAGTCGGCAAAAGCTTTTATTAATTGTATTACACCTCAAATGATTACCGATTGCTTAATAACAGGAACTCCTAGAGACTACGAACGATTATATAGATTTATTTATGAAATACATCGTTATGATCCTGAAAAAATGAAAAGCGCTATCTACGCTATTGACTTTAAAATATTAGATAAACAAACTATAGATTTGTGGAAAGTACAGCCGAGGGAGTTTATTATGCTCATTAATATGCTTTCGATTTATAGGTTAAAGGAAGTGGATAGTTGGATTTTTTCTCATTGCAAAGATATGGACTTTTTGCGACCGGTTTTGGTAGCATCTTCACCAAAATCAGTTGAACAATTTTTAAGTGAAGAAAAGGATGTCCTCCTTGTCGAAGATAGAGAAAATCGATGGGATTCATGTGCTTTTGCAGTTAAAAAAATAAAAGCATATAATAAAGGTATATGCAAGGAAGTATTACATAAAAATGGAGACCGTATCAAAAAAAGCATACTAGAGTTGACCCCACTTGATTGGGAAGATTACTTTAAATTTTTCGACCAACTTATCAAAGCTGATTCATCGTTTGTAAAATCTTTATTTGAGGAAATAAGTTTAGTAAATTTGATGAAAAGTTGGACAGATAAAATCAATTCTCCACGATACCCAGCTAATAAACAGAAAAAAGCTTTGCATGGATTTCAAAGATTACTTTTAATAATAGAGAAGTTTACTGATGATGCAGAGTTAAAGGAGATTATTATATGCATCAAATCCATGGTTATGATATAACAATTTCTAAAGCAAATAAGTTGGAGAGTTATATAATGAAGACTATTATTAAAATTTTTATGTATGGGAAACAGGCGCCAAGGAGGTATATATGCTAGAGCTAAATGATTTGATTATTAAAATTAATACTGAAACGTCAATACTTTTTTTAGGACAAGAGTATGAAAAAGGTTTGTATGTTGCAGAATTAAAAAAATTGCTGCCAGATAGTATAATTAAAAAAATATTTGTGAATGAGGAATTTTTATTATACTCAAATTTAATTGACTCAATTATTGACTATTGTGAAGAAGAACCCCACCAACAAGAGGTAGTTCTTGATTGTATGATAAGGGCAGAAGAAACGATTGCTGACAATAGATTTACTTTGTTAAGTTCAATGGGGTGGTGTGGGGTTGTTACATCATTAATGAACCAATTGCCTGGTTTTTCTGATTTACGATTGGTTCTATCTAGATTGGATATTAAGAATGATTATTTTTCTCGGAAAAAGCCATATATAACTTACTTGTTTGGTAAAGCTGGAAGTGATAAAGTTAGTATTCCCATAACATATGAAAATAAAATGGCCGCTCTTGCTAGAAAAAATGAGTTTTGGAGTAAAATAACTACTCGTTTAAAAATGAGTGGGGTACTAGTTATAGATGGATGGAATCCACAAAACGATTGGATAACTGATGATGATTTAAATACGTTTATAACTTTTCCAGAGAATAGTATATATTTTTTTAGCGTAACTGAATATATAAAAAGTCTCAAATCAATAAAAAAGCTTGTATCAAAAAAAATCGTTAACTTGTATGATGAAAACTTATATGACGTATTATGTAAATCTGGTTATGAGACTTTCGGTTCTTTGCAGTCTGACGATAATACAGAAGTTAGCGGAGTAGAAATAACAATTGATTCTGTTAATGATAAAATGGATAGCTCAATTCAATATTTAAGTTATCAAACTATTAATCAATTAGATGCTTCTGTAAATATATTGGATAATACGATTTTAGATAATCCAGATTATATAAATAGAGAAGAGTATTTTATGAGGTTTTTATCAACAGAGAATGGTGTGCCACTTTGGGGCGGATATGCATCAGGATTTTATTTTAGGAGAGACATAGATGATGAATTGTTTGAAAAAGTTGAAAAGCAACTAAGAAATACTGATCCAGCTAAAAGCCACGTTGTGTTATTGGAGGGAAGTAATTCTTCTGGAAAAACGACGACTTTAGGTAATTTGGCATATCGTATTCGTATAAAGAAAAAGTACCCAGTTGTTTATATTACTTCAAGGATGAAGGAAGAAGAACAATATGAGGATTTAGAACGATTAATAAAAAACCATATCAATGCTAAAATGGGAGCACGTAAGACCGTAATTATTTGGGATAAAAATACCTATGCAAAAGATGATGTATATGAAAATATGCGAAAAAATTTAGAAGAATGCAATGTTGTAATTGTAGGAAGTAGATATATTGTTAATGATAAGTCCGTAGAATCAAATGATAATTTTGAAACAGTTTCCTTAGATGATTATTTACATGAGGCAACAGAATTAATTGCTCTTCGTCAATCGTTAAAAACAATTTCGACCAGATGTGCAGATAACTTTGAGCAGATTGTGAAAAAAATCAAGTGCGTTTCAGATCAAGCAAGAGAACCTGAATATATGTATAAATTCAACTCCTATAGTAATAAAGGTAATTGGTTTTTGTTGATATTTTACAGATTGTTTGAGGAATTACATGATATCCAAAAAAGATCAGTTCGAAATGAGGCAAGTTTGGCTCAGGAAAGTTTTGTAAAGCTTTTAAAAGATTATTCCCTTAAAAAATTTAATGAAGGTACATTTTCTAAAATGTATGAGATATTAGGATTTAATAGACCTGATAATACGGGATACTATACGGAGAAGGTTTCTGAAATCTTTAATATGATAGCGGTGGCTGGAAAGTATGGATTGGAACTTCCAGCTATGGTGGTATATAGAGCCTATAAAAGTTTAGTTGGTGATTGGCAGAATTTTATTCAGAATATTGAGCGTAATAGTGTTATAGATATCAATTTGCATGAAGACGGTATAATGATGATCTATTTTCGGAGAGCATTAGAAGCATCATTATTTTTGGAACAGCAAGCGGCTAGTTATGAAGAACTTTTAGAATTAGAAGTAAATAGTTTACTTTTGGTAATCCGTAATACAAACTTTTATGATATGGATGGTGTAGATAGTGAGGCACTGCAAATTGTAAATTTAATAAGAAGATTTGGACCCAATGGGCCTGAGCCTACTAGATATAAAAAGTATTTTTATAAAATTGCAGAGGTAATTAATGAGGTAAATAGTGAAGTAAATGACGAGGCAATATTAGTAGCTAGTCACATGGTAAGAGAAGCATTTTGTGGGGATCCTAGGGATAATAGTGAAAACGTAATATTATTAAATGCAAGAACTAGGCTTCGTAAAGCAATTAATAAATATGGTAATAAAACTAAGTCGCAACAATTGGTAAGATTGAAGGTTGAAATATCTGCGAATTTATTAAAAAGCATTCCTAATGAGGGTTGTATTACTGAAATTGAACGCGAAATTTTCAATGAATTGGAGATGCATCTTGAATCAGTAATGGAAATTAATATTACAAGATTTTCAGTAGGCGTGTTTCTGGATGCTTTGTTAAGAGTGTATGATATTGAAAACAATAATAGAATAAAAGCTAAAATTTTAAGCCGTATGTTACAAATAGTTGATACTGTAAACGATAGTCAGTTTACTATATTTGGAGATAATATCCATAATAAAATATTAACTGTACTATCATATGCTCAAAAATATAGTGAGATTGAGGAAGAAAATAAGAAATTACTAGAAGAAGGCTCAGATGTTGGAATATATAGGCAAGTTATGAAGATATTAAAAGACTATTCTCCTATAACTACTCCAAATGAGGATGAAAAGATACGTATTTTAGCAGCAATAAAAATTCTAGAAGAGAACTTTCAAATTGTAAGAAATAAACCAAGATCACTTTATTTATATATTAGACTATTATGGATAGAATTTACAGGATTTCCACCTTTTACGGAAAAGCAATTTATAGCTTTAGATAATGAAAGATGGAGGAAACTTAGTAATTTATGTGAACTTTACATTGGTAATGAGGAGTCTCAAAAGAAACCATTTCCATACTTTATATTAGAGATGTATAATTTTAATAATGGCAGTATAAAGCCTTTTAAAGAAGTCACTGAGATAACACGTGAGTTTAGAAATCATTATTCTGCATATGTTACATATGCCATAATGTGCGATGAATATGGAAATCCTATAAAAGAAAATATAGAATTAAAAAGAAGTACAAACAGAAGATCTGAATATTCTGCAGTTTTTAATAATATAAAGTATCAAGGAATTGAGGCATATTTTAAGGATTCTAACTTTAAAGAGATAATTGATATAAGTGATGGTAGAAAGATAAAATCAGCATTAATTGGTTTCAATCTATATGGTCTTGTTGTATATGGTGAAAATGACTTGTATAGTCAGATAGGAGGGAGGAAATAATGGATACTCCTATCTATTCAGATGATCAATTTATTGATAAAGATGACGCTTTACAAAAATATATTATAAAGTTACTATCTGAATCTACTATAAAAGATATTAATAGTAGATTAACCTTTGTCAATCACGGAATATATATTTTTTCACAATACAGAGAAAAAAGATATATAATTAATGGTTTTGCAGAAGATCTTTTTTGGACAATGACAAGTAGGCTTTATGTGTTACTACATGACTGTGGTACTAGAGTTATAAAGTGTATTTTACAGGTAATCCATAATGATGGAAAACAGATATTAAAACCGTTCTTAGTGACTTCTGATACAGATATCGTACTCTTTGATAGGGCTAATAAATTCATTGATGATATAAAGATATTGAGGAATTCAGAACAGCATTGTATGAAGTTAGATAGTATAGTAGATGAGGCAAATGAACGTAAGTGTAAAATAATATTAAAGAAAATATGTGGAAATGAGATCCCAAAAACTCAAAATGAATGGGGAAAATGTATTCATTGGATTTTGGATAACTGTAATAATATGTATGTCCTGCTAAATGAACGATTGTTGTTTGCAGAAAAAAATGCAACCGAGTCACAAAAACAATATCTATTGGGAGGATATTATAGTTGTTTAGAAGAATACTACGAAGGTAATCAAGTTATGTTTAATGTTATTTGTGAAATTTTTCGTACAAGGCATAAGCCTTTCAACAAAATTTATATACAAGCGATAGTTAGTAGAGATACCCACCAAATCATAAATAAGTTTATGGAATTGATCAAATCTTCGCCTTTGAGAGTAGATCCTTATAAAGTTGTTTTGCAAGCGGCGGATTTTTACATAAAAATATAGGTAAATATTCAGCACTGCTATTTTATTAAAAATTTAGCTGTAATTTAAAGATTATTATTCAAATACAGTATAGAATATTTAGACTCTAGTCCTTATTTATAAATATTAAAAATTATAACATTATTAGAAAACATACGAAATAGAGGTGATCTTATATTAGATATTTTAAATATTTTTCCAGATATTCAGATGAAAGAAAAATTTATGATACTATTAAAGCCTCAATTTAATGAGCATAGATATATTATTCAAAAATGGGTCGATGGAATTAGTGATAGAGACAATAAAATAGTCAAATAATTTCAAATTACATTTCACTCGAGTTTTGGGAATTTTTTTATTGGCTCTATTTAAAGAGTTTGGATTTGAATTAGATCAGACACATGCTAGACCTGTTTTTATTATTAAAAAACCAGAAGAATATACATTGAAGCTGTTGTATCAAATATCAAGGCAGATTGGAGTCCCAGAAGAAACGAGGGGCTTGTTAACTTGGTCGTATGAACTTAGTGCCACTACATAAGGCTTATCATTATTAATCCAATCACATTTAACATAATTCTGAACATATTTATTTCTCTTTGATAAAATGGCATTAGCTTGACGAATTATAGCTTCATCCAAAACTTTATAATAATCGGTCTGTTCCTACGGTGGTATAAACATGGACATAAATCTAACTATGGAAGAGAGTACATCTATCCGATGATGGCTTTATTATACGGAAAGTATTTTTGACCGGAAAAGAAAAATATGAAGTAAGAGATTCAATTAAAAAGGTTGGGAGAGATGAAGATATTCCTATCGGAATTTTTAATAATCCTGAATACACAATATTTCGGCTATTTTATATACAAGCACAGTTTCTGTTGGGAAAATAACTTCTTTAAATGTATCAAACGGTGGAAGCTCGCTTAATAATGTATACAGCCTATACAGAGATTATGAAGGTAAAATGTGCCATATAAATTGAATATTGTTTGTTCACAATCACCAGAATATTTATCTGATGGAATTTCCATCTTTCATAAACCAAATGCAAAAAATATTCTTCCATTAGCTATTTGCTATTTCATATATTACACAATACTATGGAGATGTAGCTGGAATAGTAACGTTGTCAAACTCACCTACACTGGTTGTTAGGACGAATTTTCCAAAGGTTTTGTATGAGGTTTTATAAAATAGTTGTAAAATTTATGCCTTCGAATTATATATAATGTACTTATCGTTTTGTATTATTAAAATAAAGTTGTAAAATTTCACATGAAATACTCGCTACTTTAACACCTAAATTGATAAAAATGTTGTGAAATTTGACTATTAACTTGTGATTAAGGAGAAGTGTATGGAAACAAAAAACCCACTCCAACAAATTCTATTGGAACTTTAAGGATTCCAAATCAATTAACTTGACAAATATATTATACTTTCCACTTGACAAGTAAATACTTAATATATATACTGTAATTGAGGTGACAAATTATGGGAAATAGCTTTAGGAAAAAATTGATGGATAACGTTATAACTTCTGCAGAAGCAGCGGAAATGTTAGAAGTTACTAAACAGGCGGTTAACTTGTACGTTAAAGAGGGAAAGATTGAAAGTTTAAGAAATACTCCAAATGGTACTTTGTTTTTTAAACCTGATATCGAAGCATTTAAAGAAAGGATTAAAAAGCCTGCAGGAGTTAAAAAATATAAAAGTGACTCAGGCATTACAGTTAAAAGTTTGAAGTTTTTTGATGAAAATATCGGTAAACTATCTGAAATAGCGGCTGTATTCATATTCTTCAATGACTTCGATGCGATTTTAGATGGATTCTTTGATGTGGAAGAAGAGTTTGAATTAAATGGCTTGAAAAGAGTTGTGAACCCAACATGTGTAATTAGAGATATAAATGGGGATGAGATTTGGTTGGCCGGTGTGACATGTGGTTATGGTGGTGAAGGCCCTAGGGGTACAAAGACTATCTTTAGAAGCCTTGGTGTCGGTGAAGATATTATTGAAAAAGTAAGTTATCATCATGTTATAAAACTGTTTAGGGATGGTAGTGATTGGGAAGTTGTTTGTCATGGTTCAAGGTTAAACAATGTAGTGTCTTATTTTGAACCTAGTGCTGAAATATATTATTTCGCTAACAGGCTTGTCCTCGTTGAGACTGGGTTTAAAAGGTGGGATGAAAACCCAATCGTACTACTTGATAAATATGGTTCCTTTATTCCTGATCCTAAAGAAATTAATATTTTTGAAACTGATAAACAAGCTATAGAATATGGCTATTTTATTAATGAGATCGTAACTGCTAGAAGAACAGCTTATAAAATGATTATTACAGATCAGAGCGGAAGACAGCTTTGGCTTAATACACATATAGACGGTAAAGTATCTATTGGAAAGCAGGAAAAAGTTATTAATGCCATTAAATATCTTGGGTTTGATGACATAAAGGAAGATGGACTTCCTGATAAAATAAAAGCCTGGTTGAAAAAAGACATTTTGAAAATACCACCTCAACCATTATCCCTAATTAAATAGATGACTACTAGGGAACTTGAAGATGTTAAGCATGAATATAGGCTTCAAGTTTTAACTTTTGATAAATGTGAATGGGATTGGGTATATGCAAAAGACTTCATTCCTGCCACTTAAAGTTCTAATACATTATTATAGTTCTACAACTTTAATATTAATTTTAGAACTTTTTTTATGAATCAACATTGTACGAAGGTTTTAATTTACTAATAAAGGAATACGTAAGACACTACAATAAGCTGGTAATGAAAGAATTTTATGATTACCAGTTTTCAGATGGTACAACAAAAAAATTAAAGATATTGATTTTTTGAATAATTGTTGTGTATTTATAATAAGTAAGAATAAAAATATTGATAAGGATGAAGATAGTGTCTTGATATATAATTACTAAAAACCTAATGTAATGCCAGATGAGATGTTGCATAATGAGGCAATAAGAATGGACTGCAAAAAGAGGCTATAATCTCAGAACTTATCGGGTCTATATTGCACGCAATTATACTCAATATAAACACATAAGTAATTTTATTAAAAATATTTTAAAGCTATAGAGCAAAAAGACTGAAAGAATATGATTTCTAGTAATAGAACATGAGCTTCCAATTATGTTTATGACGTGTTGTAAAAATAGCTTTACATTAGGCTATAATTAACAGTTCAACCAAGGTGTTAAATGGAATCATTTGAAAACAGTTAGTTAATATGATTGTATAAGAATCATATGCTGATCAGCAAAAAAGATTGTAGGACTATATAGATGGAAATACAACGGGGAAAATTATCATCTCTAGAAGTCAGAGGATTACTACTAGACACCCTTTCATACGAAGAAAACGATATTGATTCTGGAGGAAGAACATTTAAAATGTATGGGGATCAAGGAACACAAGGCAATCTGTACAATTTAGCTGAAAAATTGGCTATAAAACTAGGTATGATACCACATGCAATTGATGTTTCTTTAGTAGCATGGGGAGCATAAGGATATACGCTACATGCAGGAAGTACTACTAATTTTAGTATAGATGATATTAATAAAATATTCGAACGTTCCATCTACTTTTAAATCAAGGTATTATTGCTCCGGGAGCAGTTGGAAGTTATGCTTATTATAATGAGTAAGAGTACTGAGCTTTAGGTAACGCTAATGATAGGCAGTTCAAGTAACTGAATGCTTTGGCAATTAGTATAATGTTAACACTAATCACAAAGCGTAGGATGGTTTCAGGAAATATGTCGACATTATAAACAGACTTTGCGTAGGGAGAGTATGAAAGGTAACATATATGATGAAATATAAGAATAAAGATTTAAGGGCTATAGCGCGATTGCTTTCGGGGTATGGGAGTATTGATTTACCTAAGAGTATAAAAATCAATGAAACAGATTTATATGAATGTTGCTATGATATGAAGTTCAATACATTAATCCTAGATGAAAATGATTATGGGGTGGATGTATTCGCCAACTTCTTAAATCAGTTGGCTGATGAAGATAAATTTGTTTTATTTCTCGATTATTATTTTAATAGATATATTGATAATCGAGCCCTTGATTTAACAGCGGCTGGATATAATATATTTCAATTAAAGGATAACATCCTATTAGCACTTAATAAGCTGTGGAGCATGTCTAATCAGGAATTCGGGATAGATAACAGCAAGATTTCTCTGAAGTCTGTAGATTTTAAAGAGTATGACAAGATGGGAGAAGGTGGATTTTGCACGGTATATCAGTGCCCCACTGATATATCAAGAGTATTTAAAGTACTAAATACTGTTGAAAAGGCAGACTCTGGTTCAGTACACAGGTTTAAAAGAGAATTCGAGATTATGAGAGAACAAAATAATAGCGGTTATACGCTAAAAGTATTCGATTACAATCAGAATGCTCTTCTTTACTCAATGGAAAGGGCAAACATCTCATTGGATGATTTTATTAAAAAAGAAGCATTGTCGGATAAAGAAAAAGATGAAATTGTTATTAGATGTGGTGAATGCATGAGATATCTGCATAACAAAGGCATTATACATCGGGATTTCCACCCAGGCAACATATTACGGGCACATTCTGGACTATGGATGGTTTCAGATTTCGGCTTGGCCAAAGAAATCTCAAAAAAGTATTCACATCAGACAACAACCACACATGCGCTTGGAAGAGCATGGTTCACAGATCCTACTCAGTTGTTTGCATTAATAGATGGAACATATAAAACGGACATGTTTTCGTTGGCGAGGACAATCGATTACATAATGAATGCAAATATGACAGGAATGCCACATAAATATTCTTCAGTAGTGTATAAAGCCACAGCACCCGATTCAAATAAAAGATATGAAGATATTAACAAAATGCATGAGGATTTAACAGTTATCTGCGGTAGACCGGAATATGAATCTCCTGAGGAAATAGTACAGAAATTACTTGTGCAGTATGGAAGGGATCAACAGCTGGACGTAGTTCAACTTATTGGTATTTTAGATAAAGATACAGAAGGAACACTAATGTGGAACATAATAGTTGAGTTCGGAAATGAAATCTGCTCACCGTTTATTAAGATAATTGATATTTCTTTCGAAGTTGCTTTGCGTGAAATACGAAAAGTGTCAAGCACAATGAAAGGGAGCTACCAAAATTGGGATGATTACGATGTTGTAGCGTACTGGGCCATTAGCATATTAAAAAATAGAAAAAACAAAAATGATGAAATAAATGTTGAAGCAGCTAGGATAATTGAATATGTGGCATCAAATGTCGGAAGATTTAAGATTAAAACTGAATCCAACAATCTTAAAAACAATTCAGCGATTGATGGTCATATACGCACACAATTAACATATCACGATGGATATTAATCTGTATTTGTATATTCACAATTATTAACAGTGGACATATTATTTGTTTTTTGTAATCTCTATAAAAAATAAGTTATTGATACTACTTACGTAAGCGATGGAACAAATCCCGTAGTGTAAAAATCCTTCCAGGCTGATATTCTTAAAGAATAAATATTGGTTAGGAGGAATTTCTTTATATGAAATGCAGTGGAAAATAACTATTTGAAATATTTAAGAAATTTTTATTTGCCACTGGTGTAGAGATCCATAATTGATTTATCTGCGAGGGTTTAAATCCCTTTGGGAATTAACAATATCACGGCTTTTTAGCGACAAAAATATGATAATGTGGTAATATGTAGAAAAGACAACTATAAATGTAGGTGATGATTGTGGAAGATAATCGTAGGGAATTTTCTGATAATGAAAAAATGCTGCTATATAATGAAATTAATGGTAGATGTCCGATTTGCGGTGGGGTATTAGTTTACACAAAAAACGGTAAGATAAATAAATCTTTTGAAATTGCACATATATATCCGGCTAATCCAAGACCAGAAGAGAAAGAACTTTTAAAAGATGAGGAAAGATTAAGCGACGACGTAAATGATTTAAAGAATGTTATCGCTGTTTGTAGAATATGTCATAAAAAGTTTGATACGCCAAGAACAGTTGAAGAGTATAGAACATGGGTTCGCCTAAAAAAGAAGCTTATTCAAGAAGCTGAACTGAAGAACACTTACTCGATGTTTCATGTAGAAACTGAAATACGAAAAGTATTAGAGGGTCTGAATGATGCAGATATAGATGAAGAACTTGTTCCATTAAGTTATGAATCTCTTAAAATCGACCAAAAGTCCAACGATACGTTACCATACGTAATTAAAAGATCAATCAAAAGAGATGTTGTCGATTATTTTGATTATATTCATCGTTTATTCATAGATATTGATCAAATCACGCCATATAAGTTTGATACATTAGCTTCTCAAATTAAAGGATTCTATTATAAATGTATGCAGATTAACCCTAGCCAAGAAAATGTTTATACAGCACTTGTTGACTGGCTAAATGAAAAAACCAACAATTATTCAAGAAGAGCTTGTGAAATAGTAATCGCTTATTTCATACAAGATTGTGAGGTGTTCTCATGATACTTCCAAATAAATTAATAAAATTTCAAGATAGCATTCTTGCAAAAACGGTTTTTATCCTTGATGAAGTTAGCCAAAATAGTAAAAGTGTCAGTGAGTTGTATTGTCTGGTTAAAGAGCATTTTGATGATATAAATCAATACATATTAACTTTAGATGTGCTTTTTACCCTTGAAAAAATAAACTACAATGAAGAAATGCAGGTGATGGAATATGTTGAAAAAGATTTACTGTGAGAAATTTCTACAAAAAGAAGTTGAGTTTCATAGTGGATTAAATGCAGTAGTAGGCGATGATGTTGCATCAAACTCAATTGGCAAGTCTACTATGTTAATGATTATCGACTTTGTATTCGGCGGAGAAGACTATATAAAGAAAAATCATGATACGGTTGATCAACTTGGTCACCACGAATTTCGGTTTATTTTCGAATTTTTAGGTAAAGAGTATTTTTTTATTAGAAGCACTAGCGAATATAAATCCGTTTCCACATGCAATGAAAAATTTGAAATTATTAATACTGATAAAGTAGAAAAATTTACAGCTTGGTTGCAAGAGCAATTTATGTGTCAGCTAGAAGATTTATCATTTCGGAATATTGTTGGTAGATATTTTAGAATATATGGTAAAGAGAATCTTAATGAAAGAAAGCCGATACAATATTTTGAAAAAGAATCAGCAGCCATGTCTATATCAGCCTTGCTAAAATTATTCGACAAGTATAAGGCATTAAAGGTTTTTGAAGTGCAAATAGAAGCATTAAAAAGTGAGAAAACCACGTTAGTAGATGCTGCAAAAAAGGATTTAATACCTCATGTAGTTACAAAAACTTTATTTGGAAAGAATGAAAAGAAAATTATTGAACTTACTCAGCAGCTAGAATTGCTTAAAAAGGATATTGTAACAGCTTCTACAGATATTGAAGCCCTTGTATCCAAGGAGATACTAAAACTTAGAAGGGAAAAAAGTGCCCTTGTAACTAAGAAAAACGGATTGGAGAGTAGACTGATTAGGACACAGACCAATCTTAAGAATAGAAATGTTAATATACAGATCGAATTAAATCAATTTGTACATTATTTCCCGAATTTTAATATCGAACGTGTTCGAGAAGTTGATGGGTTTCATAAAACGATAACTCAAATATTAAAAAGTGAGCTTCAGGCTGCTGAAAAAGATTTAAAAACTGAAATGGCGGAAATAGAAAAGCAAATACTTTCAATCGATAAAGAAATTGAAGAAAAACTTTCTATAAAAAATGCTCCTAAATTTGCAGTAGATAAAGTGGTGGAGTTGGTCGCGGAAATCAAGCAATTAAATGATGAAAATGGCTATTATAAAAAGAAGAAGAGTATTGAAGAAAATATAACATCTGCGGTGGATAATTTAGATATTCTAAAAGAAAAAGTTTTGGATGAGATATGTAATCAAATAAATGTAAAGATGTATGAATTGAATAAAGAGATATATACAGACGGACGGAGGCCGCCGACATTAAATATTCATGGTAACAAGTACACATTTAATACTTATGGAGATACTGGTACAGGCACAGCATTTGCTAATCTCATATCATTTGATTTAGCATTATTAGAATTAACCTGTTTACCCGCCGTAGCACACGATCTTCCATTGCTGAAAAATATTGAAAACCTTGCTTTGGAAAATATAATTGAGCTATACAGTATAAAAGACAAACAGATTTTTATAGCCATAGATAAGCTTAATTCATATAGTAAAACAGCCGCTGATACCATAGAAAAATATAAAGTGTTAAAACTGTCAAAGGATAAAGTTTTATTTATAAAGAATTGGAAAAAGGCTGAGTAAAGAAAAACTAAGAATGGCGAATACAACAAAGAAATGCTCACTTGCGACTTATGAACAAAAGTGAGCATTTCTTTGTTGCCGTCTTGTCACAAGCAAATGAAAAGTACACAGGAAATGTCCAGATGTTGGATGGTGGAACGAATAACGCACATTATCTGGCAAAGAATAACAATGTAGCTACTATGTCAAATTATTGGTAACCATATTTACACAAAATTTTAAACGCACCCCCTTTTACTTCGGACTACTAAAATTTATTATAATATTTAAAATAGAAGATATAACGACAAATTATTTTTTTGTTCCTTGCAATGGGTCTAGAATTAATGTTGTCCTTCCACCAATTGCTTTAAAATGGTTCGATTGTTACCATAAGAAAGTTCCCGAAAAAGCCTATAGATATCGAAAAGCTCATAGAACTTGGCTCATTAACTACAGAAGCAACAACACTTTAAAGTTCTTTGTCAGAGCAAAGTATAACATATTTGTTTCGGGAGGAATCTTTCTAACTTTACTTGATGATATCGTTCTTAAATAAAAAAAAGCCTTATAAGATGTTTATAAAAGAAAGCAAACACACTACTTTTAAGCTTCTTTTTATTTTTTTCCTAATAACCAAAGTACACTTACTCCTAGTGCATCTGCTATAGCCATCAATTCTATATCAGTAACTGGTCTAGTTTGAGCCTCGATCTTTGAAATAGATGTTTTTTCTAAATCAACACCCCTAACAGCCAATCGGGCTAATAAGTCAATCTGAGTAATTTTGGGTTTGGATTTCATTCTCGCAAGCTTTACTCTTTTACCTATTAAGTTGCGATTATTCTTAATATTTTCATTCATAATAATCCTCTATGAAAGGGAATGCAACCATATATAGGAAGAGTATAATTTATAAAATTGGTTATAATTTGCTTAATAAGCAAATTAAAAAAATATTGACTTATTTCGAAGTTCTATAATAAAAAAAGGATGAAGTTGAATGACTATTTCCAAAAATATTGTAACTGCTTCAGTTAAGATAAAAGGATCTAGGGCTATTTTATGGCATAGATTTGGCCCAGAAGTATTGTCTCTAGAAAAAAAAGAAAAATGCGGTGTAGCTGGTAACAACCCAGATGAATGGAAAAGTACAGTATTAAAGACTGAGGAAAATCAACTTTTTGTTGAACCTAGTTATATATTTGCTTGTATCAGGGATGGAGCAAAATATACCCGAAAAGGAAGGGGGACACTGCAAACATCAATATCTGCGACACTGCAGGTCTTAGAGGAAAGGATTCTATTTGATAGATATTTACCTGAGATCCTGACAACTGATCAGAATAATTTAGTATATTTGGATGTAAGGAGTGTTAGAAACCCAGTAACAAAAGCTCGGAATATAAGATATCGGGTTTGCTCTTCTCCGGGGTGGTCAGCTATATTCAAGATTGCTTGGGATAAAACAGTTATTAGTAAAAATGAAATGAATGCAGTATTAATAGATGCAGGTATGTTTTCCGGTTTAGGAGATGCAAGGAACATTGGGTTCGGAAGATTTGAAGTGGAGGAGTTTATGGTGACAGAAAATGCCTAAGAAAAGATTACCGAAAGAAGTATGGATGGAAGTTAGGAGAGTGGTATGGCAGCGAGATCTATATAAATGTGTTCACTGCTGTGTTGCTGTTAGTTTTAATGACTGCAATATCGATCATATAATAAGTGGAAAATTAGGGACTAACAGGCTTGATAATTTAAGAACCTTATGTAAGAGATGTCATATTCTTAGATTAGATTATAGGCATAGAGGTATGATTGCTAAAGGATTAAAAGATGGTATTATACCACCAAACTGGCGTGAACTGGTCTGGGATGGATAATTAATAATTTGGAACGGTGAGGTAATGCGAGTTGGGGCGGGCTTTGGTATGGAAGGGTAGGGCAGGGTATATTATTCATAAAAAGAATCAGACAAGCAAATACCTTGAATTTTATAATCAAATAATATAATATTAATTTACGTGGATATAATATTTGATATTTAAATACATAGCCATTGCGCCGATAATGAAGGATATTTTTTAATTTCTTAGGATAAATTGCTTTGCTACTTTTTTAATCCTAAGAGTATGCCTCACTTTTAATACGATGAGGCTTATTAAAAGTATCCTTCTTTTTATTGGAAAAATTTATGATTTATTTCCAGCTATATGAAATACTGGTTCTCGAATAAAGCGATACTAAAAAAATAAAGGGGCTATTGGTAAAACAAAAGGTAGGGGCAATTAAAATGGGTACTAGGCTAAACTTATATTATGATAATTGATCCTGTTTAATAAGTGAGGTAGCTTAGTGCCTAGATTTTATTTAAAAATTCTATTTTTGAAATTTTAGTCATACAAAAAAATACTCTATTGTAAAAGGGGTTAACATTACTTTTTACATAGAAAATTACTCCCATAGAAAATTACTCCCTATGTTTAATAATGTTTTAGAATAGCAAACGGAGATATATAATGGCCAAGAAAATCTCACTAAAAAGCGAAATGGGTAAAAAAGTAACCTATCTAGTAAATTCTAGTAAACATCAGAAGTTAGATATTTCTGAGGAAGGATTGCTATTTAGAGCTAAGTCAAGAGATTATATGCCCCCTGCATCATACGTAAATGTTTATCAGGTAAAGCAAATGACAATAGATTCTAATTTTAAGGTTAACCTAACTGAACTTAAGGAAAAATATCCACAAAATGAAAGAATATTTGAGCAGCTTATAGTCGGTGCTAATGCAATAATAAAACCTGGTAATAGTATAACTTATATAAGAACAATTTTTGATGGATTGAATTGCTTTCTTGAATTTTTGAATAGTGAGAGAAATCTTAGCAATATTTGCGTAAGCAACGTCGCTGATATAGATATCTTGGTTGCTAAATCTTTCTGTAATTACTTATTATGTGTATATCCTAAACTTACTAGTAATCGTAAAAGGTATAATGTTATTAAACGGATTGTTAATAGATTACAAGAACTATATCCAAATGACCCTCTTATAGGAAGTAGCCTTAACTGGCCCAAAGGACCAAGCGTTAATGAAGTTGTGGTAGAAGGTTACCATCCTAAGGAAATGAAAGAGTTATGGGAAGCGTGTATTGAAGACATTAAAGAAGTAGTTTGTTTTCATCAAAATTATATCAGCATTGAACATGAGTTACTATTAGAAGAATGGAATCTTGAAAATATTATGTATTATCTTAATGTACGTTGGGAACAACCTAATGTTGTAAGAAATTCAAAACCAACCCCTAGTAGGGTTAGATTTATATTAAGAAATTTGCCAAATGCTCAAGAATTTTTAAAACAATATGGGTACACTTATAATGATATATATAATATATATCTGAAAAATGGCTTGGAATTAGCTTTACGTGGAAGATTACCATTCAAAACGATGATAAGTCAGACGCCAGACCAAGAAAGAGCTACGTTACAGTTTAATTTAGTATTAGCAACTTTAAAAAAGCAATACCCTTTAGTTCCGTTTTATTGCGATATTGGTGAAGCAAGAAATATATTGTCTAGTAAAAAGGTGTTAAATAATGACCCCATTGGTGAGATGATAAATAGTATATTACGTATCAGCGCTACAAAAATTAATTTCATGAACGGGACATTAGGAAAAATGGCAGTATATGCCGCAAAACACTTTGTCTTTGATACTATTTACCCATTTTTACTCCTAGCTCTTATTAATACAGGATGGAACTTAGAAAGTATGTTATCTATCAGTGATGATGTCGATGCACATATAACACCAGATTTAATAGACCCAGAAAGCTATGTATTAATACATAGCCAAAAAGTTCGTGGCTCAAAAGATGGGAAACAACTAAAAAAAATTACTCACCGTTCAAGTAAAAAGAATAGATTTGGTACTTATAGATTACTCAAATATGTAGAAAGCATTATCACTCAATATAAGGATAGTCCTTATTATAAGAACTGTTATTTGTGGCAATACATTACAAATAATAAAAAAACCTCAATAATAAGAACAATTAATAATATAGAAGTTAGTTTTACTAAAGTAAGTCAGAGATTTCTTGAACGCCATAGATTAAAATATGTCTCAGGAAAAACCATCTCACACCCTAAGATTAGGTCTGGATATGCCGCCTTAAGGCAGCTTTTAGGTTCAACTGAATGGGAAATTGGGGAAGAATTTGGGCACAGCAATAAAGAGACTATTATACATTATACATCTGATGAAAGCAGTAACTTGGTTCAGGACTTAGTAATTAAAAAAATTCAAAAACAATTTATAAACGATTTAAAAAATTTTAAAGTTAGAGTTGTTGAATCTAAAACTTTAAAGGAACTTAGCAAAGCTATAAATGAAGCTAAAACAGAGTCTGATAAAAATAAAATGATAAAAAATGAAGCAACTAAACTTGGGTTGTATGAAAAAACTATTGTAAATATAATTGATGCTGGTTCACAGAAATATATTCTTGTATGCGAAGATTCTACGAAACCATCATGGCCTGGATTTGCTGAACTTGTTAAGGAGGGCCAGAAGTGCAGATACTTTAATAAATGTGCGCTATGTTCTCAATCAATTGTCTTCCCAGAGGCGTTACAATATATCGCTAGACGTATATTGGATTTGGATAAGTTAAAATCTTCACTTATATCAAGTGAATGGATTTTACAGTATGGTGATGAATACGAGGCATGGTTGCAGATACTACATAGTTGGTCTAATCAAGAGCAAGTAGAAAATGCTTGGGAATTAGCCAAAACAGGCTGTGTAATTTTACCACAAATAATGAGGGGTGTATGAAGTGTGCGAGGATAAATATATTCATGCTGTTGAGTTTTTAGCAAAAAAATATAAGACGGTACTCAATGAAGAAGATAGTTATATTTTTGAAAAAATCGCAACTCAAAATGTTGAAGAAGAGATTGAGCAAGTGGGAGTAACTTTAATTAATTTATCATCACTCCCTTATGATAATATAGGGAAATTAAAGGTTAGCCGAATAAGCTTTTTTCAAGATTCTAAATGGGATTGGAGACAAGAAGGGAGTCCAATTTACAGGAAAGCTTTTTTTTCTTGGGATAAAAATGTATCAAATGGAGTCTCGTTGCTTAACAAAGAAAACTTTCACTTGTGTCACTTGTTAAAAATGATTGCATTTTATTATTTACCACAAAATGCTTGCTTTAACAATGTTAAGTCTTATAATACTACAAAAGCACAGTTGAGTTGTTTAATTAATTTGGGTAAGTTTCTTTTCAAAAATAGGTTTTTTGTTGATATACAAGGGAATGGAACTTTTATAAATACAGCTTACTTAAGAAAGGAGCATTTTTTGGATTATTTAGAAAATGATTTAAAAGATCCTAATTCTAAGTATAATTTTTCTAAACAAGTTAAGCAATGGAGAATAATATCCCAAAATGGACTTATTCCAGTTGAATACAGATTAGATTTTGACCCTTTCGAAGCTGATATGTACAAGAAGTTATTTTATGATATGGAAGAAAATAAAGGGACATATATGCCAATATCCCTTGAAACATTATCAGAATTAATACCTCTGTGCATCAAATTAATTGAAACACACTCTGATGAAGTACTAAAACTTTATAATGTGCTTTGGCCAATTATTGCTGGTGGAAAGGTTCGTAAAACTCAAAAATTTAAATGGAGTAATGCAATAGATGAATTATTGAGAATGAACCTAAAATCTTTGGATTTAAAAATGTTTAGATTTGTTAAATACGAAGATATTACAATGAGTATGAAAGATTCAAATAAACTGATACATGCCATTTATAATCATCCAAACTGGAATAAAGAAACATTAAAATTTAAGGATGTTAAGAATTTAAGTCGACATGAGAGATTAAAGATTGCCTCTAAATTAGGTATTGATTTAGAATTATTTGATAAATCAACTATGTATGACCTTTTAAAAATTAAACGTGAAGCAACAAATCTTGTGATTGAATTAAGAAATGCATGTGTTGTAATTCTTTTTCTGGTTACTGGAATGCGATGTAGTGAAATGTATCTGCTTGAATATGGTGGTTGTTGGCAAATTAAAGGGTCTGAAGACGATTTTCGTATTAGAATTTCAGTTTCAAAAACTTCTGATGCCTCATCCGGGAACATAGTTGTGCTCCCTATACCAGAAATAGGGTATAAAGCATTTAAGTGTTTAGAATACTTAACAGAAAAAGCTCGGATTTGGGGTAAAACAGATAAATTGATGGTTAGTCCCACTGTGTTTTTTGGTAAAGAGATTCAACAAGAAACTATAAATCTGTTTATACAACGTTGGTGTGAAGATTTGGAAATAGAGCATATCCATCCACACCGGTTTCGAAAAACGCTTGCAATGTTTGCAATATATCAAAACCCTAATTATATTGGTATTATTAAAAGGCTTTTTTCTCATAAAAGTTTAGCTATGACGCTTGCATATATTGTAAAGTTACCTGGGATGAACGAAGAAATTAAGCTATCTGTAATTGAACAAAACAAACAACTGCTTAGTGAGTTGCTTGAAGCTATAAATAGAAAATGCATAGGTGGTAAAGCTGGAAATAGGATAAAGGAGGTTCTAAGTGAGTCTAAGATATTTAAAGCTAATTTATATGACTATGGTTGGGAGAGCCTTGAACAGTATATCGAGATTTTATTGCAGGATGGACTTAAAATTTTGCATCGTACATCATTTGGGGCTATCTGCACAAACACTCATTCGGGGTTGGCATATCTAGGACCAGAAACATGTAATTGTAATGTAGTAGATTGCGAATGGGCTGTTTTTACAGGTAATTCAATTGAAGATTTAGAAAATGATATTAAATTTCACAGTAATTTACTTACAAAAGATTGTTCGGAAGAACAAAAGCAGTTTTCGATGTCGTTTATTAAAAATTGTATTGAAAGATTATCTGAACTAAAAGGATCGGAAATTGTTAGTAAGAAGTACCATGAATTAATAAACATGAGGGCATAGACATGAAAAATAAGTTTTTAACCCATAATGATGCACTGGATTTAGTTTATAATGTGATAGCAGCATTAAGAAAAGAAGGGAGAACAAAAATCAAAGTAAGTGAAATTGCAAGAACAGCAGGTGTTAGTCGATCAACTATAAATTCTAATCATAAAGATTGGGCTGAAGTACGAGATGTTATAAGAAATAATAAGCCTTCAGTAAGGGTTAATTTGGCTTTAGATGAAATTCGTGAGAGAACCAAGTGGCAAATTGAAGCTTCAAGGCTCGATAAAGAATTACTAAGTTGCCATGAAGATTTAAAAGAACTAACTGAATTTGTTGAAAATGTCTACAAGAAGCTACTAAATCAACTTCACAAATATGTATATCAAGCCAAAAAAGTACCTGGGGAAATGGAAAGAGAAGCTAAAGTCCTATTAGAACTTCAAGAACTAAAAAAAAGAGTAGAATATTATGAAGCTGAAATTAGAAATTTAAAGGCTGACTCGGTTAATAATGCAGCTGTGTTGCCCTTCATAAAAAAGGAAATAGTTGAAGTATTTACACAAGATCAAAGAGCTGATTTATTAAATAAGGATCTTCTGGGATTATCATTTGATGCGCTAAGTAAGTTGGATTATTATTTTACAAAACACAATTATCCTAAAGTCGTTTATGTGTTGTGTGGAAATTTCGCCAGTGGAAAATCAACTTGGATTTCAGAACATAGACCCTCACATGAAGGAACAACTATTTACTTTGAAAGTACGAATCATAGTAAAGACCTTCGAACAATAACTTTAAAATATATTAGTAAACTAAGCTCAGATTGTAAGGTAATTTGTGTTAGAACAATGTGTGATGTTGAGCAATGTCTAGTGAGAAATTCAAATGATACTAGACTCAGATTTAAAAATGTTATATCTGAGGAGTTAATTAAAGTTATTGAAAAAAACTTCGAAGAAGTTTCTGTTAAAGAGGGTTTTGACGAAATAATTATTGTAGGAGGTACCTAATGGCTGAATCAGGTAGAGTCAAAGGCATAATAAATGTAAAAAAGTTCATTGAATTTGTTAATTATCATAATCTGGAGAATGATTGGTATAAATATGTTAGTCAAAATAGTAATAAGATACATCGAGGCCTGATTTGTGAAGAATGTGGCTTTAGTAAAAGTGTTATTGTTCAAAATCCAAAACTTAAGGATGAATTCGAAAAATTAGTACAGGATTTGATAAGAAAAGGTATTTTATCTAACCAATCATCTAATCCGACTAACATTGACTATGATGAACAAGAGATTTTTATTAAGACTTATAAAGAAAAGATTATTAAATTTAAAGACGGTGTTGATAATCTTAAAAAATTAGTTACTTTATATTCACAGGAAATAAATTTATTAGTACATACTGATGTCTTGAAGGATAAATGAATAAAAAAGTTGTTTAAATATGTATTCTTAACTTTAATAATTAATTGTTAGGTGGTGTAAATATGAAATTCATCGAGACAGACGGTTTGAAGAATACAATTGTAAGACTTAAAGGAGGTGTACCAATATATTTGACGGATGACTATGAAGTTATAGAAGGACCAACCTACTGGGCTATGGCGATTGCACAAACAAGATCTCGGAGTATAGAAACGCTAAAACAATATACTTCGATTTTAGCAAGATATCTACAATGGAGAGATAATGAAGGTTATAAAGCAGAAAATTGGCAATACGTTGACGAAGACATAATAAACGAATATATAGGATACCTAAAAGAAAATAGAGATGAAAAGGGAAGGCCCAATGATTCAGCGATTAAATTTTACATAGCGAGGTTACAAGCCTTTTATAAATGGGCAAGTGAAAATAGTTATACGCATTATTGGAAAATGGATATGGACAAGGTTTCAATTACTATAAAAAATAGGTTAATGGTTAATAAAAATATAGAGATAGATGCACTTTGTTTTCAAATACAAAATGGTAAACCTACTCATGTTGATTCATATAGAGATAAGTTCATACATAGAGAGCATATTCCCCAAATTTTATGTTTATTTGACGATGTAGTTTATGCAATAATTGCACTTATAATTTGGAGAACTGCTTTAAGACCAAAAGAACTGTTTCAATTACCTTATAGAGGTATTGGACTTAATTCAGGACTTAGACGTTATCAAGATTATGTGTTAGAAACCCTCTCTCCAATCTTATTTGAATTTGAATCAAAAGGAAAACGGAGAAGTATAAACTTTCCACCTGATCTATGGGCATTTATTTGTAGAATATGGATGCCAAAAAGAGTAGAACGCGCAACCTTATTCCGCGAAAAGCATGGTGTTATGCCACCAAATAGTGCGTTGTTTATATCAAAAAATGGTATTATTGTTACTAGAAAAATGCTTCGTGATAACTTTTTAAAAGTAACTGAAATTGACGAATGCCCTGAGAAGAAGATTACCCCATATATGCTTAGACATTCCTTTGCTACATATTTTGTATTTAATGCATTAAAACAGTGTGATTTATTGGGAAAAGCTTATGCATATAATGCTATAATAGACCAATCATTACGTGAGTGGATGGGTCATACTGATATTGATACAACATACAAGTATTATGTGCATTTAGTGAATCGTTATTTTTATAATGATTTACTAGAAGACTTAAATAAAGACGAAAATAAGGCTCATTTCAAAATTATAGAAAGCTTGTAACTTTCTCAATATAAGGGTATAGGAGTGAATCATTATAACTGGTTGTTGCGGTTTTCAAAATCGAATAAAGCAGTATTAGAGGAGTAGCAAGAAAAATATCGAGCTTATGAGACTGCAACCATTTTGAGAGTGCCGAAAAAGGATATAATTCACGTTTTATATTATACTAGTTAAAATGTTGTAGGTGTTTCCATAAACAAGAAGAAACACAATGTACGTTTTGTAAAAAGAAGTGATATTTTTGATTTTATCTGGCTCGGCAAGGAATTGGGTGTTGGAGTAAAGGATATTGTATTTAACAAATATCCTGTATTATATGAGATGTATGCTTCAGTAAGAGAATTCAGAGAAATAATTACTAAGAAAAGCATTACATATCTTAATTTATACATTGAGAGTTATAAATTAAGATAACAAAAATCTAAAGTCTTTCGCGAATGGTTTGTTAAAAGATATTGAAGCGATTGAAAATGTTGTATCAAGGACATTCAGTAATGGTTATGTCTAAGGTAATAATAATCGTTTGAAGATGATTAAACGAATTATGTACGGGAGAGCCGGGCTCCCATTACTAAAAGCTAAGATTATATATTAGCTTTTTATTACTGTATACTCAAATAAGCGTAAGAACCTCGGATGTGGCCGAAATATGCATACACTTTTAGCAAATAGTATTAAAAATGTTGAACAATACTATCACAAAGCTTATACATACGTGTTTAAATATGATTAGACATTTTAGTTTAAGTTAATCATGTTAAAAATATTGATATATAAAAGATATAGAGCAGTCAAACGTTTATGTGTGACTTATAACAAGTAATATAAAATCAGGAACAGTTGAAGTTATTATTATCATCGCAGTTCTTGTGGGTGTGGCTCTGCTTTTCAGAAAGCAACTGATTACCTTTGTAAATGGTATAATAAAAAATCTATTTCCGGATGCAAGCAAGCTTGAGGACAACAGGAATGGTGCTGATATAAAGCTTGTAGGTTAGGTATATAAATATGAAGAATACTAAAGGAAGTTTTACTGTTGAAGCTTCACTGGTTTTTTCCGTAGTTTTTCTTATGGTGGCTGCATTTGTATACATATTTGTAATTATGTATCAATATGTATACGTACAAAGCATAGCTGATGAGGCTGCAACCAAAGGAGCTTACTATTATGTTAATCAAACAGGAG
Organism: Clostridium sp. BNL1100; assembly: GCF_000244875.1. Taxonomy (NCBI): domain Bacteria; kingdom Bacillati; phylum Bacillota; class Clostridia; order Eubacteriales; family Clostridiaceae; genus Clostridium; species Clostridium sp. BNL1100. Next base: position 1,787,742 of record NC_016791.1, read on the forward strand.
AAAATTACTGCTCAAATAAAATGAATGAACTGTACTGGAGAATTTATGATAAAAATAAAAGCAAGAAATTATCAGGGATTAGTAATTATGTAAATAAATTATTGGGCAAGTCTATTCTTCCGACTGAAAATAATATCTCTGTAAATACAAATAACAAAATTCTTATGAAAAATCTCAAAATAGAAATTCAAGAGAAATATCCTCTCCCTGTCGGCAACATGTTTGATATTTTTGGTCTGTCTCCAGTACTAAGTCTTAAAGCTGTGTCTAATTCACCACTGGATGACAATGCAGAATTCATAAGAAACATGGATATTGTGAAAGACATCTATAATTGTATTCAGAACAGCGATAACAAATGGATTGGAGAGGATTCACAGTTGGAAGACATACTTGAAAAACTGTTGAAGAAAAATTGAAGGAGAAATTATGGTTAGACATCATAAAACTAAAGGTGCAATAACAGTGTTTTTAAGCATCGTTCTGTCTGCTGTATTTCTGGTTATTGGAACATTTACTGATGGAGCCAGACTCAGGCTTGCTCATTCACATGTGCAAAGGGCAAACAAATCTGCCCTTTCCTCAGTACTTGCAAATTATAACAATGAATTAAAAGACGAGTATGGACTATTTGGAGTTTATTTGGATGAGGACTCAATACAGGAAACATTTGAAGAGTATTTCCGTAAAAACCTTGGAATTGTTGGTGAAGGAAAATCTATGTATGATTTTTGTATAGATGACATTAAACTTGACAATCTATACAGTCTTGAGAATAAAGATGTATTCGATAAACAGATAATGGAGTTCATGAAGTACAGGGCACCGTACGAATTGGCGACTGAACTTATTGAAAAGGTAAAAGGAATTAAGAACATTTCAAAAGGGTCAAATTTATACAGCCGAAAACTACAGACAGACAAGTATGCAGCAGAAATAGGAGAAATGCAACTTTTACTTGAGAACAAAACAAAGAGAATAAATGAATTAAATTTACCGGTTCAATTATCAATGCTTAACAATGATTTTAAAAATCAAAATGAAGTTCTTAATGAAAAAAATAAAAGTTTACAAAATCTCGAAATTACTTTTAACAGTGAAACTGATATAAAGAAAAAACAGGATATAGGGAAATTACTACAAAATGCACGGGAGGAAATCCAAAGTATAAATATCACAAAAAATAATATAAAAAATATTATTCTTGATGGAGTAAATCAATTCAAAACACTAAATTCCGAAGCTGTTTTGGAAGCTGATGCTATTGCTGCTAAGAAAAAAGTACTCTGCGACAGGATTAATGGAGAAATGAAACAATTAGAAGAAAATGGGGAGGGGATCCCTGAACTTCAGAATTCTTATAAAAACAGCATGGATGAGATGAAAAGCTTGGTGGGACAAGACAATTCAGAGACTCTACTTGCGAGTTTCAATCAGAATATTGAAAAATGTAATAAAATATTAAGCTCTGCGGACAGAGAACAAGAATTTCTAAATTCACTTGATAAATTTTCAACCACAGATATTAATAAGTACTTATTTGGTAAAACACAAGCTTCCTATTCAAAAGATAAGGACAACCGTAAAATAGCCTCAAAAGCGCTAAAGGATGCGTTTGAAACGGACGGAGATTCAAAAAGAATACCCCAGAACCTGTTAGAGTACCTACCCTCACAAAAGTCCGGTTTCCAAGAGGAAACCGAAGCTCGAGCCTGGGATAGTATGGACTTTGAAGATGAAAGCTGTTCGGTAGACAATTTTGATTATATTGCAGATAAAGAAAATATTTTAAGTAACATAATTAATAAAATATCAGAAGAACTTTTCTTTAACGAATACATTATGGGAACCTTTAAGCATGGTGTACCAATTTTAAAAGGTCAGACGGAGAAAGATGCTTACAATCTAAGGTCAAAAGAAAAATCAAAGAGAACATCGTTTTTTACAAACTTTGAGGTGGAATACATAATAAACGGTCATAAAGAGGAAGCAGTAAATTCAATGTTAACAAAATCAGAAATAATGTCAATACGACTCATTGCAAATGTACTTAACATATATGCCGACAGTTCAAAAACTGCTAGGGTTACAAGTCTCGCAGCAGCATTAAGCGCCTGGTGTGCCGGTCTGTCAACTCCATTGATTCAAACAATGCTGATTTTTTCATGGGCTACTTTCGAGTCCCTGTATGACATTAACATACTTGAAAAGGGAGGAAAAGTCCCACTGTTTAAGACTAATGACCAATGGATGACTGATATTTCAGGAGCTGTAGGAAAAAAAGAAGCAAATAAAGCTGACAATGACACCTTATGCCTTAGTTATCAGGACTACTTAAAAATATTTCTTGTGACTATGAATAAAGACAAAAAGCTTACCAGGGTGCAGGACCTTGTCCAGCTAAACAAAAGTGTTAAAAGTCCCGGATTTCTTCTGGAAGATTGCAAGGTATTTATAAAAGCTGATACAAAGGTTTCCATAAAACATCTCTTTGTATCATTTCCAATGTTTAATGCTGATTCCAGAAGAAATATTAGCCGGTCATGTATTAATGAAAGTATGTACCTTGGGTATTAAAGGGGGGCTTTGTCTGTGAAAAGGAAAGACTTGCGGGATAGAGGGTCTATTACAGTGGAAGCTGCAATATGTTTACCATTTTTTATAATTGTTGTAATTTCATTTGTTTTTTTAATAAAGGTATATTTTGCACATGAGATAATTCAGCATGCTATAACAGCGGCTTGTGATGAAATGAGTGTATACAGTCTCATGTATTATAGTACAAATGCAGAGGAGCTGGTAGTAGGACTACAAAAATTCTACGATTCTGAAAAAGTAAGTAATGAACTGGAAAATGCAGGGTTATTACAGTATATCCGGGAATTTGGAAAGGATGCGACAGATTACCTCCGGGCACAGGCTGTACTGGTTCCCATTACAAAAATTCTTGTAAGAGAACACCTTGGTAATTCATTAGATAAAGCAGATTTAAGATTGAAAAATTTAAACATCCCTAAAGGGTTGGAGGGAATTGACTTTACTCACAGCAAATTGCTTGCTGATGGTAGGAGCATAGATATTGTTGCTGAATACAAGTTGGAGTTTCCGTTTCTTTCACAATTGCTGCCCGGGATTAAAATAACTCAGACCGCATCGGCTTGTATTTGGGCGGGAGAAGACGGTGTAAGTTCATTAAAAGGTGACAGTCAAGAAAATGAACAATGTGTATGGAACTTGGACAAGATTAAAAGAGGTCGAGAAATACGCAGACTTCAGGGTGCAAACCTGCCCTTCAATTTTCCTGTAATATCAAAATATGCAAATGGAACAGCTACCAGTATTAAAAGCCTCAATCTTGATGAAATATATTACCATAACACCGATAATCTTAACAATAAGATAAAGGAGTATATCAGAAAACTTCAAGAGTTTAATGGTGGGAAAAGCGGTTCAGTCACAATAGACGGTAGCCAAATATATAGGAAAGAGCTGATATTGGTTGTACCGGAAACAGATATTACGAATGCTCAGCTGCAAACCCTCAATAAATGTATAGATATTGCCAAAGAAAAAGGAATAAGTTTAAAAATTGTAAAGGCTTATGGTAAACAAAATAATATAAAAAATGGGGTGGACAATGGAAAGGGTTACTGAGACAAAGAATATAAAATTAAGAAAAATAACAGCAACTATACTTTGTATAGTTGTATGGACAGCAGGGACTATTGTAACAGTCGGTTTTTTGAATAAGTCAAAAGTGGCAACTGTTATAGAGGTACTGTTGGTTGTTCAGCTTTTGGCAGCCCTCTGGGATATAAACAGCATGACAATCCCGGTGAAAATCACTGTTCCGGCAATTCTTGTGGGTGTAGGTATTATGGCCTTGACAGGGCGAATTCTAGAAGGAATGGCAGCTTCAATTGTTTCATTTATACTTATGAAGCTTTTGACTGTCATATCCCGAAATCAGGTTGGGGGTGGAGATATTGCAATCATGACTATAACGGGCCTTTATAGCGGAATCAGTACTTTGATTTCCATACTGTTTACCTCTGTAACTTTAGCGGGGCTATTTTCTTCAATTTTTATTTTAAGTGGGAAAGCTCATAAGAAAACGGAGATACCTTTTGCTCCGTTTATACTTTCTGCAACAGTAATGTTGATTTTAATCGGTTATGTACAATATTTATAAATAAAAAACTGTCGGGGTGATATAAATTGATCGATATGCTTGAACAAAATTACAACATTCATTATGAGAATGATTCAACTTCAAATTATCTGGTTTTAAGGCCTAAAAATTATAGAAAATTAATAGACTATCAGGTTCAAATGTTGCTGAATAACAGGATACACGGGCTTCTAGGCTTTCATATAAATTCTGTTGGAAATCAAATAAATTGTTTTTATGATACTACTTCAAAATGCACTCTTGTTAACATAATGAACCGTAAAAAGTACAACCGCAACGAATTTCTGATAACAATGCTAATGATTACAAAAAGCATAATAGGAATTAAGAATTATTTATTAAATGATAATAACATACTTTTGGATGAAAATAATATTTATGTAGACCCGGAAACAATGAATTTATTTTTTGTATATTTACCTTTCGAAAACAACACAAACGACATCAAAATGTTTTTGCTTAATATAATTATAAAACTAGCCAAATTTCAAGAGGAAGACTGTGATAATTATATACAAAAAATTCTGGAAAACATAAAAAGTGAAATGTTTAACCTAATCAGTCTAAAAGAACTATTGGAAAACCTGTTAGGACAGAATATCAAAAGAAATATACCCAATGAAAGCTCTGATACTACAGAAAAGACGGCAACTGAAAAGCCAAAACCTCCAATTAAAAGAGGTGAGGTCAAGATACCGAATATACCGACAAATGAATGTTCCTACACAAACGTAAACATAAAATCTAAAGATACCTTAAAAGTATTCAATAAAATAAGCCTTACTCAAATAATTCTTCAACCAGTAGTTTTAATCATTCTCATTACAATTTTATCAAGTAAATTCGTAAGAATGTCAGAGAGTCCTAAAACAACTGCAATAATTTTGTCATTTATTTTTATTGGAATAGATATTCTAGCAATAAGAATTTTGAATGAAAAGAAAGTGGGAAGTCCCGAAAGCTATAAACCTTTAAAATACATTACAGAGAAAATGCGTGAAAACAGTTTTGCACCTGCTAACAAGACAACTACAGATAAGAACAATAAAAAGCTTCAAGAAATGCATATTGAAAAAGAAAACTGCCGTGGTGGTGAAACGGTTATTCTTACGCAAAGCCAGCCTCAAGACACGCCATACTTGCAAGAAAGGGAGGGCAAGGACATTATAAAAGTTGACAAAAATAGCATTTTAGTTGGCAGGATGGGAAGTTTTGTAGACCACATAATAGATAATAATGCTGTGGGCAAGGTTCATGCAGAAATTTTAAACGAAGAAGATTCATACTTTATTATGGATTGTAGTTCGAGAAATGGAACTTATTTAAATGACGACAGAATTAAGCCTAATACGAAAATAAAAGTTAACAATAATGACATTATACGATTTGCAAACAAGGAATTTACTTTTATAATTCCGTCTTAGTAGTTTTATTAAAAATATTAAAGAAATGGGTAGTACATGATTAAGTACATAATTCTTTTTATAATTTTACTCCTTTCAGTATTAAGTGACCTAAAAACATCAAAAATCAGAAATATATATACAGTATCAACCATTATTGCCGGATTTGCGGTTAACATTTACTTTTCAGGTATATATGGTTTCAAGGAAAGTATAAAAGGTAGTATTCTTCCTGTATTGATATTAGGGATATTCTTTTACGCAAGGCTCATAGGGGCAGGGGATATAAAGCTTTACTCAAGCATTGGAGCTGTTTTTGGAATAGACTTTGTAATTATGGTAGCAGCGTACTCTTTTTTAATTTGCGGTTTATATTCATTGGTAATGTTAAAAATAAAAAGGAGAGTTTTAAGTACATTGGTTCCATTTATAAGGGAAATTAAAATATGTTTTATGACACATAGCCTTTTTGTTTTTGAGAATAAAACAACCCGTACATTTGTCAGATTGTCTCCTGCAATTGCAGCGGGTTGTTTATTTCAGATACTATTAACTTTATAATGAGGAAAAATTACTACAGTCTCCGCAAAGATGAATTAATTCCGAGTATTTTTCTTCGGCATCCTTATACCCTTCAGTATAGAGCTTTTTAAGATTTTCAGGATTTCTTTCAAACCTTGAAATTTCAATTGGTTTCTTGGGCCTTATAATGATTGCTTTATTTTCTTTCTCCAATTTTTCAGCCAACTTTACGCTCTCATTATAGTGAATATGCCTGTTTTTAATTGCTTCTGAAAGATTAGGATAGTTTTTTAGCTTAAGTTTACACAGGGGATACAATTTATTTGGTTTTTTCTCATAGCCACTATGCCGTGTAAGAATAATAACATGTTTGTCAAATCCGTTATTGACAGAGTAGTGAACAGGAATTGAGTCAGAAGGGCCCCCGTCAACCAGTTTTCTTCCTGCAGCTTCAACTATGGGAGAAACCAAAGGGATTGAACTTGAAGCTCTTACATAAACGTCATCAACTCTCATATCTTTAACGGAAGCATAGTAACTCTTACCTGTTTCACAATCGGTAGCCACAACTGTTAGTCTGCAATCGGAGCTTTTAAATTTATCGTAATCAAAGGGAATAAGCTTATTAGGAATATCATCAAAAAGAAAATCCATATTAAAAATAGAACCTCTTGTAAAAAGCCCCCTGATACTGATATAACGATTATCGTTGCAATACCCTGCATTAATCTCAAGATTTCTGCCACGCTGTCCTGTAATGTAGGAAACGGAATTGCAGGCTCCTGCCGATACTCCTACGATGTCCTTAAAATACATTTTATGGTCAAGAAAGCAGTCCAAAACACCTGCGGTATACAACCCACGCATACCGCCACCTTCAAGGATTAAATTCACTCTATTCATTAATGCATTACACTCCTTATATTTCCATGCTGTTTTAAAGAATTATATCTCTTTTCCCTGTTTGATTCAATGTAGCAAATTTTATGTTTTTATAAAATCATAATAAATGTACCGAGTGTTATAAAAACTCCTCCTAAAACAGTTTTAACTGTTACGGCTTCGTGTAATATAACAAATGCAAGCACTATACTTATGACTACACTGAATTTGTCAACAGGGACTACTTTTGAAGCTTCACCGATTTGCAATGCATAATAATAAAATAGCCAGGAAAGGCCGGTAGCTATTCCTGATAAAACAAGAAACAGCCAGCTTTTAGTGCTAATGTTTGTAATACCGTGGTGTGAACCCGTTACAAATACCATACCCCAAGCAACAATCAATACAACTATAGTTCTTATAGCAGTGGCAAGATTAGAGTTTATCCCTGTTATACCTATTTTAGCCAGAATAGATGTAAGTGCAGCAAAGAATGCTGACAAAAGAGCAAATGCAAACCACATGTTTCTACCTCCTTTAACCGTAAGTCATACACCTCCTAAAATGTACTTTAAAAAAATAACTGATATAATAAATATAAAAGAAGTTTATATAAAAAGATAGGTTTAGTATTTACAAGGTTATAAGAATTTTATTGGAGGTTTGCATTATGAAATCATTCAGAAAAGAGTTGTTTTTTAATATACCGAACAGAAGAGCTTATATAAATATAACACGGGAGGTTCAGCAGTGTATTGACGAAAGTGGTATTAAAGAGGGTATGGTTTTGGTTAACGCAATGAATATAACTGCAAGTGTATTTATAAATGATGACGAAGCCGGGCTTCATGCGGATTTTGAAAAATGGCTTGAAAAACTGGCACCTGAAAAACCCTATAGTCAATACAATCATAACGGCTATGAGGACAATGCCGATGCGCATTTAAAGAGGCAAATAATGGGCAGGGAAGCAGTTATAGCAATTACTAACGGCAAATTGGATTTTGGAACCTGGGAACAGATTTTTTATGGCGAGTATGACGGTAAGAGAGAAAAAAGGGTACTTGTGAAAATAATCGGGGAATAAAAAGCATTTGAATGGGACATTTTTAAATATATGTTTAATTCAAAGAGGTAAACTAATGTTAAATCAAGAAATTAAAGAACTTCTTACACAATGCGGAATTGAAAAAGAAATGCAGGAGTTGGAAGATTGCTTTTCCGAATATTCTTCAAGATTCATTTACAAGATGTATCCAATGCCAGAAAATACTGAAAACCTGCTGGGAAGGAACAGTATGCATTATATTCAGATGGCATTGTGCAGGTCGAGATTACTGGCGGAAGGTGTATTAACTTCACTTAATACAAAAAATGGGCTGCTAGCAATGCTTTCCGTCAGAGCACATTTGGAGGTAACAGGGGCTTTAGCATTTTTCCTGAAGAAACTCCACAATTATTATAATAATATTATAACATACCAAATTCTCAATGAAGCCCTTCAAAGGTTAATACTGGGCACTAAAACAAAGGAACTATCTGAAAATGCTCCTGCACCTGTAAATGTAATGACACTAATAGATGCGGCTGATGAGTATCTTGGCAAAACAAGAAATAGTGGTATTAAGGAATTCAGAAAGAATTATAATTATTTATCAGAATACTGTCATCCGGATTTTTTCGGTATAACTATGCAAAGCCGTATTGATAGCACAGGAATAGCAACATATAGCTTTTTTAACCATATAAAAGAACAGGATTTTACGTTTTTAAACAGTCTTTTGTTAAGCTTATCCACGTTCTTTCTCCTATATGATAGTATTCTTGAACTACTTAGGGAAAATGAGAAACTACCGGAATATGAATGACAATTCCTTAAAATGTTAAGGTTATTTCTTTAATATCCGTTTCTAATTTTCTGAGTATAACACCTGCTTTTTCAAACATCCTTTTGGATGCCTTTACATTATCTGTATCAGCGTATTTATCGCTTAAATAGATTACTTCCATTATACCGGATTGAATTATAGCCTTTGCACATTCATTGCAGGGAAACAGAGCGGTATAAATTTTACTACCATCAAGTGAAACTCCTCTGTTATTTAGAATTGCATTAAGTTCTGCATGTACAACATAAGGGTATTTGGTACAAAGAACATCTCCTTCTCTTTCCCATGGAAATTCATCATCAGAACAACCAAAGGGGAATCCGTTATAGCCAACACTCAAAATTCTGTTGTTTTTCCTATCAACAATGCAAGAGCCAACTGGAGTAGAGGGGTCTTTGCTTCTTTTCCCGGATAAAACAGCTATTCCCATAAAATATTCGTCCCAGCTAATATAATCAGTTCTTTTACTCATGATAAATATCTCCTTTGGATTAATCTATAATTAATTATACAATAATTGTGAACTGAAAGATAAGAGGGACTTAATTTATACCGGTAATATGAATAAAGTATGTCTTGTATGCATTATTTGTCCATGGGGTAAACCATGAATCTTCAGTATGTTCGGCTATTACAGGTTCATACCTGACTTTTGCACTATTGTAAATCATTCCTACAATAACGGCTGCATGTGAAATGGCGGATTTATTCTTCCAGTGATACTGAATTACATCGCCGGGAATTACATATTCCCCTATTGATGCGTCATATTGATTATCTCCAATAATTACTTTCTGAGTAGCTTTTGGACCAAATTCATTATTTTTTAAATTACCTGACAGGGTGCTGTTAAGTCCTCTGGCAGTACTCCAGGTCCAAGAATAATCATCATTGGAGGTTGCCAGAGTTCCCTTTTTATTATAGTACCATTGGAAAGCTCCTGATTTGTCATTGGCAGCACCCCCGGCCCTTAAGCATTGGGAAACAAAATTAGTGCAGTCTCCGCCTTTCCATTTTTCATCACCGAAATTCAGATATTCCTTTGAGTAGTTGTTCCAGTGGTTGTATGCCCAGTTGTAAACTTCATCTCTGTTATATTCATTAGTTGTACGGGAACTTTTCCATTCCGGCACAACAGGTAATAACTTGGAAGGCATGCTTTTTTTTGCCTTATCCAATACTTTTTCTGCTTCGGATTTTAGTGTACGTACCTGTTCCTCCAAATCAGAATAACTTTTTCTAGTTATTTCGTCGGAATTACCTTTTTTTGTTTGAAACTTATCTTGTGTAATTTTCCAAATACCCTTGTCCATTGATAGTGATAATAAATGTTTCTCTGCTTTACTGCCATTTATGGGATTTCCTAAAGGGTTTGCAGCATTCCAGAAAATATCTGCTGTCAAGGTCGCCTTAATGTGTGCATAAGTACCATCAAAAAGTGCCTCATTTATTTGAACTTTGGGATTTACTTTTACTATTACGTAATCGTTGGAAGCATAAGAAAGTATATAATCCTCTAGTACCTGTTTTTTTACAAATAAAAGATTCTTTTGAGAAGCTTCGGAATTATCGGCAAAAAAATTATCTAAAGCTTCAACATTATGCGAAACGGCAGACTGAATTTTGGCACATAGGAATTCTCTTGTTACTTGCTCTGGAAGTCTCATATCTACCGGTTTAGACTGTAGACTGATAGGACATAAAATGATGAGACTTAAAAAGATTAAAATCATAACTTTTTTTTTCATAAAAACTCCTGTTTGGATATTATTTATGCAGATCGACTTTTCTTACCATTTTGTTCTCTTTTGTTTTTAATTAATGAAATTATGAGTAATATTATTGGAAACAATACTTGAAGTGGTATTGAAATTAATGTTTCTACCATACCATGCTCCCAACTGTATAATTCCATGGCATCTGGAAATGCCCAGAAAGAGATTACAATTATAAGCAACCCGAAAGCGGGAACAAGAGGCTTATATTCTATGCAAAATATTTCAGCAGTTATTTTTGTAATTGCGTACAATGAAACTAAAACCTTAATCCCTCCACCAATAAGAAGATTCATATCAACAAGTGGGTCTATACTTATAGCAGGAATAATCTGAGCTGCAATATGTGAAGGATATCTTACGTACTCAATTAGTGCCGGACCTATTATTTGAAGGTTCCGGGATGAGATTAACAGAAGCATAAGTCCTGAAATACCTGTTGCCCAATATGCTGCTTTAAACCTCCCTTTTTCGCTGTTGGTGTACGGCAAAATCATAAGAAAAACTATAAAGTCTGCAAAAACAGAGCTTACCAAATCATAAGAACTTTTAATAACAGGGGGTATCTCAAGTAATACTGGCTTAAACCCCGTAAAATCAGTTACATTTAGTAATGAAAGAGTAACGATTACAATTGCTAATGGAAGTAGTGGTACAAGTACTTCGCAGCTTTTTCCGATTACTGAAAGACCACCTCTGGCCGCATAAACGGCTATAATCATTAGCACTAATACAATTACAATAATGGGCGTCTCGGGATAACTGACAGTTACCATGAATTCGCTAAAAGCTTTAGTATCTAGTATTGCATTATGCATAAAATATAAGATATACATAAGACACAAAATTTTTCCTGTTGTTTTCCCAAAACAAAACTCAATTATTTCACGAAGATTTTTCCCGTTGCTAATTTTAGATAGATATAACTGCATGGTAATAACTATAAATCCTCCCAGAGTTCCTAAAATAACTGCTAACCAGGCATCTCTTTTTGCTCCTATGGCAGGGTTGGAGATGGTAGTACTTCCATGGAAATAACCTATGGCTATCACTGCAAGCTGAAAATTAGATAGTTTTACCTTGCTCATACTATTCATCTCCCAAACCCATGTTGTTAAATATTTCGGTGATAATTTCGTAGGGACTCGGAGGTGCTTTTTTGATACTTATAAGAATACCCAATATTAAAGAAATCCCAACAATTACAAAATAAACACCCATAACTTTACCCCTAGATGTGGATGTTAACAGTTCTTTTAGATTTAAAAGTACAAGTATTAAAATACCTATAATTACTTTTAGCAAATAATCTCACCTTACCTAATTTTTATTGTTTTACTTAAAAGTCCGGTTCTGTTAATTTTAGCATCTACTTTTACTTTTACCTGAATAGAAGGAAAAACTTGCTCACTCCATACATTTGTAACTTTTCCCCAATATTTTGGATATTTATCAAACACGTGAATTCCAAAGCCAAATATGTCACTTTTATATTCATTCTGACATTTAGTAATTGCACTATAACATTCTTTTGTGATTTGTTTTTCAAGACATTTGCTAAGAGATTTACATACTTTATCCGGACTTTGTCCCGGTTGACTTTGCTGTTCGCCAACATTGCCTTCCGCTTTGATTTTAACGTTAACTTCTATAGAATTATTACTTGAAGCTTTAACTTCAATTTTGGAAGAACCCTTCATTAATTCAATTCCGATTATTTCTTTAGGATTATCAGGACTTTCAATTTCTACAATTCCTGACTTAGCACGGCCTGTTATAAACATATACCCACGGGTTTCATACTTGTCAAGCCAACCGACCATTTTATCCTTTTGAAAAACAGCCAAACCTTCAGTAGAGGTTAAGTTTTCAGTTTTTTCTATAGTACCAATAGATAGCTCGCGGCCTTCCGTTGCCAATTCTCTTGCCATGTCCAGCAACCGTATTTCTTTAGTAAATCCTCGAGATTTAGAATTCTTTATGGTATCTCTTATATAACCGCCGGGAATTTTTGAAAGCCCATACTCCTGTTCTACTATTTCCTTTGCGGTTGTACCCTTTGCAACGATAATAAGTGACTTAAACTGGGTTTCATGGTCTCTTAGAATGAAATCTACATAGTTTTTAATTCCTGATTTAGCAAGCTCCTCACTAAAAACTATAACTTGTGAGGAACTGTAAAATATCTTTTTATTTATTTTGGCTAATAAGCTTCTTAATGCTGCAAAAATAGTACTTTCTGTATTGCTTACAGTTACAAAGCTTTTTTCACCGCCACCTCCGCCTCCGGAAACTCCTGCACCGGAGCTGTTGACATCTACAGGTTTGATAATCTGTGCTGTTACCATTATTTTACCATCATCAGTCTGATCAATTCCCATAGCTGTAAGAATAGACAATTCGCTTAGATCCCTATTGTTCCAGCAACCTGTTGTTAAAGTCATAATCATACTGATACATAGCAATAACAAAATTATTTTTTTAATCATTTTTTACTCCCCCTTGGAGCAAAAGTTTTCCCGGTTGTACGTTTTCGGTTCTGGTTTTGAGTTAATGAACGGGGGCGGTTAAACATGGACCATACAGGTGTTACTATAAAGGAATCTTTCAGGCTTTCTCCACGGAAAGGTGCAAATGGGGAGAGTAAAGGCACAAAAAATGATTTCTTTCCGCACAGATAAATAGTAAACATATACGTAACAAAGCCTATTCCCAATAACCCAAGAATATTGGCTGCGATTAATATAACAATCCTTAAAATTGCTCCTACTTTCATAAGAGGAGGTACAATAAAACTGCAAATTCCTGCTAAAGCAGCAATAATAACCAATGGGGCAGAAGCTATACCTGCACTTACTGCGGCATCTCCAAGTACAATGGCTCCTACAATGCTAACTGCCTGACCTATAGCCCTTGGCATACGAAGACCGGCTTCACGAAGAATTTCAAAAGTAATTACCATAATTAAAGCTTCTACAAAAGACGAAAATGGGATTCCTTCTCTGGTCGCTGCCATTGTCAGCATAAGCTTAAAAGGTATTATGGTTTGGTGAAAGCTTGTAACCGCAACGTATAAGCCCGGCAAGTATACTGATATAAAAAAAGACATTAATCTTAGTAACCTCATAAAGGTCGCAAAATAAAATTCTCCGAAGTAGTCCTCCTGAGCTTGAAAGCTCTCAATCATCAGGAATGGAACAGTCAGTACCGTGGGTGTTCCGTCTGCCAGAATAGCAACTCTTCCTTCAAGAAGTTTAGCTGCAACCTTATCAGGTTTTTCACTGTTTCCTACCATAGGGAAAAAAGGCATTTTGCCATCTTGTATAAACTGCTCCATATATCCGGTAGCAAGGATTGCATCTATATTTATCCTATTAAGACGGTTTTTTACTTCTTCAACAACTTCAGGTGCTGCAATACCTTGTATATAGCAAATTGCTACATCAGTATTTGTTTGCTTGCCTAACACAAGGCTTTCAACTTTAAATTTAGTATTTTTGATTCTTCTCCTAAGCAGAATTAAATTTGTCTTGAGACTTTCTGAAAAGCCTTCTCTTGAGCCTTTAATACTTATCTCAGTGTCTGGTTCTCCGACAGCCCTTTTTTCAGGAGCTTTTAATCCTATTTTAAAGGCCTTGTCCTGTCCGTCAATGAACAAAACAACATCCCCTGTGAGAATACCGCTCAAACAATCTTTAAAGGAATAGAGCTCTTTAACATCACTTACACTTAATATACTCTCACTTAAAAGTGTAAAAACCGATGAATAGCTTTTTTCACCTGAATAATTTATAATAGGTTCAATAATATTCTCAGCAAGTATTGCCTTGTCAAAAAAACCTTCTATAGAAGCAATGATAATCCTTGTATTAAGCTTTCCCAAATGCACTTCACGCAGATTAAAGTCACTGCACAGGGAAAATTCCTGATTCAGCAGTCCTCTGACTTTGTCGATAGATTTAGGAATTTGAGTATTGCTGTTATTTTCACTATCTTCAGGTACTTCGGTACCCGCACGTTTTGGTTTTTTAGGCTCTCTGGATTTAAAAAAACTAAACATTATATCACCCAAAGTCATTGTCCCCAAATAAAACATTGTTATTCTATATGTATAAATACTGCTAATTTGGAAAATAATCCATAACAGGTTAATTTATTTAATAAGGAGTTCACATATATGACCGAAAAAGACAAACAAAAGTCTGCAGATATTTGGATGTTCAAGGTATTAACTATAGCTTTGGTATTGACAAGTACTTTACTTGCTTTTTTCTGTATCAGGGTAAACAATGTAGTAGATCAGTACAAAGAAAAATATAATAATGAATGTGTTCAATCCATGCTTATTATGAAATCAAATCAATCATTAACAACAAATACAAATAATTATAAATCTCAAAGTGATGAACTCAGTAAGCTTAACAACGACCTTAAGAAACAAAATGAAGAGATAAAAAAACAGCTTGAAGATTTAAAAAAACAAAATAAGCAATTGGAATCTACAAAGAAAGAACTAGCCGATGATAACCTTCAGCTTCAGAGATCACTTAAAAAGGCAGCAGCGGTGGGTGTAAAACCTCAATCATACAAGATATACAGTGGTGACAATCTCGAAAATAACAGTAAAAGAAAGTATCTTGGGAAATTTCTTGGTACGGCATATACCCCATGTGCTGAGGAATGTGGCAATAACAAGGGGATAACCAGCTCAGGTCAGCCAATAGTACCCGGTGTATCCATAGCAATTGATAACACACATTGGCCTTATGGAACAATATTCTATATTAAAGGATTAGGATATACAATCGCTATGGACACAGGAAGTGCAATAAAAGGTAAAAACAGATTTGATTTCGCAGTATTAGATAAAAAGTTCGCATATGAGCTTGGACAACAATATTATGACGTGTACCTAGTAAAGATAGGAAACGGTAAGATTAGTGAATCTATTATAACCAAACCGGCCTAAATGAAAGAATGTTAATAAAAACCAGGAAATATTGACTTATTTATAGAATTGGTATATACTAACAGTAGATTTAAGTCTAAAAATTAATAATTTATCGCTGAATTATAGCAGTTTGATTGCTATAAGCGGGGGAACCATTTAATGGGGTGAATCCTGGGTTATCAGGTAGGGTTAGTCTCTTACAACCCGAATCCGGCAGCTAACTTCGTAAGCGTTGGGGAGAAAGTGAATTTTTACATTTTGTAATTTTCTAACCAATGCTACAGTTTATCTGTAGCATTTTTAAGTTTATCCTTATTCATTTTCTTCAAATTTAATTATTCAATTTTAAATCTTACTTTATAATTTGAAAGGGAGGGAACTTATTTGATGAAAGTTTGTATATCAGGGTTGGGCCGCACCGGAAAGGAAATCGCAAGGACAATATTATTACAAAATGAAATTCAGCTTGTTTCTGCTATATGCAGTCCGAGCAGTAAATCTTTAAATAAGGATTTGGGAGAAATACTTGGAATGAATAAAACAGGAATTACGGTTACCGGATCTGATAAACTGGAGGAAGTAATATTCAGAAATAAACCGGACGTTGTTATTGATTTTTCAAATCCAAAATCAGCATTAAAAAATGCTTTAATTTTCTCAAAATACAGGATAAACATTGTAGTAGGAACCACAGGCTTCTCGGATTATCAGCTTAAAAAGCTTTACGTAATTTGCAGAAAGTTCAAAAACGGCATTGTTTATGCACCAAACATAACTATGGGTGTAAATGTTCTGATGCTGCTGTCAAATCTTACGGCAAGCTTGCTAAGTAATTACGATTTTCAGATCACAGAGTTGCATCATAAAAACAAATTGGATTCACCATCCGGAACGGCGAAAAAAATAGCTGGCGAAATACAGAGTGGTCTTTTAAACAAAGGAGTTGTAGTTTCAAATAAGGACATACCTATAAATTCTGTAAGGGCCGGAGGTGTAATAGGTAAGCATGAAGTAATGATTGTAGGTCAGGACGACAAAATAGAAATCAGTCATGAGTCTTTTTCAAGAAAAGCCTTTGCACAGGGAGCTGTAAGTGCAGCGAAATTTATTCATAAAAAATCTGGGTACTTCGAAATGAAGGATGTCCTTGATTTGGAAAAAGTATTAAAAACTTATATTGAAAATAATAACAGGTGGTCGTCTAAGCGCCACAACAAATATAATGCCAGACCGGCTTCAAATTAAAAAAACAAGGGGCTGTTGCACAATGAATAAATTTATTCACTGTGCAACAGTCCCCTTTTTGTCCCTAAAATAGTAAAATGCGGGTCCCGTAGGGCCCGCAAGTGTTGTATAATTTAATTTGTGAAAAAACTTATGCAACATAAAAATTATACCGAATTTAACGGATACTATCAATTAGTTTTGCCTTTAAATTTGGAGATGTTAATACCTGAAGATGATTCTGTCAGACTGTTAAGCCAAATATTGGAGGGATTGAATTACACAAAGTTGTATAAGGCTTACTCTTCTACTGGAAGAAAACCGGCAGTTGACCCAAAGACCATGTTTAAGGTAATAACATATGCAAACTCAAATAACATATACTCAAGTAGAAAAATTGAAACTGCATGTAAAAGAGATATTAATTTCATGTGGTTGCTCCAAGGGGAATCAAAGCCAGATCACTCAACTATAGCCAGATTCCGTAAGGATTATCTTCCAGAGGCAATAGAAGACCTATTCTATCAAATGGTACAGCACCTGCATTCTATCGGAGAAGTTAAATTCGAAAACCTTTTTGTGGATGGTACTAAAATTGAGGCAAATGCAAACCGCTATACCTTTGTATGGAAGAAAGTAGTCAATAAAAACGAAGCAAAGATGTTTGAGAAAATAAAAGCTTGCTTAGAGGATATAAACCAGTCATATTTGACTAACTTTTCAGTATCAAAAGATAGCATATTGGCGGATTTAGAGCAAGTTCTTGAATATTTAAAGGACAAGCAAAAAGAAGATAACATAGAATTTGTTCATGGAATCGGAAAACGTAAAACTCAATTACAAAGATTCACAGAGCAGTTCAAGGAATTTAAAGAACGTCAGGAAAAATACAATGCCCATAACCAGCTGTTCGAGGGGAGAAACAGTTATTCCAAAACGGATACTGATGCAACATTCATGCATATGAAAGATGACCACATGCGTAATACTCAGCTAAAACCTGCCTACAATGTTCAGATTGGAGTTGAAAGCGAGTATGTTACTGGCATTGGAATTTTTCAGGATAGGAATGACATTGCTACACTAATCCCATTTCTAAAAAGTATGGAATCAAACTTAGGTAGATGTTATGAAAACGTAATTGCAGACTCTGGCTATGAGAGCGAAGAAAACTATCTGTATTTGGAAGAAAAGCATCAGAAAAGCTATATAAAACCTCAAACATACGAGATATGGAAGAAGAAAAGCTTCAAGAAAGATATCAGCAAGCGTGAAAATATGCAGTATGATGAAGAGAAAGATGAGTATACGTGCCATAATGGAAAACAATTAAAAATGTCAGGAACAACTCATAGAAAATCAGCAACAGGATATCGTTCCGAGATTAGCATATATGAATGTGAAGATTGCAGTAATTGCCCCTATAAGTCTAAGTGTACAAAAGCCCAAGGAAATCGCAAAATGCAGGTATCTAAGACATTTGTAAAAAAGAGACAAAAATCTTATGAAAACATCTTGACGGAGAAAGGCATTCTTCTAAGGGTAAATCGTTCCATCCAAGTTGAAGGAGCCTTTGGAGTTCTAAAAAGTGATTACAATTTCAGCCGTTTTTTAACACGAGGGAAAAACAGTGTTAAAACCGAATTTATCCTGCTGTGTTTTGGCTATAACATAAACAAATTACACTCCAAAATTCAAAATGACCGATGTGGAAAAGAACTTCATGAAGTAAAAGCCTGCTAAAATTCCAACGAAATCTAATAGGCCTATTAAAGTGCGCTCAAATTCCACAAAATAGGGAATTAACTACAGAGTAATCAACAATTTAACAACAAAAAATATTGGAGCAAAAGAAGGGAGCACCGCTGACTACTTTTTAAGTAGTTTTGCGACACTCCCTTGTTTTTTTAGCTCTAAACATAAATTTTAGAAGATTTTTTATTATCAAAATGAGTTCAATAATTCCAAGAATAGCTACGATTGTAACCAAATCTCTGTTTTCGGTAACAATGTCTTTGATTTTTGTTCTGTAATCCTCAGGTGCTGATACAGTCTTATCCGAGTATAAATTAACTTCTATTACAGTATTATCATTAAGTGTGTATTTTAAAACACCTGCAATAGTTTCGGCATTAACCGGGAGTTTCAACTTTTCATTCGGTATAAAGCTTATATTTTTAATAAAACTGTCTCCTACCGGATAGGTGTAATAAACATCAATTTTACTTGCCAGATCAATCTTAACATTATCTACTTCTATACTTCTTTGAGGGATATTTTTGGGAACCAGCACTCCCGTATAAAACTTGGAAAATCCGTAATCAAAAAGTTTTGCAGTCTCGGAAAAAGCACTTTCTTTACTGGTGTTGAATACCACAGCAATAAGACGTTTATCATTTTGAGAAGCAGTAGTAACAGCGGAAAAGCTCTGGGGGTTTGTATTTGTACCTAATTTTCCGCCATCAACGCCTTTATAACTCCAAAAAAGGGTATTTTGGTTTGTTAAAATGGAAGAATTATTTCCATTGAGCCAGCCAAAACCTCTAGCACCAAATATCACATTAAAAGTATTGTTTGATATTGCTACTTTTATAAGTAAGGCAATGTCATTGGCAGAAGTATATTGAGCCTTCTCATAAAGGCCTGTTGGATTTACAAAATATGTATCTTTTAAAGACAGCTCTTTAGCTTTCGTATTCATATATCTAACAAATTTTTTGATATCACCGTCACCTACATATTCGGCAAGTGCCACAGCTGCATCATTCCCCTGTGAAAGCATTACGGCATAAAGTAAATCCTCAACAGTATACTGATTTCCCACCACAAGATTAAGCCCATTAAAGCTGGCGGCATTTTTACTGATTGTAACCTTAGCATTTAAATCTGTTTTCTCGATGGTAACAAGAGCAGTCATAAGTTTACACATAACTGAAGGTGATAAATGCTTATAAGCATTTTTTTCAAAAAGAACTTGTCCCCTTACGGTATCCATTAGGACTACAGAGCTAGAAGTAAGACTTTCAGCCGGCGTCCATGCAAAAACCGGGAAACTATTTAATATTAAAATTAATGCCACTATAACTGAAATTATTTTTTTGCTCATCAACTTTACCTGCCGAAAGTAATTATTTCATTTCTTAATATAATGATAGAACATAGAGGCTCAATTAACAAGGCAAAAATCAATAATTAAGGTTAAAAATAGGTTACAAATTTTACAATAATTAATAAAGATATTCAACAAATGAAAACAATGCATATAAGTAACCTTAAAATAAAATAATACATTTAAACCTAAGCATAATTTATAAAAAAGGAGCTTAAAATTGGGAATTGTAAAGAGACTAAGGAAATACATTATATATGACAAAAAAAGTATAAAACATGACTTTGAATTGAACGAAATAAAGTCGGTAAATTGTGACAGGGCAAAAAACGCTGCTTCTATGGATACATTTGATAGCGAAGAGTTTAAGAATTACTTTGAAGAATGCCCTGGTAATGATGAATATCTTGAAGAGCACGTATCAGACGAAATAGATAATAATAAAAGCATAATGAAAAAAATATATAACATACCTGAAAACAGTGATATTGTATACAGGGAGTTCAATATAACCGTTCAAGATGACAATTATCAGGCTTTTATAGTATTTATTGACGGAATGACGGACAGTAGTATTATAAGTAATAATATCCTTCAGCCTTTAATGATTTTATCAAACATAGATATTAAACAAGAGGTAAAGGATGTAGGAGAATTTATATTCAACAGACTTATACCTTTTAATCAGTTAAAAAAGGTAAAGGATTTTAAAGATGTTGTTAGCAATATAAATTTTGGCGGTTGTGCTGTATTTGTGGATGGATTGGAGTATGCATACACAGCGGATACTAAAAAGTGGGAACACAGGAATGTGGGTGAGCCAAATTCCGAAACTGTCATAAGAGGGCCACAGGAGGCTTTTAATGAACAAATTAGAGCAAATACAGCTCTTTTAAGGAAAATATTAAAGGACAAAGACTTGACAATCAAGGGGCTTACTGTTGGTAAGAGAAGTAATACTCCTTGTGCTGTTATGTATATCCGTGATATTGCAAATGAATCTCTTGTACGTGAAGTATTAAAGAGAGTCAAAAGTATAAAGGTTGATTATATATTTGATTCCGGTGAATTGGAGCAACTATTGGAAGACAGCACTTTTCTGACAGCACCACAGATATTTGCAACAGAAAGACCTGATACTGTTGCAAGAATGCTGGCCCAAGGTAACATAGCCGTTATATTGGACGGAAGTCCATATGTACTTGTGATGCCTGCAACAATAACAGAATACCTTAGTACCCCTGAAGATATAAACATAAGGTTTCCATATGTAAATTTTATACGTATGATAAGAATAATCGGTGTTATCATTGCACTGTTACTACCCGGACTGTATATAGCTGTAACAAATTATCATCAGGAAATGATCCCGACTAATCTTTTATTTGCCATTGAGGCTTCAAGGGAAATCGTTCCCTTTCCAACAGTTATTGAAATAATAATAATGGAATTTTCATTTGAGCTGATAAGAGAAGCGGGTATCAGGGTCCCGGGAGCTATCGGCTCTACAATAGGCATTGTGGGAGGTCTGATTTTAGGACAGGCAGCCGTTTCAGCCAATCTTGTAAGCCCAATACTTATAATAGTAGTAGCTATTACGGCGCTTGGTTCCTTTTCAATACCAAGTTTCTCTATGTCCTTTTCCATAAGAATAATTAGATTTGCTTATATTATATTAGGGTCCATAGCAGGATTTTTTGGGATAGGATTAGGTCTGCTGTTAAATTCCCTGCTGCTTGCATCATCGAAATCTTTTGGAGTACCCTTTCTCGCACCGTTCGGGCCTATTACAAACGGAAAATATTCAGACAAGCTAATGAGAAAGCCTATGTGGAAACAGGAAAAAAGGCCTGACTATCTGAATACAAAGGATATTATCAAGCAGCCTGAAGTAAGCAGAGGTTGGACTCACGGTGATGAAGGTGAGGATGGAGGTGAGGATAATGAGAAATAATGAGGGATTTGGTTCCTGGGAGGCAATCTGTTTACTAATAAATATGATTTTTGTCCAGGTAATATTGTATTTTCCAAAAGATGCTGCAGGTATGGGGGGAAGTGCAGGATGGATTATACCTATAGCAGTAACAATAATTGCCTATATATACTTTGCCATAGCCACTGGGTTTTATAGACAACATGGAAATCTTGATTTACTTGAGATATCGGAAAAGTCTGCAGGAAGAATATTTAAGATAATTGTAGGGCTTTTAGCAGCATTATTACTTATATTACTTGAAGTATCTCTTTTGGGCGAGTACGCACACTCACTGAAAATAGTATCACTTGATAAATCTCCGTTAGCTTATATTCTCATATTTTTTGTGTTGGGGATGGCTGCGGCAGCATATTATGGAATAGAAGTTGTGGCGCGTATAAGTGCCTTTATAGTACCGATATGCGTAATAGGATTTATATTAATAACAATAGGAGTTATCCCGGAATATAGTACAGACAATTTGTTCCCCATCTTGGGAAAAGGTATTGATTCAGTGATTAACGGAAGTACTGTCAGCTTGCACATATTTTCTCCACTGCTGCTAATATTTTTTATGATACCGTTTTTTAAGAGAAGGAATTTAAATCGTGTAGGTTATTTATCAATAACCATATCAGGATTAATAATGTTTTGGTCCACATTATCATTTCTATTGACTTACCCGTATGAAATGGCAGTTGATAAAAAAATACCTATATATCAGATGGCAAGACTTATTGAAATTGGAGATTATATACAAAGAGTGGAATCTGTATTTGTGTTGGTATTTTCATTATCTTCAATATTATACATGGGTGCCTTGTTTACTTTCATAATCCATATAATTGCTAAAACTCTTGATTTGGACAGGCATCAGCCAATTATATTGCCCACTGCAGTAATAATATACACTATGACATTTTATAAAAAGGGACTTCCATTTCACCTACCGGGCAATCAAATGACAAACATACTGTGGATTTTAGCACTTTTGCTGCCGATTATTGTACTGATTATAAGTTCCATAAAAAAAGTAGATTCTGAAAATGAAGGAGGGCAAGACTATGAGTAAAATAGCCAAACTCTTTTGTACCATTTTATGTATAGCTATAATTACGGTATCTTTGACAGGCTGTTATGATAATAGAGAAATCGAAGACTTAGCTTATGTAGTAGCAATCGGGATAGATGAAGCTGATAACAATATGTTTAATCTTACCTTTCAGAGTGCTGTACCAAAATCAATAACCACCGGCGAAGGGGAAACGACAGATATAAAAACCTTCAAGACTGATAATTTCCTTTCAGGCTTCAGAAAAACAGGAAGATATCTAAGTAAAAAAATAAATTTGTCCCATACAAAAGTAATTGTAGTTTCTGAAAAAATTGCGAATAGAGGACTACTTCCATTTCTGAATGGTTTACAAAACTACATGGAGCTTCGTCCTAACGTAAATATTATTGTTTCTGCAAATGGAGCCAAAAACTATATAGAATCCCTGCAACCTAAACTTTCAGCAAGCCCTACCAAATTTTATGATATGATGTTTAAATCCTACCAAACTGATTTCCGTATTCCAAGTTCTCAGCTGGGGGACTATCTTTACAGAACACACAGCTCAGGGTCCCAACCTGTAACAATATATACAGATGTGGACAATAGCGTTATTGACAGTAAAAAGCCTGAAACAGACAAACCTGAGGAAGAGACTGATAAGGGAAAGAAAAATATGTCCGTAAAGGGTTTGGCTGTATTTAATGGGGACAAAATGATAGGAAGTCTTGATTCCGGAGAAACCTCCATATATGCATTAATGACAGGGTCTATAGATAGCATAAAACTAGAGGTTAAAGACCCTCTGGACGAAAGATATAAAATATTAAGTAATGTAAGGAAAGATAGGTCCTCCAAAACAAGTGTACAGGTATATGGGAACAAACCCCAAATAAATATAGACTTAAATCTTCATGCCGATATAGAAGCTGTTCAAAGCAACATAAATTACTTCGATCCTACAAAATTACAGAAAGTTCAAAAGGAGTATGAAGATTATATAAAAAATGAAATGAACAGCCTTCTTACCAAAGCATCATATGAGTACAAAAGCGATATATTTGGTTTTGGACAAATAGCAAAGAAAAATTACATGTCTATATCGCAATGGGAGAAAGTCAAATGGCACGAAATTTTCCCCAATGTCGCTTACAGAGTCAAAGTAAGCACGACGGTATCGGATCAGCAATAAATAAAATCGGGAGTGGATAAAATGGCAGGTAATATCATTATAGTAATATTCTTAGTCTGGATATGTATATATTCATTCAGCTTCGGAGTATATACCTGGAAAAATAGAAACTGGTTCGGCGGATTGGTAGTAATTTTATTATCCTTAACATCACTGTTGCTTCCCGCAGCAATGATGTTTTTATAGACAACCCAACACCATAAATTGGTATTGGATTATCTATTGACACAAAAGTAATGGCGTGTTAACATAATCAAGCTGTCGCGAAAAACAACACTTAAACAGTTAAGGTAGTATGAACTACCAAAAACTGAAAGTAAAAAAAGTGTTGACAACAGGATAGCAAAGTGTTAATATAATTAAGCTGCTTGCGACAAACAAACAGCAAAAACCTTACAAAGCAGTCGTAAGAAGGCTTTATGGACTTTGAAAAGTAAACAGTGATAAACATGTAAAGGAACTCGAAAAATTCCGAAATCGTAAAACGATTTCAAAATTGAGTAACTTGCGAACTTTACAACCTGGTTTTTGGAAACAAGAACTAGAAAAAAAGTCAGCAATTTTTAATGAGCTAATTAAATTTTTCAAATATTAATTTGAGAGTTTGATCCTGGCTCAGGACGAACGCTGGCGGCGTGCCTAACACATGCAAGTCGAGCGGAGTTAATTGAAAGCTTGCTTTTGATTAACTTAGCGGCGGACGGGTGAGTAACGCGTGGGCAACCTGCCTGTTACAGGGGGATAACACAGGGAAACTTGTGCTAATACCGCATAATACAGCGAGAAAGCATTTTCTTGTTGTCAAAGGAGCAATCCGGTAACAGATGGGCCCGCGTCCAATTAGCTAGTTGGTGATGTAACGGACCACCAAGGCGACGATTGGTAGCCGAACTGAGAGGTTGATCGGCCACATTGGGACTGAGACACGGCCCAGACTCCTACGGGAGGCAGCAGTGGGGAATATTGCACAATGGGGGAAACCCTGATGCAGCAACGCCGCGTGAAGGATGAAGGTTTTCGGATTGTAAACTTCTTTAGTCAGGGACGAAAAAATGACGGTACCTGAAGAATAAGCCACGGCTAACTACGTGCCAGCAGCCGCGGTAATACGTAGGTGGCAAGCGTTGTCCGGAATTACTGGGTGTAAAGGGCGTGTAGGCGGGAATGTAAGTCAGATGTGAAATCCCAGAGCTTAACTCTGGAGCTGCATCTGAAACTATGTTTCTTGAGTGCCGGAGAGGAAAGCGGAATTCCTAGTGTAGCGGTGAAATGCGTAGATATTAGGAGGAACACCAGTGGCGAAGGCGGCTTTCTGGACGGTAACTGACGCTGAGGCGCGAAAGCGTGGGGAGCAAACAGGATTAGATACCCTGGTAGTCCACGCTGTAAACGATGGATACTAGGTGTAGGAGGTATCGACCCCTTCTGTGCCGGAGTTAACACAATAAGTATCCCACCTGGGGAGTACGGCCGCAAGGTTGAAACTCAAAGGAATTGACGGGGGCCCGCACAAGCAGTGGAGTATGTGGTTTAATTCGAAGCAACGCGAAGAACCTTACCAAGGCTTGACATATAGCGGAATATGGTAGAGATATCATAGTCCTTCGGGACTGCTATACAGGTGGTGCATGGTTGTCGTCAGCTCGTGTCGTGAGATGTTGGGTTAAGTCCCGCAACGAGCGCAACCCCTGTTGCTAGTTGATAACATTTAGTTGATCACTCTAGCGAGACTGCCGGTGATAAATCGGAGGAAGGTGGGGACGACGTCAAATCATCATGCCCCTTATGTCTTGGGCTACACACGTACTACAATGGCTATAACAGAGGGAAGCTAAGCTGCAAAGTGGAGCAAATCCCCAAAAATAGTCCCAGTTCAGATTGTGGGCTGCAACCCGCCCACATGAAGTCGGAATTGCTAGTAATGGCAGGTCAGCATACTGCCGTGAATACGTTCCCGGGCCTTGTACACACCGCCCGTCACACCATGAGAGTCTGCAACACCCGAAGTCGATAGTCTAACCGCAAGGAGGACGTCGCCGAAGGTGGGGCCGATGATTGGGGTGAAGTCGTAACAAGGTAGCCGTATCGGAAGGTGCGGCTGGATCACCTCCTTTCTAAGGAGACATGATTCATGCAGAACTAGTTTCTAAGATGAATCAAATCTTTAGGTCGAAGATAAATGACAGGAAGGCTTGAGCTAAGCTCGCCGGACTGAAAATCATTATCTTAGAGTTTCTTTACAATCACTGTTTAGTTTTCAAAGCCCATGAAAATGGACTTTGATTTTATGGGGGTATAGCTCAGCTGGGAGAGCACCTGCCTTGCAAGCAGGGGGTCATGAGTTCGATTCTCATTATCTCCACCAAGGCTTTTTAGAAAAGCCTAAAAAATACCAGTTGACATGATAATTGAAACTGGTATAATAGGAACTCCGCAGTCAGTGTGGCAACACAAACAACTGCGAGGTTTGTACCTTGAGAACTGAATAATGTTATTCAAAGAATGCGTTTCAAACGAAAGTTTGAAATACGTTTTAAGAAGATGAGAAGACAAGAGATATATAATTAATTATGTATTTTCTGAAAAGTAATAAGGGTAACATGTGAAAAGGAGAAATCCTTTGAAACACGTAAAGCAGTTTACGTTGGAAACATGCAACTCTTAGGAAACTAACTCATTGATAGGTTAAGACAATCACTTTAAATCAATTACTATGTAATTGACATTGAGAATCTGATCAATCGAAGATATTCGATAAAAATTGATAGAAGCAAGCAGTACAAGGAAGGCGACCGACGAGAAGCGGAGTTTACGGTGGTAAATGAGCATCGCAGGAGGGAAGCCTGACACAGTAATGCGAAGCTTATAGCAATTTTAGAGGTCAAGCTACTAAGAGCATAGGGTGAATGCCTTGGCACCAGAAGGCGATGAAGGACGTGACAAGCTGCGAAAAGCTACGGAGAGGCGCAAATAGCCATCGACCCGTAGATATCCGAATGGGGAAACCCGGCCGAGTTAAACACTCGGTCATCGTAACATGAATACATAGTGTTACGAAGGCAGACGTTGGGAACTGAAACATCTAAGTACCAACAGGAGTAGAAATCAAAAAGAGATTCCGTAAGTAGTGGCGAGCGAAAGCGGAAGAGCCCAAACCAAAAGATAGCAATATCTTTCGGGGTTGTGGACTAGCATAATGATCCTCAAGACATAGCAGAATGAGCAGCTGGAAAGCTGAGACCATAGAGGGTAAAAGTCCCGTAAGCGAAATGTTAAGAGGCAGGCTAGTATCCAGAGTACCACGAGGCACGTGAAACCTCGTGGGAAGCAGGGTGGACCACCATCCAAGGCTAAATACTAACTGGTGACCGATAGTGAAGCAGTACCGTGAGGGAAAGGTGAAAAGAACCCCGGGAGGGGAGTGAAAGAGAACCTGAAACCCTATGTTTACAAGCAGTTGAAGAGCGTTAAAGCTCGACAGCGTACTTTTTGTAGAACGGTCCGGCGAGTTATTGTATGCAGCAAGGTTAAGTACTTAAAGGTACGGAGCCGAAGGGAAACCGAGTGTTAAAAGCGCGTCAAGTTGCATGCTATAGACCCGAAACCGGGTGACCTACCCATGGACAGGTTGAAGCGGGAGTAAAATCTCGTGGAGGACCGAACCACATGACCGTTGAAAAGGTCTGGGATGAGCTGTGGGTGGCGGAGAAATTCCAATCGAACTCGGAGATAGCTGGTTCTCCCCGAAATAGCTTTAGGGCTAGCCTCAAGGGAAAATCAAACGGAGGTAGAGCACTGAATGGGCTAGGGGCCTTACCGGGTTACCGAACCCTATCAAACTCCGAATGCCGTAATGATGTTACTTGGGAGTCAGACTATGAGAGATAAGTCCCATGGTCAAAAGGGAACAGCCCAGACCATCAGCTAAGGTCCCAAAATCACAGTTAAGTGGAAAAGGATGTGGGCTTGCTAAGACAACTAGGATGTTGGCTTAGAAGCAGCCACTCATTCAAAGAGTGCGTAATAGCTCACTAGTCGAGTGAGCCTGCGCCGAAAATTACCGGGGCTAAACTGTGTACCGAAGCTATGGATCAGCGTACATCCAATAGTATTGCTAAATAAATTAAGAAGCGATGAGGTAATTTCACGAAATGTAACATATCAAAAATGATTCAAAACATTTCGTCAAATTCCCACAGCTAAACTTGTGCCGTTAGCAGTAGTATTGGATGTACGAGGGTGGTAGGGGAGCTTACTGTTGTAGGTTGAAGCAAGATCGAAAGGACTTGTGGACGAAGCAGTAGTGAGAATGCCGGAATAAGTAGCGAGAGTAAAGTGAGAATCTTTACCGTCGAAAACCTAAGGTTTCCTGGGGAAGGTTCGTCCGCCCAGGGTAAGTCTGGACCTAAGCTGAGGCCGAAAGGCGTAAGTGATGGACAACAGGTTGAAATTCCTGTACTACCGTTAATCGATATGAGAGAGGTGGGGACGCAGGAGGATAAGTCAAGCGATCAGCTGGAAAAGATCGTGCAAGCGAGGTAGATAGTCCGGTAGGCAAATCCGCCGGATGTTTCGAAGACGTGATGCGGAGGGAAAACAAGTACCGAAGTGACAGATTCCACACTGACGAGAAAAACCACTATCCAGATTAAAGGTACCAGTACCGCAAACCGACACAGGTAGGTGAGGAGAGAATCCTAAGACGAGCGGGAGAAGCGTTGTTAAGGAACTCGGCAAATTGACCCCGTAAGTTAGCGAAAAGGGGTGCCTCAAGAGATTGAGGCCGCAGAGAATAGGCCCAAGCAACTGTTTATCAAAAACACAGGTCTCTGCTAAATCGAAAGATGAAGTATAGGGGCTGACGCCTGCCCGGTGCTGGAAGGTTACGGGAATTGCTTAGCGCAAGCGAAGGCATGAACTTAAGCCCCAGTAAACGGCGGCCGTAACTATAACGGTCCTAAGGTAGCGAAATTCCTTGTCAGGTAAGTTCTGACCCGCACGAATGGCGTAATGACTTGGGCACTGTCTCAACAACGTACCCGGCGAAATTGTAGTACTTGTGAAGATGCAAGTTACCCGCGACTAGACGGAAAGACCCCATGGAGCTTCACTGTAGCTTGATATTGGGTTTCGGTATTTTTTGTACAGGATAGGTGGGAGACTGAGAAGTGGTGGCGCCAGCCATCATGGAGTCGACGTTGGGATACCACTCTAAAAGTACTGGAACTCTAACCTGAGACCATAAGCTGGTCTAGGGACACTGTCAGGTGGGCAGTTTGACTGGGGCGGTCGCCTCCCAAAGAGTAACGGAGGCGTCCAAAGGTTACCTCAGCGCGGTTGGAAATCGCGCAACGAGTGCAAAGGCATAAGGTAGCCTGACTGCGAGAGAGACACCTCGAGCAGGTACGAAAGTAGGGCTTAGTGATCCGGTGGTATGAAAGTGGAATTGCCATCGCTCAACGGATAAAAGCTACCCTGGGGATAACAGGCTTATCTCCCCCAAGAGTCCACATCGACGGGGAGGTTTGGCACCTCGATGTCGGCTCATCGCATCCTGGAGCTGTAGCAGGTTCCAAGGGTTTGGCTGTTCGCCAATTAAAGCGGTACGCGAGCTGGGTTCAGAACGTCGTGAGACAGTTCGGTCCCTATCTGTCGCGGGCGCAGGATATTTGAGAGGATCTGTCCTTAGTACGAGAGGACCGGGATGGACGAACCTCTAGTGCACCAGTTGTCATACCAATGGCACAGCTGGGTAGCCAAGTTCGGCAGGGATAAACGCTGAAGGCATCTAAGCGTGAAACCCACCTCAAGATGAGATATCCCACTAGCAATAGGTAAGACCCCATGTAGACTACATGGTTGATAGGTCAGGAGTGTAAGCATAGTAATGTGTTAAGCTGACTGATACTAATAGGTCGAGGGTTTGACCCAAAAGAAAACAGGTATTCAAAAGTAGAAGGTCTTAAAACTAGACAATGAGAGAGCTTCACATCTTCTTAAAGGATAACATTAGTCAGTTCTGAAGGTACAAAAAGTATCTTAAAAAAAGTTAATAAAATTGTCAGAAGCGAGTAGTAATACGAAGCTTATCACAATTTTTAAATCTTCTGGTGGAAATGACGAGATGGCCACACCCGTTCCCATACCGAACACGGCAGTTAAGCATCTCAGTGCCGATAATACTTGGCTGGAAACGGCCCGGGAAAGTAGGTCTTTGCCAGATTTATATGAAAGCCTCAAGCTCATTGCTTGAGGTTTTGCTTATTATATTTTGTACATATTCACAAACAAACCCCCCACGTCGTAAAACATGGGGGGTTCTAAGTATTGAGATATATTTGAACAGCTTTACAGGTTAAATTCTTCTTTTATTGATTTAATGGCTTTATCAGCGTCCTTTTCATATATGAGATAGGATATATCAACTTCGGAGGTTGTAATTAGTTTGATTTCAATTTCATTTTCAGCCATTAATGTAAATACTTTTGCAGCAACCCCGGGTTTATCCCTCATCCCTTCCCCAAAAACACTAATTTTAGTACTGTCTGAGTCTATTTCAATTCGCAGGTTTGGAACCTTTATTTTAAATGAATTTAAAATAGCAATTACCTTTATTATGTTTTCAGCAGGTATACTAAAATAAATATTAATTTTTCCTTTGTAGGGTGGACTCTGACTAATCATATCAATATTTATTTTTTCTTCTGCAATTTTATTAAAAATTCCCGCAATGAGAACCATATCATTTGGAAGATTATCTACTGCCACTAATGCTACATTGTATACTGTACTAATACTTGTAACCGGTAAAATGGTCATAATAATTCCTCCTTGAAGCATTAACATTAACTAATTGGTTTCAGAAATAAGCTCCGACATTGAATACAATCCCGGTTTTTTTGATGCAAGAAAGATGGAAGCCTTTAAAGCACCTACAGCAAATATCTCTTTTGATAATGCAGTGTGATTTATTTCTATTATTTCATCGTTTCCGGCAAAAATAACAGAGTGGTCACCTACTATTGTACCTCCGCGCACGGCATGTATACCAATTTCCTGCTTACTGCGTTTTTTCCTTCTGGAATGCCTGTCATGCATATATTCACATTTTTCATCAAGTGAATCATTAATAGCGTCAGCAATAGCAAGTGCTGTTCCACTTGGTGCATCGATTTTTTGATTATGATGTTTTTCAACTATTTCTATATCAAATTGGCCTTCAAGAACCTTAGCAGCTTTTTTCACCAAATCTATAAGTAAATTGACTCCAAGTGACATATTTGCAGAGAAGAAAACCGGTATTCTGCGGGCAACAGAAGTTTTTAGAACTGTCACCTGCTCTGTTGATAAACCCGTAGTAGCTAGCACCAGTGGTAAATGCTTTTCCTGAGCAAACTCTACCAATGGTGAAAATGCTTTTGGGTTTGAAAAATCTATTATTACATCAACATCTACATTACAGTCTGTTAATGATGTAAAAACAGGGTATGGGTTATTTATATTATTATTAATATCAAACCCAGCCGCAATCTTTAATTCAGGAAAATTATCGGAAAGTCTTGTAATAACCTGACCCATTTTCCCATTGCATCCACTTAATAGTATATTAATCATTAGCTTTTCCACATCCTATTTTTTGTATTTTAGTTATGGCAATAAACCATACTTTACAAGTTCTGTTTTAAGTATCTCCAGATTTTTATCTGACATTTCAACCAATGGCAGCCTGCATCCGCCTACATTCATTCCCAAAAGATTCATGGCAGCCTTAATTGGTATAGGGCTTACTTCACAGAATAATGCCTTAATAAGGTCAAGAGCTTTCAATTGTAGTTTTCTACTGCCTTCAATATCACCTGAAAGATATTTAGTAACAATATCGTGTGTATCTTTTGGTGCAATGTTGGCTAAAACAGAGATAACACCTTTAGCACCCATAGACAAAAATGGCACTATGGCTCCATCTTCTCCGGAATAAACCGTTATATCATTTCCACACAGGTTAATGACATCTCCTATCTGAGAGAGATTACATTCCTTTAATGCTACAATATTATCAATCTTTGAGAGGGCCTGTATGGTTTCAGGGGCTATATTAAGATTTGTTCTTGACGGAACATTATAAAGCACAACAGGGATTTTTATGCTTTCTGCAACCATCTTAAAATGTTCATATAAACCCTTTTGCGTGGTTTTATTATAATATGGGGTAACTGTGAGGATTGCATCAGCTCCAACCTCCTCAGCATATTTACTAAGTGCTACGGCGTGAACAGTGTGATTGCTTCCTGTTCCGGCAATAACCGGTATTCTTCCGTCAACCTTCTCAACTGTAAATTTGATTGCAGCCTTATGTTCATCATCATACATGGTAGATGCTTCACCTGTTGTACCGCAAATAATAATTGCATCAGTACCTTCTTTAATCTGGTATTCAATCAGTTCTGATAATTTATTATAGTCAGTACCGTCATTTGTAAATGGGGTAATAATTGCTACACCTGAGCCCGTAAAAATTGGCTTTTTCATTGTTCCCACCCTTTCTAAAACAATAATATAATTAAAAAACGTCGGCAGTCCCGCCGACGTCTGTTTAACCAATTATAATAAAATATAATTAAAAACAGATAGCGCTCCACCATTTCTTAAATGATGACAGTCACAAGGCTATTGACCTTGAAACCAGGCATTACGATGCTCGGGGTACAGTACTGCCTTCGGCGTCTTTTCCTTTCAGAACAAATCATTAGACCCCAGAATCTTCATTGTCCGTACTATTAAAAAACGCACCTCTATCTAGCATATATTCTTTTTTTCTATAATAACATTCGTTATATCAAGTGTCAATTTTTTTACATCTGATTTTTATATTATATGAACTATATTTCAATATTGTTACAATTCAGTAAACAAGGCAGGATGTACTTTTGAACTTGTCGAAGTTAGGAGAAAATGAAAAAGTGGGGGAGTTTAGTACGAATGAAAAAAATGTGCTTATTTTTATGCATTGTAATGATATTTACGATGCTGACCGGTTTCAACAACTTGAATACATCAGCGGCTGAGGCAACGTCCGTAAAAATAGGTCTGTATTACGGATCAACGGCTCAAAGCCAGATTAATATCAGTAGCGACAAGGGAGTATTATTCTGTGCGTATGATGTAAAAACAGGAAAATATAATAATGTATACGAATCGGATGCTGGTCAGACAATTACTCTGAGAAAAGACAGCTACTTTATACAAAGCGGAACAAAGTTCACACCAGTTGTTTTAACTGGAAATCCGACCAGTGGTCCTTACCATATTCAGCTTAATGGTACATATAATACTTATAATGATACAGTTTCAGTCATCCAAAGCTATAGTCAGAAAGGTGTTATCACATATCCTGCTTACACTGATTCAGGTTGGCAAATATGGACAGGTTTTTACGTTAGCCAATCTAAAGCGCAAGCAGCTGTAAATACTGTTAAAGCAAAATTGGGAGAGAATACATATAGCGTAATTACTGAGACTAATTCAAGAATTTACGGTACAGATCAAAATGGTAAAGTCTTATTCATGTACGCATCTTTAAATAGCCTTTTAAGAGGGAGAACAATGTCAGCAGGCAATCCAAATACGATTAAAATTGGAACAAGCTTATATCGCGGACAGGTTGAGTTTAATAGATTATCCGGCAGTGATATGACAATTATTAATGTACTGCCTTTTGAAGAATATTTATACGGTGTAGTTCCCAATGAAATGCCGGCATATTCAAACATTGAAGCATTAAAGGGACAGGCTGTAGCAGCCAGAACCTATTCTTACAAATCAATTAACAAGCATTCAAAGTACGGTTTCAATTTGTGTGCTACAACCGACTGCCAAGCATATAAAGGCTATAGCTCGGAAAATGCTAATACAAACAAAGCCGTTGATGAAACACGTGATATGGTTGTAACTTATAATGGAACTCTTGTTGAAACAGTCTATTCAGCGTCTACAGGAGGTAGAACTGAGGATGTCGTAAATGTTTGGGGGAATAGCCTGCCATATCTTAAAAGTGTTGAAGACAAATATGAGTCGGGGAAATCCTATAACTACAATTGGACAATGAAGTTTACGGTAGATGAAATAAGTACAAAACTAAAAAGTTATGGGCTAGGAACTGTAACGGGCATTGAGATTACAAAGTACTCAGCGGCCGGAAGACCAATCGAAATGGTTATTACCGGAACATTGAAGCCTGAAGGTGTTGTAATCACAAAAGACAAGTGCAGGACTTTTCTTAGCCTTCCAAGTCAAATGTATAGCATTTCTTCTGATGCTAATATAAATGTTCAGGTTAATAATAAAGTAGAAAATGTTTCGTTGAGCCAGATAAAGGTAATAACCAGTAGCGGAGAAAAATCTTATAATAATCCCAACCAGAAAGTAACTATTATTGGGGCAGACGGTAACGAATCTGTTGTTTCAGCAAGCTCTCAAGAATATGTTTTTACGGGTAAGGGCTGGGGACATGCTGTAGGAATGAGTCAGGAAGGTGCCATGGGTATGGCAAAAGCCGGCTTTACATTTGAACAAATATTGACTCACTATTATACCGGAACTAAAGTTGAGATAAAGAAATAGTTGGAACATAAAAAAGGGACTCATTTAAAGTGAGTCCCTTTTAATATATATTATTTGTATAATTTGTTAAGGAAAAATTCATTGTAGAGAGATATAACAGCTTTGTGTGCTTCATTCTCTCTTACAGCAAACATCATTGTTATTTCAGAAGAACCTTGATTAATCATTTCCAAACTGATGGATGCCTTAGCTAAAGCAGTTGTGGCCCTTGAAGCAGTTCCTACGGTATTCTTCATACCTTCACCGACTATTATTATCATTGCAAGGTCGTGGTCAATAGAAACATCATCGACCTTCAATTCAGCTTTAATCCGGTCAACTATTTTTTGCTCCATACCTTCCTTCAGTTGGTTCTGTTTTAATATTACAGATATGTTGTCAATGCCTGATGGAGTATGTTCATATGAAATACCTTCATCTTCAAGAATTTGAAGGAGCTTTCTTCCAAAGCCTACTTCTCTGTTCATCATAAACTTGCTCACATATATACAGCAGAAACCTGCATCACTTGCAATTCCAACAACATGATTTGGGGAATAATCTCTGACTAGGGATATTTTTGTTCCCGGAGCAGATGGATTATTTGTATTTTTTATACAAACCGGAACTCCAGCCATAAAAACCGGAACCAGTGTATCTTCGTGTAATACTGAGAAACCGGCATAAGATAGTTCTCTCATTTCACGGTATGTTAATTCAGGTACAGCTACAGGATTGTGAACCAAACCCGGATGAGCTGCATACACAGCATCAACATCTGTAAAATTTTCGTATAGATCAGCCTTTAATGCGGCAGCCAAAATGGAACCGGTTATGTCTGAACCTCCGCGCGGGAAAGTTGCAACTTTTCCGTCTTTAGTGTAACCAAAGAAACCCGGGAAGATAACAATTCCTTCTATACTGTTAATCATTTTAAGGTTTTCATAGGATTCAGGCAAAACCTGTGCATTTCCAAATTCATCACTCATGAGTAACCCTGCTTTTTTAGGCGATACATATTCTGCTTTTTCGCCTATACTGTTCAAGTATGCAGCTACCAATTTGGCACTGTTATCTTCTCCGGCAGCTTTCATGGCATCCATGAACATACCGGTATGAGAAGTATCAAGTTTAAGTCTTTCTTCTAAATCAGACTTGATCATTTTAACAATTTCATCATCAAGTCCAAGTTCATTTGCTATATCCTTGAACCTCTTTACAACAGCTTCAAGTTCCGCTTCTGCATTTCCTGTCTGCAGGTGTTTTTGAGCACAAGCAATAAGTAAATCAGTAACCTTGGTATCTGAACTATCCCTTTTACCGGGGGCAGATACAACAATAACCTTTCTCTCGCTATCAGTAAGTACGATACTGCAAACTTTTTTAATCTGTTCTGCATTAGCTAAAGAGGTTCCTCCAAATTTTGCTACTTTCATTTTGAATCCTCCATCCATTTATATTAAAAATTTACTCTCAAAACACGGGGACTTGTTGTCCCTAAGTAAATATAAGAGCATATGGAACTTCATACGATTATCTCATAAATTATACAAAAAAAGATTATGTATGGCAATAATATTTGTAATATAAACAATTATAATGTATGATATTTATTGGTTTATTTTATGCAGTAAGTTTTATGATTGTTATTTATAATAAACAGACATAATAATAGAAGAAAAATTGGAGGTTATTTTAGGTGAACTTGCACGATTTCGATTATTACCTTCCGGAGGAACTTATAGCACAGCATCCCATGGATAAAAGGGACATGTCCAGACTGATGGTGCTGGATAAGGAAACCGGAGAGATTGAACATAAATTATTCAAGGACATAGTTAACTATCTGGGTGAAGGTGATTGTCTTGTTTTAAACAATACCAGAGTAATACCTGCAAGGCTTTTAGGCGAAAAAAAGGGTACAGGCGGAAAGATAGAATTTGTTTTACTGAAAAGGGTTGAAGGAGACAAGTGGGAAGTAATTTTAAGACCCGGTAAGAAGGCAAAACCAGGGAGTAGATTTGTTTTTGGAAACGGAGAGCTGAAAGCTGAAATTCTGGAAGTACTTGATGAAGGAAACAGACTTGTCAGGTTTATATATGAAGGAGTTTTTGAAGAAATACTGGACAGGGTAGGTATAATGCCATTGCCGCCGTACATTACCGAAAAGCTTGAAAACCCGGAAAGATACCAGACTGTATATGCCAAGGTTAATGGCTCGGCGGCCGCACCAACTGCCGGACTACATTTTACCAAAGAACTTTTGGATTCCTTGGGGCAAAAGGGTGTAAAAATAGCATATGTTATGCTTCATGTCGGTCTCGGTACATTCAGACCTGTCAAAGTTGACGATATAACTCAACATAAAATGCATTCGGAATACTATTCAATAAGTCAAGAAACATGTGATATAATAAACGATACACAACAAAAAAGTAAAAAAGTTGTAGCTGTTGGTACTACCAGTTGCAGGGTACTTGAAACTGTGGGTAAAAGCGGGAGGATTGCTCCCTGTGATGGCTGGACGGATATTTTCATATATCCCGGCTACGAGTTTAAAGTGGTAGACAGGCTTATTACAAACTTTCATTTACCCGAATCAACACTTATCATGCTGGTAAGTTCTTTAGCCGGCAGGGATAATGTAATGCATGCATACAACGTAGCTGTAGAAGAAAAATACAGATTTTTCAGCTTCGGAGACGCAATGTTTATTAAATAAACTAATTAATAGAAAGGTAATTACTATGGCAGCAGTTACTTATGAATTAATAAAAACTTGCAAGCAGACAGGTGCAAGATTAGGTAAGGTGCATACGCCTCACGGCTCATTTGATACCCCTGTTTTTATGCCTGTTGGAACCCTTGCAACTGTTAAAGGTATGTCTCCTGAGGAACTAAAGGAGATAGATGCGAGAATAATTTTAAGCAACACATATCATTGCTACCTTAGGCCCGGCCAGGATATTGTAAAGCAGGCAGGAGGCCTTCATGGTTTTATGAACTGGGACAGACCGATACTAACGGACAGTGGTGGTTTTCAGGTATTCAGCCTGAGCGGACTCAGAAAGATTACAGAAGAAGGTGTAACCTTCAGATCCCATCTGGACGGTTCAAAACATGTATTTACACCTGAATCGGTAATGGGAATAGAGAATGATCTCGGTGCAGACATAATAATGGCTTTTGATGAATGTGCACCGTATCCGGCTGAATATGATTATGTTAAGAAGTCAATGGAGCGTACAACAAGATGGGCAAAAAGATGTAAGGAAGCTCATACAAATACTGAAAAACAATCTCTTTTCGGCATAATTCAGGGTGGAATGTACAAAGATTTGAGGATAGAAAGTGCTAACCAACTAAAGGAATTGGATTTTCCGGGTTATGCAATAGGCGGTCTAAGTGTTGGTGAGCCGGCCGAGATTATGTATGAGGTACTGGACTATACAGCCCCTCTTATGCCAGCCGATAAACCCAGATACCTGATGGGGGTTGGTACACCGGATTATCTTATAGAGGGAGCTATAAGGGGTATTGATATGTTTGACTGTGTCCTTCCAACAAGAATCGGAAGAAACGGTACAGTACTTACAAGCAAGGGTAGAGTTATTATCCGTGATGCAAAATACTCTAGAGATTTTTCAAAGCTGGATCCGGAATGTGATTGCTATGTCTGCCGAAACTATTCAAGAGCTTACATCAGACACCTTCTCAAATGCGGAGAGGTTTTGGGCTTGAGACTTACAACCTGGCACAACTTATATTTCTTAATAAACTTGATGAAACAAGTAAGACAGGCTATAATGGATGATAGGCTTGCCAGCTTCAGGGATGAATTTTATCTGAAATATGGCTATACTAAATAATATGGATAATACAGTTTAACTGTGTTAAATAAAATAATTACAGGAGGTTTTTAGTAATGGCAGTAGCAGCGTTAGTTCAATTAGTATTACCTATGGCTTTAATTCTGGGACTTATGTATGTAATGCTTATTCTCCCACAGAAAAAGAAGGAAAAGAAGACCCAGCAAATGCTTAATTCACTTCAAGTTGGGTGGGGTGTTACAACTATCGGAGGTATAGTAGGTAAGATTATAAACATAAAAGATGACGAAATATATATCGAATCCGGCGTTGATAAAAACAAGATACTTGTAAAGCGTTGGGCAATTAAAGATGTTATAAAGCCTGTTGAAGGCTAATAAGTAAAAATATAATTAATTATAGCCAACTGTTCTAAGTGGACTACCTCAAAAATATGATATACAAAGAACATTTTATATTATATTTTTGGAGGTACACTATGAGCGTACAGACACCTGGATTAAAGAAAACATTGGATGAGCACATAAACCTGATGAGGGTTATAAAAGGCTTAATAATTGCTTTTCTTATAACGCTTCCGTGTTTTTTAGGGTTCGCATTATTTTTAACATATACGGATTTTCCTGAAAAACACACCTACATTGCAGTTCTTATTACAACTGTATTGAGTGTACTGGTGGCATCAGCTTACTCCACAAAAAATGTTAAGAGTAAAGGTTGGATGAACGGCTGCTTTGTGGGAATCCTTTATGTGGCTTTACTTTACATTGCCAGCAGTATTGTTTTCCTAAATTTTAAAGTCGATGTTCAGGTGATATTATCTGTGGTTATCGGTGCCATTGTGGGGTGCCTGGGTGGCATCTTTGGAATTAATTTACGATAACGGGTTTTCTAAAAAATGGCTTTTCAAAACTAAATAGATATGCTATAATCTGCTAAGAAAATTGATGGGGGGGACTACATAATGAAACATATAAAGACTATTAACAATGCTACTCTTAAAAACAGCCTTGCAAAAGGTGGATGTGGCGAATGTCAGACTTCTTGCCAGTCAGCTTGCAAGACATCATGCACGGTTGCTAATCAAAGCTGCGAAAACAAGTAATATTAGATATGCATATTGATTTATCTTAATATGTATGAATTTATAAATTAGTGAAAGGTGAATTAACACTTTTCACTTTTTTAAATGTTCTAACCCGGTGTTGTATCCAGGATTTTTTAGCTTTAGGAGGTCACTTTAAATGATTCACAAGTATACTATGTTCGATACCAATATAGTCTTGGACGTAAACAGCGGTGCTGTCCATGTATTTGATGATGCTGCTTTTGATATAGTAGGTTTATATAAGAATGAAGCAAGGAAACAGATAATTGAATCACTATCAGAAAAATACTCAGGACAAGTTATTGAAGATGCTTATGAGGAAATTGCCGAACTTGAATCCCAAGGTTTGATTTTTAGTGAGGATGCATATTCCGATGCTCTAAATAAGTGGGAAAGAAAACCGGTAGTAAAGGCTTTATGTCTACATATTTGTCATGACTGTAACCTCAGGTGCAAATATTGTTTTGCCTCCACAGGAAGTTTTGGTGGTCACAGAACTATGATGGATCTTGAAACAGGTAAGAAAGCAATAGATTTTTTGATTGAAAAATCTGCAGGCAGACGTAATCTGGAAGTAGACTTTTTTGGCGGTGAGCCGCTAATGAACTTCGACGTGGTAAAAGGTATCGTTGAATATGCCAGAATCAGGGAAAAAGAATCTGGCAAGAATTTCAGATTTACTATTACTACAAATGCTGTATTATTAAATGAAGAAATAAAAGATTTTATTAATAAGAATATGCATAATGTGGTTCTCAGTATTGACGGACGTAAGGAAACCAATGACAATATGAGGCCTAGAGTTGACGGGTCAGGAACTTATGACAGAATTCTTCCTAAAATCCAGGATATGGCTGAATCAAGAAATCAGGATAATTACTATGTAAGAGGTACTTTTACAAGAGAAAATCTTGATTTTTCCGAAGATGTACTTCATCTGGCTGATCAGGGCTTCAAGCAGATATCTATAGAGCCTGTTGTTGCTGCTAAGGATTCCGGTTATGACATCCGCGAACAGGATCTTCCAAAACTTTTTGAAGAGTATGAAAACCTTGCAAGAGAATATGTAAAAAGAGATAGTGAAAAGTGCGGCTTTAATTTCTTCCATTTTATGATTGATTTGCAGCAGGGGCCCTGTGTCATCAAGAGACTTGGTGGATGCGGTTCCGGCCATGAATATCTGGCAGTTACGCCGGAAGGTGATTTATATCCTTGCCATCAGTTTGTGGGGGATGAGAAGTTTAAAATGGGCAATGTTCATGAAGGTGTATTCAATAGTGATTTTCAGAAAGATTTTCAAAAGTCTAATGTTTACACAAAAAAGGACTGCGCTGAATGTTGGGCTAAATTTTATTGCAGTGGAGGGTGTGCTGCAAATGCGTACCAGTTTAATAATGATATTAATGTTCCATACAAAATTGGTTGCGAACTTGAGAAAAAGAGAGTAGAATGTGCAATCTGGATAAAAACTCAAGAATAGAGGGGTTCATTGTGGTAAAGGATTTCAACAACATAACACCTAAAATCCACGAAACTGCGTTTGTTGCACCGAACAGTACAGTTATTGGAGACGTAGTTTTGGGTGAAAATACAACTATCTGGTACAATGCAGTTTTAAGAGGAGACATCGATAGTATAGTTGTCGGTGATAATACAAATATACAGGAAGGCTGTATATTACATTGTAAAAAGGGTATCGAAGTGAGACTGGGTTCTCATGTAACAATCGGTCACGGAGCAATTTTGCACAGCTGTAGTATAGGTAATAATACACTTGTCGGAATGGGTGCAATAGTACTTGACAGTGCGGAAATAGGCAACAATTGTCTTGTAGCAGCTGGAAGTGTAGTTACACCAAGGACTAAGATACCTGATGGCTGTCTTGTTGCGGGCAGTCCGGCAGAAATCAAAAGGACATTGTCAGAGCAAGAGATTGCTGAAATCAAATGTAATGCAAATGAGTATATTAATCTATTAAAATACTACAAATAAATAGTTTTCAGCAAAAGTGAATATCCTAAAATCACAGGATATTCATTTTAAATTCATAATATATCTTACAAAGGATGACATGTTTAAATTGATTAGTTGAATAATAAACTAAAATTAATTACTTAATTTGTAAATTTATGTTTAATATTGAGACTTATTTATTGACTAGCTTTTTTGTAAGTTATATAATGGCGTAAGTGGATTATAATTTAAGGGGGAATACTACAAATGAGAGGAAGCAACGCGGTTAAATTTTTCTCGATATTGCTTATCATCGGAATTTTAACCTGGATAGCAGCTTACGGTTCTATCCTAGGGTTTGAAATACCTGGTGTTAAGGAAATTAGAACAGGTATTGATATTCAGGGAGGCGTGGATGCTAGACTTTATGCAGTAACCAAGGACAACAGCAAGGCAAAAGCTGAAGACTTGGATGCTGCAAGAATTACCATAGGTAAGAGATTGGATTCTAAAAATATCTTTGATAGAGTTATCACTGTAGATAAAGATAAAGGATACATTCTGGTACAAATACCACACAAAAAAGGTGAAGCATTCGATCCACAGAAGTCAATAGAAGAAATTGGTAAAACCGCATTATTAACCTTCCAAGAGGTTGACGAAAGTAAAAAAGATGCAAATGGAAATTATCTTCCAACCAATAAGATTATACTTGAAGGTGGAGATGTAAAGGATGCCACTCCTGAAGTTGATGGTGAAAATGGTGGTTATTGTGTTTCACTGAAGCTTTCATCAGAAGGCGGTAAAAAGTTTGCAGAAGCAACAGGAAGACTTATTGGAAAACCTATAGCAATTTTTATGGATAATGATTTGATTAGTGCTCCAAACGTTCAGTCACAAATTACCGGTACTTCCGCAAGAATTACTCTTGGTGGTACTGCCAGTGATGAACAAAGAGAAGAAGCAAAAAATCTTGCCGGCCTTATTAAGTCAGGTTCATTGCCATTTAAGTTAGAGGCAAGACAGGTAAATAATATTAGCCCTACCCTTGGATCTAACGCACTTAATGTAAGTATA
Organism: Clostridium sp. BNL1100; assembly: GCF_000244875.1. Lineage (NCBI taxonomy): Bacteria > Bacillati > Bacillota > Clostridia > Eubacteriales > Clostridiaceae > Clostridium > Clostridium sp. BNL1100. The sequence goes on from NC_016791.1 coordinate 1,830,477, forward strand.
AACGCATTTATAGTTGCACTTATACTGATTTGTTTATTTATGATATTCTACTACAGACTGCCGGGATTAATAGCAAGTATTGCATTAATACTCCATACAGTAATGGAATTACTGGCACTGTCTTGGACTCATATAATTGTTACTTTACCTGGTATTGCGGGTCTCATACTGACAATAGGTATGGCTGTTGATGCCAACGTTATAATATTTGAAAGAATCAAGGATGAACTTAAAAACGGAAAAACTCTTCATGCAGCAATTGATGTTGGATTTAAGAGAGCATTCTCTGCCGTACTTGACTCAAATGTAACCACTCTTATATCTGCCGTAGTTTTATGGAAATTTGGTACAGGCCCTATACAGAGTTTTGCATATACTCTGGGAATAGGTGTTGTGTTAAGTTTTATAACCGCTGTAACTGCTTCCAGAATAATGCTGAAGTCGATACAGGATATAGAAGTTGCAAAACACCATTGGTTATATGGCGTAAGCATGAGAGGAGGAAAAGCAAATGGTTAATTTATATGCTAAGAGATACTACTTTTTTATACTCTCAGCCCTAATTATTTTATCAGGTGTTGTTATGTATCTAGTTGAAGGCTTTAAACTTGACATTGAGTTTGAAGGCGGAACAATAATAGAAATGAGAGCAAATGATAAAATGTTTACTGAGGCAAACACTCAGGATTTACAGACTAAAATCGCAGATTTTGTTACAAAGACAATTAATAAACCTGCAAAGGTACAGAAGTCAACTTCATATGATGTAAGCGGCACAAACTCTAAAAGTTTTGACATAATAACAATAAGTATAGGAAGTGAGAATACACTTTCAAACACTGAATTGACTAAGGTTGAAGAAGCAGTAGTAAAAGAGTTTAAGCTCAATGCTAAAGACGCTGTTGTCAGTGAAGAAAGTGTTGAACCATTCATTGGTAAGGAAATAATGAATAACGGTTTGAAAGCTGTTGTTATAGCTTTTGTATTGATTATATTATATGTTTGGTACAGATTTAAAGCTATGTCAGGATTATCAGCCGGTGTATTTGCGGTTGTAGGAGTTCTGCATGATGTTCTGATAATGCTCTCTGTATATGTTATTTTCCAAATACCATTAAATGAGTCATTTATTGCTGCGATACTGACTGTTGTCGGATACTCAATGAATGATACAGTTATAATTTATGACCGTATCAGAGAAAATAACAGGCTACTTAGGAAAGTACCTCTTCCTGAATTGGTAAACAGCAGTATAATTCAGACTTTAAACAGATCAATAAACACAGTTGTGACATCGTTAATAGCAATAACAACTGTATATATATTCTCTAAAGTAAACGGAATCAATTCAATGGAACAATTCAGCTTCCCGTTGATTATCGGTATTGCAGCAGGTTGCTATTCATCAATATTTATTGCAAGCCCACTGTATGTAATGTGGAAAGAAAGTCAGAAAAAGAAAAAGATTTCTGGAAAACCTGCAAAAGCTTAATAAATAAAAATAGACTGTTGGACATTCACTGTTCAGCAGTCTTTTTTTATACCCTGATTATGAAAAATGCGGGTCCTAAAAGGGACCCGCAAAGTGGTTGTTATACCAGGTAAAACTTAAGCCTTTTTTTTGATAACAATATCAATTACAAATGCTGCTATGAGAAACTCACACAAAACATAAAAGCTGTTAATAATAAAAGATGTTGCTGTACTATCAAAAATACTGCTATAGCTATTACTCATTCTGTTAATTATAAAAAATACCGTGCCTAATATTATCAATAAAAGTGCAGCCGGAGTGGCATATTTAATCATCTTTTTCGGTAAATCAGCCATATTGCATATAGCTGAACTTAACATACTAAGTTTGGCTTTTTTATCTTTTTGATTACTATTCATCTATTACCCCCCTAAATATTTAGACCTCTGATTATTAAAGAAAATTTTAAAGAACATGTATATACTTGGTTTATAAGATAAAATGATTTTACGTACAAATAAAATAGTAACATTTAAAATTTAGAACAGCAATGTTAATAATTGATAATAATCCATTATTCGACAAAAAACATCAAACAGAGTAAATTTTTTATGTAAAGTTGGTCGAATTAGAATAAAACTTTTGTATAGTTTAATATATTCCAATATATTATAATTACCATAAAAAGATGCGAAGGAGGAGAGCGGGAATGAGAGATTATGAAACAAATCTTATTTACTCAAAAAAAGTTGTTGTCTCCGAAGGTAAAGTAAAGGAATTATATCTCAAGTACTATCTTATCGCAAGCGAACAGACTAATTCCACTACTACGTATGGTATACAGGTAATTATGGAATATGATAGGGGAGGAATTGAAAAGGCATTTATTCCGGATGTCCTTCCATCCAAAACAGGTATAAATAACCTCATTTATTTGCTATACTCGAATTCAGTTACTCCGGTAAGCGTTTATGATGTTATATATGACTGTATAGCATAAAGATCAGTTACTTAATTGGATTATAAAGTATGTTCTAGCAGAACATGCTTTTTTTGTGCGATTAAAGGCTTTAATGATTGAATTTGTTATTAAAAATATTATTAAAAAAGAAGGATTATTAATAATAATGTCGAACACATATTAAGTGATTTTGGCTAAGTTTAAAATAAATTATAGCAGATATGTCTATAATATTTGCATATCAGTAAAAATAAGTAGATAGGGATATTGAGCATAATGGCAAATTTATTTCCAGACGACCTTATTGAAGAGATAAGAGTAAGTAATGACATTGTCGATGTTATATCAGAATATGTCAAGCTGGAGAAGAAAGGAAAGAATTTTTTTGGTAAATGTCCTTTTCATAACGAAAAGACAGGATCATTTTCTGTTGAACCTGTAAAACAGATATTTCATTGTTTTGGATGCGGTAAAGGCGGAAACGTTATACACTTTATTATGTCTATTGAAAATCTGGAATTTCCGGATGCCTTGAGGCTTCTTGCTGATAGGGCCAAAATTCAGATACCGGATATAACCGAAGGTGTTCGTAATGACGAAAAAGCCGAATTAAAAAAGGAACTCTTGGATATAAACCTTGAAGCAGCGAGGTTTTTTAGAGACAACCTTAATAATGAAAAGAATACCCTTCCAAATTCATACCTAATGAGCAGGAAGATACAGAAACAAACTGTAGCCAAGTTTGGAATTGGTTATGCCGAGGACAGATTTGATACACTTTATAAACACTTAAAAGCTAAAGGCTTTAGTGAGTCATCTATTATAAAAAGTGGGCTTGTTATATATAAGGAAGAAAGTGGTAAAATTTACGATAGATTTAGAGGTAGGATTATGTTTCCAATATTTAACATCAGAGGAAATGTAATTGCCTTTGGAGGGAGAGTTCTTGATTCGTCTCAGCCAAAATATATGAATTCTCCTGAAACTGAAGTTTATCAGAAAGGTAAACACTTGTATGCCTTGAATTTTGCTAAAAGTGCTTGTTCTAAACAACTGATTTTATCCGAAGGTTACATGGATGTTATATCATTACACCAAAGTGGAATAATAAATTCAGTTGCTCCGTTAGGAACAGCATTAACAGAAAATCAGGGCAGACTTTTGAAGAAGTACACTGAAGAAATAGTTCTTTCCTTTGATTCTGATTCAGCTGGCCAGGCTGCTGCATTCAGAAGCCTTGATTTATTAAATGAAATTGGCTGTAATGTTAGGGTTTTAACAATCCCATCAGGCAAAGACCCTGATGAGTTTATTAAAGCTCATGGAGTTACAGAGTTTAAACGGCTTGTTGATAGATCCAAAGGTTTGCTTGATTTTAAGCTTGGTTCGTTAAAAAATGATATAGATACCTCAACAAATGAAGGAAAAGTTAGGTTTCTTGATAAAGCTGTACTTATATTGGACAAAATTGACAATAATGTAGAAAAAGAACTTTATGTAAAAAAATTATCTGAGGAGTTGGGCGTAAGTACACAATCAATTTTATCAGAAATAGCAAAGCAGCAAAAGGACGTAGATACAAATTTTAAAAAACAAGTACCAAGTAATAATAACTTTAGCCGAAATCCAATACGAAAGAGTACAGTTGTTAAAAATCAGGAAGAATGGTTGGTCAGATTGCAATTAATGCTGTTGGCAACTATATGCATTGATAATAGTGTATACTTTAACATTAAAGATGTTGTTGGTTGGGACAGATTTGAATCGGATGAAGTAAAAAATGCATTCGATTTTGCAGTCGAAAGAATTGAAAGTAAGGCAGGGATATTAACGGGTGAAATATTAAATAAACTTTCTCCCGGAATGGCAGAAAGTTTTGCAAATATAGTGCAGTCTCAGAGCATATTTGAGGATAATAAAAAAGCGGCTTTGGATATAATTAGAAAGATAGACCTGTTTAGCTTGGAAGAAAGAAAAAATGAAATAATCGAGCTTAAAAAGAGAAGTGATCTGACAGAAGGAGATGTTGAATTATTAAATCGGGAATTAAGCAGTATTGTATCGAATATAGCTATAAAGAAAAAAGGTTTGTAATTGAGCTCGAAAGGAGGGGAAATAAGTGAAACATAGTCAGGAAAGTAGAAAGGCATTACTAAAAGAACTAATAGATAGAGGAAAGCAAAAGGGAATGCTAACCTACAAAGAGATTATGGATGCTTTTGAGGAAATCGAGCTTGAGCCGGAGCACATTGAAAAAATATACGAAACCCTTGAAACAATGGGAGTTGATGTTGTTGGCGATATGGAAGCTGAAATGGAAGAAATTCAGCTTACGGACGAGGAACTTGATATTAGTATTCCAGAGGGTATAAGTATAGATGACCCTGTACGTATGTACCTTAAAGAAATTGGTAAAGTCCCCCTTTTATCAGCAGATGAAGAAATTGATCTTGCTCATAGAATGGAAAACGGTGATATAGAAGCAAAAAGGAGATTAGCAGAGGCTAATCTAAGGCTTGTTGTTAGTATAGCTAAAAGGTATGTTGGTAGAGGAATGCAGTTCCTTGACTTGATTCAGGAGGGTAATCTCGGATTAATTAAGGCAGTTGAAAAATTTGATTATAGAAGAGGTTTCAAATTCAGTACCTATGCCACATGGTGGATCAGACAAGCTATCACAAGGGCAATTGCCGACCAGGCGAGGACTATACGTATTCCTGTTCATATGGTAGAAACTATCAATAAATTGATTAGAGTTTCAAGGCAATTGTTGCAGGAATTGGGTAGAGAACCACAACCTGACGAAATTGCAAAAGAAATTGGTATGTCTGTAGACAAGGTTCGTGAAATAATGAAAATTTCACAAGAGCCGGTATCGTTAGAAACTCCTATAGGAGAAGAGGAAGACAGTCATTTGGGTGACTTTATTCCCGATGATGATGCTCCTGCACCTGCTGAAGCTGCTGCATTTACTTTGCTTAAAGAACAGCTTATTGACGTGCTAGATACTTTAACTGCACGTGAAGAGAAAGTTCTGAGGCTTAGATTTGGTTTGGATGATGGAAGAGCAAGAACTCTTGAGGAAGTTGGTAAGGAGTTTAACGTAACCAGAGAGCGTATTCGTCAAATAGAGGCAAAGGCGTTAAGAAAATTGAGACATCCAAGCAGAAGCAAAAAGTTAAAGGATTATTTAGACTAATCTTTGGACCCGCTATCCGGAATAAATCAAGGATAGGGGGTTTTTTTGCACCTTAATAGTCATAATTTAGAAAATTAAAAATAATAGATATTATTCGATTGGTTTATTATAAGTTAGAAAAACGACAATAAACTATTTAAATAGTCTATATATAGTTATTTTGGTGTTGACCAGTTTAGAGTTCGTAAGTATAATAGTTTATGTGCTCGCGAGAGCAAGGCCCTCAGATGAGCGGCATAGAGATATTCCTCAATAGCTCAGTCGGTAGAGCATGCGGCTGTTAACCGCAGGGTCGTAGGTTCAAGTCCTACTTGAGGAGCCAATTCGGGCCTTTAGCTCAGTTGGTTAGAGCAACCGGCTCATAACCGGTTGGTCCGGGGTTCGAGTCCCTGAAGGCCCACCAAATAAAAAGAACACGCAAAAGCGTGTTTTTTTTATTTTATTTAATTCTGCTGGTATAGTCCGTACTTAACTTTTCGTCCTGCAAATCGATAGTTGTTTTATTTAATGCAGGGTCATTTGGATTAACCCCTAAAATATCTCTTCCCAAAAGAGTGCTTGATATGGGGGCTTCAATATCGTTTACCACGGTCTTATTTCTGAAAAAGCTCACAGCAGATACCTCATTTCATATTTTTTGTCCTACTTTCAAATCAAACATTGATTAATTATCTTTAGTATGTGTATAATTTAATCTGGTAATACAGAAAATGACGATATTAGTTACAATACTTGGAGGATGTTTTGATTTTAAATTTAAAGGGAAGGCTCAAATTAATCGCTGATAAAGTTCCTAAATGTAATGTGTTGGCTGATATAGGAACTGACCATGCATATATTCCTATTTATCTGGTTCAGAACGGTGTTTGCCAAAAGGCAATTGCATCTGATATTAAAATAGGGCCTGTAAAGATGGCTAGTAACAACATTTCTCTATATAAATTATCTGAAAAGATCGAAACAAGACTTGGCAACGGTTTGGATACTATAGAAATTAACGAAGCGGACTCAATAATCATTGCCGGAATGGGTGGAACACTTCTGACAGAGCTTTTGGAGTCAAACAGGCAAAAAGCCGTTAATACTGATGCACTGGTATTACAGCCTATGAATGATCTTCACGTTGTACGAAAATGGTTGTATGACAACGCTTTTGAAATATATGATGAAGAAATGGTTGCTGAAGGTCCTAAAATGTACTGTGTGCTCTCTGCCAAGTTCAGTGGAAATAAAAAACAATACTCTGACTTTGAACTTCATGTTGGACAAAGTCTTATAGATAAAAAAGATCCATTACTTGGTTCTTATTGTCGAATGAAGGTAAAGCAAATTGACAGGGTACTTGAACAGTTGGAAGATATGAAAGAAAATGATGCGCTTAAAACTCAATACGTAAGACAAAAGAAGGAGTATATAAGCTTGATTAATAAACTATAAATATGATTATTAGTAAGGGTGAAGGACATGAATGTAGGAGATATAATTAATTATTTAAATGAAATTGCACCTTGGCGGTATGCTGAGGAGTGGGATAGTGTAGGGCTGATGGTAGGCAGCAGGGACAGTAATGTAACAAAAATACTCCTTTGTATGGATGTAACATCTAACGTGATTTCGGAAGCTGTAGGAAATGGTGCTCAAATGATTCTTTCGCATCACCCTTTTATCTTTTCAAAGCTGAAATCTATAGATATGGAAACCTTTAAGGGAGATCAGATTGCAAAGCTGATAAAAAACAATATCACAGTTGTTAGTGCACATACAAATCTTGATACAGCCCCAGGCGGAGTTAATGATACTTTGGCAGAGTCCTTACACCTGACAAATTGTCAGAATTTGAAACCTTATATTCCAAAAGGATTGAATTGCGATTTAGGAATGGGGAAAATAGGAGAATTACTAAATTATAAGAGATTTGATGAATTTATTAAAGACATTAAGAAAAACTTAGCTATAGAGAATATCAGGATAATCGGTAAAAAACCTGAAAAGGTAAAAAAAATTGCAGTGTTTTGCGGCAGCTTTGATGACGACCTGGAGAACTTAAAAAGCCACAAGGTGGATATTTTAGTAACAGGTGATATTAAATACCATACTGCGCTAGATGCCGCTCAAATGGGCCTGTGTATCGTTGACGCGGGGCATTTTTCAACAGAACGAATAATTCTACCTAAATTAAGGGATATACTAAACAAAAGATTCAAGGAACTTGATATAATTTGTAGTAAAATGGAAGCTGATCCATTTACTTTTGCTTGACTTATATTAATTCAACATCTATAATTAATAGTCCTAAGAGAATTTTAAAGTTCTTAATTTATGAGTAAGCCAGATGATCGCAGATACTGCCTGAAAAGGCGTAGATGAGGAAAGTCCGGGCTCCATAGGGCAATGGTGCCGGGTAACTCCCGGTGAAGGTGACTTTAAGGAAAGTGCAACAGAGATATACCGCCATATTAGGGTCTACCATATATGGTAAGGGTGGAAAGGCGAGGTAAGAGCTCACCAGCGACTTGGCGACTTGTCGGCTATGTAAACCCCACCTGGAGCAACACCGTGGAGGGACGCAATGACTGCCCGTCAGTCCCGGGGAGGTGGCTTGAGCCATGCAGAAATGTATGGCCTAGATAGATGATCGTCTAATACAGAACCCGGCTTATAGACTTACTCGTAATTCATCAAAAACACTGGCTTTTTAGGCCAGTGTTTTTGCTTTTAACCAGTAGTAAGGTTTACTTTTGTTTACAAAAACATTTAATAGTCTGTAAATTTGGTATTGAGTTTAATATGCGAATAATGTAATATTAAATCCAAGTGTTTTTCTAATTCATTTGTTATGGTAACTTATATTTTTCTATTATATTGGGGAGAAGGGTAATGACAAACAGGAACAAAACTGAAGTTTACATATATGGAAGCAGGTACACGGTTTCAGGAGCAGAATCCGAAGAATATATTCATAAGCTTGCTCTCTACGTTGATAAAAAAATGAGGGAGTTTTCTGAAGTTAATAGTGCACTTAATTCGGGGATGATTTCAGTACTGGCTGCAATTAATATTGCAGATGACTATTTTAAAACTTTAGATAAATTAGAAAATATAACAAAGAACCAACATATTGAAACTGAATTAATAGAAAAAGAATACAAACAGAAAGTAGAAGAACTGACCTTACAAATACAAAAGTTTAAGTCCGATTCAGTTACCATGGAAGAAGCTATGACTTCTAAGACCAATGAATTGGAAGTTATAAAAAGCGAGTTTGAAAAGAATGAAAAAAGTCTTAAAGAGCAAATAGAATTATTGATGGTTGAAGCCGAATATAAGGATGAAGCAATTGCAAATCAGTTGGAGGAACTGACAAATGAGCATACTCAAAATAAAGATGACCTTAAAGATCAGATAAATAAGTTAAAGGATGAGAACGCTGCAAAAGAACAGGCAATGGCAGAATTAACGAGAAAGTTTGAACAATTAGAATCTGAATACAAGCAAATGGAAGAATTATATCAGGAAGAGTATAACCGAATTAAAAATGAAAAGTTTTAACAATCAGGTGTTTATTCCAAAATAAAAAGACATCCCTTTAATTACTTGCCTAATGGGATGTCTTTTAATATGTTCTATTCCTCCAGATCAATAACGCTTACCGGACAGGCATCTCTGGCATCCTCGGCTTCCTGAAGGTTTTCTTCCGGTATATCTTCTTCAATAGCTTCGGCTTTATTATCCTCGTTCATACTAAATACTGCGGGGCATATAGAGGTACATAATTCACAACTTATACAACCGTCCTGATCTACAGATGCTCTCATTTACAGTCCTCCTTAAAAAAATATTAATCCATAACTATAAACTATTATTCTCCCAAAACAAATATATATACAAAAAATGTAAGAGGGAATTCAGCTGTAATATTATGGAGTTTGATTATTGCTTTTACAGGGGACATGAGTTATATTAAATACAAATATAAATGGAGAAATACGAAAAAATGAATGATAAATTTGAGATAATTGACTGCCATGTCCATACATTTGCCAATGATGGTATAGCAGCCAAAATTATGACTTCCTTTAATAAACTATATGATATTGAGTTTAAAAATCCCGGTAACGGAACAATACCCAATGTATTACAAAATATGAACGAGGTGGGGATAGACCGAACAGTAATGGCGAATTTTGCACCACCAAAGATTTTAGACAGTAATAATTTGTGGACTATAGATACTGCAAATTGCTCAGAAGGGAGACTTGTACCACTTGTAAATTTTCACCCTGATATGGAGGGGCGGCTGGCTGAGAATTTTGAAAAGTATGTGGAGCTTGGAGCAAAAGGCATAAAGCTTCATCCAATGGCTCAAGGGTTTGATATCAACGATTCCAGAATGGACGAACTATATAAAAAGTGCAGCGAGAACAAGTTTACTATCCTTATACATTGTGGTAGGGTTTCAAATGCAAGACTAAATGAATTTTCAGATTTTGAGTCCATAGTTCCTATAATAGACAAATATCCGGATATTCCAATAATTCTTGCTCACATGGCGGATGGAGACAAGGAATGTGTTTTAAAAGTATCAAAACAATATGAAAATGTATACTTTGACACATCCATAGTTATAACAGGCTATCCTGAAATAGCCCGTGTCAATGAACCGAGTTGGTTGGATGACAGTGAAGTGGTTGATATTATCAATGAAGCAGGAGAGGACAAGATACTTTTTGGGTCTGATTTTCCATGGGGAAGCTCAGTACATGACGTAAAAAGATTTATGAAATTAAAATTGACTGACAGGCAGAAAAAAACTATTCTTAGTGAAAATGCTAAACGTCTATTTAGAATATAAGGATTAGATTTTAATATAAAAATCAATACGTAACATTACGCACCTCGCTTAATATAATAAAAAGCGGGGTTTTTTTGTCAAAAGGTATACAAGAAACTTTTTTGTACAAAATATCATCAAAATGGTATCCAAAGAGGAGGCAGTATATGAAGAACAAAAAGCTATTTCTTTCAATTTCATATGTCGTATTGCTTTCGCTGTTGATAGCAGGTGCAATTTTATTTAGCAAGCCATCAAATAACAGTATTATACCTCAAAGAAATTCATTAACAGAGGAAAATCTCAATAATGGTATTCTTGCATATAAAAGTGAAATTAACAGTAAAGAGGATATAAAAATTGTAAATAACCGGCAAAAACTAGATTTACAAGCCAGCCTTATTGAAAATATGAACGGTGAGGTAACTATAGATATTTCATATAAAATTGAAGGAAAGAAAGTAAATAAAACAATAGATACTTCAAAAGTACCCGAAATTAGAAATCTTCTAAGATTCAGGGAAAAATTTAAGAAAGGCTATCGAATAGATAAAATACTGGTAAATGATAAGGTAGAAAAATTATACTTCTATGTTAGAGGAAGAGAAGATAACAGGCTAACTCAAACCTGGCTATACACATATAATTTAAAAACTTCGAGTACCCATAAGTTGTTTTACGACATAGGAGATTTTAGTGATTTTAACCTATCACCTGATGGTAAATATAATGCTTTTGCATACCAGAATAATTTAGAAAGTCAAAAACACGAAAGTATAAAAAATAAGGTAGTAATAATACGATGTGAAGACGATAAGATTATTCTTAATGGCGACAAGGATGTAAACGGCAAAACCATTGGTCAGGACAGCGGTTTATATATTTACAAGTATGATTTTATTAAATGGGAAAATCCTGAGAACTGTTTATTGAAACAGATTTCAGAAATAAAGGACGGTTCGAGTAAAGTACATGAACAAAATGTTTATTACAATGTAGTAGAAAATAAAATAAAAGTTAAGTAAGTTATTGTTTGGTGTTAAGGCGGCAGGCATATCAAGATGCTTACCGTCTTTTATTTGATCTTTTTTCCTCGTCTTGTTTTAATAGTACATTTAGTGTATCCTTTTAGTAATGTTAATTTTTTAAAGTTTTGGAGTGATGAGTGTGTATATAGTAGGTTTGAATGGGAGTCCCAACGTAGAAGGAAACACAGGTTTCTTGGTTAAAAAGGTTCTGGAGGAATGTGAAACAAGAGGTGCGAAAACCATTCTTCTCAATGTGGGAAAAATAATGCAGGAGCAAAAGTGTGGTTTCTGTACGGTTTGCTCAAATCCATGTACTGGAAATTGCTATAAGGGTACAAAGCTTGAAGAAGCTTTTGAAATATTAAGAAATGCAGATGGTGTAGTGGTTGCCAGTCCTGTTTACTTTGGCAGTGTTTCTGCACAGCTAAAGGCGATGTTTGATAAAACAAGGAAGGTCAGGGCAAACAAAGGTTTGTACAATAAAGTTGGACTTTGTATGGCAGTGGGAGCCTCTCAATACGGCGGAGAAGAAACAACAATAAAAGCGATGCATGATATGATGCTTATTAATGGAATGATAATAGTAGGAGACGGCTATATCGATGATAATTGCGGACATCAGGGGGTGTGTGCTACCCGTCCTGCCAAAGATGATGAAGAGGCAGTAAAAAGAGCAGTAATGTCTGCAAAGAGGCTTATAGAAGTGTGTAGCGCAACTGAAAGCATAAGACAAAGCTAATTTAATTTAAATTTTTCACCGCAGGTGCGGATTACGGAGGATATGACAATAATATGTTGCACGAGTTTTCCAGAAGCGAATTAATTATTGGAACAGAAGGACTAGAAAAACTAAAAAACAGCAAGGTAGCAGTATTCGGGGTGGGGGGAGTAGGTTCATTTACTGTAGAGGCACTTACCAGAACAGGAGTAGGCCATCTCGTGCTGATAGATGACGACTGTGTATGCCTTACAAATCTAAACAGGCAGCTTCATGCTACCAGAAAAACCGTAGGCAAGCCCAAGGTTGAAGTTATGCGAGACAGAGTTCTTGAAATAAACCCAAAATGTGATGTTACTATCATTCAGAAGTTTTATATGCCGGATGTAGCTGAAGAGATACTGGATAGCAGCTTTGACTATATTGTAGATGCAATTGACACAGTAACCGCAAAAATTGACTTGGTAGTAAGGGCGAATCAATTGGGAATACCCATAATAAGTGCGATGGGAGCGGGTAACAAGACTGATCCGACCAGGTTTCAGGTTTCGGACATATTCAAAACAACAGTTGATCCTCTTGCAAAAGTGGTAAGAAAGGAACTTAGAAACAGGGGAATTAAAAAACTAAAGGTAGTGTATTCCACAGAAGAACCTATAAAACCTGTTGAAACCGAGACTTCCAGCTGCAGTGCAGGTTGTATATGTCCTAAAGGAACAGCCAGAAAGTGTACCGTGAAGCATCAGATACCGGGAAGCCTTTCATTTGTTCCTTCAGTTATGGGTTTAATTATTGGAGGAGAAGTAATAAAAGATTTGATTGGATTTAAAAAGGATACAAATTGTAATTAATTAAGAGGAGATTTTACAAATGTTTGATAAACGTATCAACATATTTACCGGTCACTTCGGAAGCGGAAAAACAGAGGTCGCAGTCAATTATGCCATGAAAATGGCAGAAGCTGGGTATAGAACAGCTATAGTAGATTTTGACATAATAAACCCCTATTTCAGAACAGCGGATGCAAAGGATGCACTGGAAGAACAAAATATAAAAGTAATTCTTCCTATGTATGCCAATACCAACGTTGATATACCTGCTATACCACCGGAAATATACTCATTGTTTGAAGACAAGGATACAAAAGTGGTATTGGATGTAGGAGGAGACGACCTTGGTGCTAAAGCTGTATCAAGGTTCAAGGAAGAAATAGTCAGCGACGACTATGAAATGTTTTTTGTAATAAATACAAAGAGGATTATGACAGATTCACCTGAAAAGATAGCCGAGATGATTGCTATTATTGAAGACGGAGCAAATATAAAGGTTACAAAATTGGTAAATAATAGTAACCTGTTAGAGGAAACTACCCCTGAAATAATTCTTGAAGGAAACCGTATAATATCTCAGGTTTCAGAAAAGACAGGAATACCAATTGCTATCACTGCAGGTATGGAAGAAGTCGTAAATAGAATACAAAAAAGTGATATCGGTAAAACGGAAATATTATCCATGAGGAAACAGATACATCTTCCATGGAATAGAGGTTAGGCGAGGACGTTATGACATTTTTTTATATTATTCTAGCAATAGTTGCGGGATGTATAATTCTAAGTTTGACCGGAAAAATATCCCGTACAAATAAAAACAGAAGACAAATACGAGCCCAATGGGGGAAAGCTCCTAATACAAAGTATACAGAGGATATATATAACTCGGTTAGAAATTATTTTGATAACCAAAAAGACCAGGGAAAAAACTTTTTTATAGACGACATAACTTGGAATGATTTAGATATGAACAGGATTTTTTCCAGGGTTAACATAACCCGAACGGATGTAGGAGAAGAATATCTATACAATATGCTGAGGGAATTGGTCTATGATCAGAATGAGCTGACGGAGAGGGACAGGCTAATAGAGTACTTTAGAAAAAACCCTTTTGAACGTGAAAAGATTCAGTTGATTTTATCCGATTTGGGAAAACTCAGGTTTTTAAGTATATCAGAATATATAAACGGTAAAAGAAGCGGGGGTGGCATAAAGGGAATATACTATAAGATTTTATCATTAATCTTCATAGCATCAATATTTGCCACAATATTCTTCCCCGGAGCAATAGTTGTTTTTTTAATATCACTTGCTGTTAATGTAACAGTTTATTTCAAGGCCAGGGATCAGATAATAGGTCACTTGCAATCTCTTGGATATATTGCAAATATGCTGGGAATTTCAAGAAGAATATCAAAACTCAATATAAAAGAACTGGATACATATTTAAATCAATTGAGAAAAAGTACTGCCAAAGTAAAGGGAGTTAGCCTAAATGCTTTTTACTTTTTATTCTATACAAGTGAGAATTATTTATTTGAGCTTATAAAGATATTTTTTCTTGGTGAACCAATTGCATTTTACAGTATCTTTAAAATTGTAACAAAACACAGTCAGGAAATTAAATCTGTCTATGAGACAGTTGGGCATCTTGATAGTCTGATATCAGTGGCATCCTACAGAGATAGCCTTGATTACTATGTAACGCCTGTATTGGTAAAAGGGAATATCAATAACAAAAAGATAGAATTTACAGATATGTATCATCCCTTAATAAAAAATCCTGTAACAAATTCCTTTTCAGTAGCAGGAGGGGCATTGATAACAGGGTCAAATGCAAGCGGAAAATCAACGTTTCTCAAGTCGGTAGCAATAAATGCAATTTTTGCTCAGACTATTTATACATGTCTTGCAAAGGAGTATTATTCCAGTTACTTTAATATTTACAGTTCTATGGCTTTGAGTGACAATCTTGAAATGAATGAGAGCTACTACATTGTTGAAATAAAATCACTTAAACGTATTTTGAAGGGCCTCAACGACAATGTTCCATGCCTTTGTGTCATAGATGAAGTGCTGAGAGGTACAAATACTATTGAAAGAATTGCAGCATCGTCTGAAATACTGAACTACATTGCAGGTAATAATTGTATATGCCTTTGTGCTTCCCACGATATAGAGCTTACTCAAATATTAGCAGATAAAGTTGACAATTACCACTTTCAGGAGTTCTTTGAGGATGACAACATAAAGTTCGACTATAAAATATATCCGGGTAAATCAACTACCCGTAATGCTATAAAATTATTAAAAATACTTGGCTATGATGAAAGCATAGTTGACAGTGCCGAACAAAGAGCCTGTCAATTTAACCAAAACGGATATTGGTCAAAAGTGTAAAAATTGAAGTTTTTGGTCACACAACTTGCAAATAAATACAAAGAGTTTTATAATAAAACAATAGTTTTAGTTCTCTAAATTACTAAAAATCATAAGTAACAAAGTTAATAAAATAAAGTGAGGTTTTGATAATGGCAAAAGTTATATTCCACGAGGAAAGATGCAAAGGCTGTAAACTGTGCGTTACAGTTTGTCCTAAAAAAATTGTCATAATGAAATCTGATAAATTAAATCAGAAAGGTTTCCATCCTGCAGGAGTCGAAGAAATGGACAAATGCATCGGATGTGCATTCTGTGCTACAATTTGTCCTGATTGCGTTATAGAGGTAGAGAAGTAAGAATTAGTAATTTAATTACATCCATTAAGCTATAACATATATAATGAGGCAATTATGTCCTACCACTATAGGTGGCGGGAACTGTTTAGATTTTTAGGCGGCGAACACATATCACCCGCCTTATTGAAACGTAGCTAAGGCAAGAAAATTTTCCTATAGCCGAAAAATTTTCTCTGAACTGATGCGTTATAATAAAAATTTTGGAGCCGCTTTTGTGGCTCATGGAGGTTAATATGGCAGAAAAATTATTAATGAAGGGTAATGAGGTAATAGCAGAAGCTGCCTTAAGAGCCGGCTGTAGGCATTATTTTGGATATCCTATTACACCACAGACTGAAGTAGCACATTATATGGCAAAAGCTATGCCAAAAATAAATGGTACATTTGTTCAGGCTGAGAGCGAGGTTGCAGCAATTAATATGGTTTATGGTGCAGCAGCAGCAGGAGCACGTGTTCTGACATCATCTTCAAGTCCGGGAGTAAGCTTGAAGCAGGAGGGTATTTCATACATAGCTGGAGCAGAGCTTCCAGCAGTAATGGTAAATATCGTTCGCTGCGGTCCTGGTCTTGGCGGTATACTTCCTGCACAGTGTGATTATTTTCAGTCAGTCAAGGGCGGAGGACACGGGGACTATAAAAACGTAGTTCTAGCTCCATCAAGTGTTCAAGAACTGTACGAGTTGACAGTAGAAGCCTTCAACATATCCGATAAATACAGAATACTTACCATTATATTGGGAGACGGTATGCTGGGTCAGATGATGGAGGCAGTTGAATTCAAGGATAAGGAAGATATTTACCAGGATGATAAAAAGTGGGCCTGTACAGGAACAAAAATGGAGAGGGAAAGTAATGACGTTACCTCCATATATATCCAACCGGAAATCCTTGAAAATCATAACCTGAAGCTTCAGGCTAAATATAAGAAGATTGAAGAGAATGAAACAAGAGTAGAAACATATAATTGTGAAAATGCAGATATAATTGTAACAGCATACGGAACTGTAGCGAGAATTGTAAAGAATGTAATAAAAATGGCTGAGAAAGAAGGCATAAAGGTAGGATTGATAAGACCTATCTCATTGTGGCCATTCCCGACTGCTGAATTTGAAAAGTATGCGGAAACACCAAAGGCATTCCTCAGTGTAGAACTGAGTGCAGGACAGATGGTTGAGGATGTTCGCCTTGCTGTTAACGGAAAACGACCTGTTCATTTCTATGGACGTATGGGTGGTATGGTTCCAAGCCAAAAAGAAGTTCTTGATAAAATAAAGGAAATCTTAAATAAATAAGATTCAGATGGAGGGAAAAAAATGGCAACTGTGTTTAAAAAACCACATGCTTTAAAGGATTTATCTCTTCACTATTGTCCCGGTTGTACTCACGGTATTATTCATAGGATAATAGCTGAAGTAATTGACGAATTAGGTATAGAAGGCACTACGATAGGTGTTTCACCTGTAGGATGTGCATACAATAATTATGAGTATTTTCATGTAGATATGGTACAGGCTGCTCATGGTAGAGCTCCGGCTGTTGCAACCGGAATAAAAAGAGTCCATCCTGATAACTACGTATTTACTTACCAAGGAGATGGAGACCTTGCTGCTATTGGAACAGCTGAAATAATTCATGCTGCTACAAGAGGAGAAAAAATAACAACTGTTTTTGTAAATAATGCAATTTACGGTATGACATCAGGCCAAATGGCTCCAACAACTCTTATGAATCAGGTTACAACTACTTCACCTTTCGGTAGAAAACCTGAGATTCATGGATTTCCTATAAAGGTATGTGAGCTGCTTTCACAATTGGAAGGTGCTGTATATGTTGAAAGAACATCGGTACATGATGTTAAAAATATTAGAAATACCAAAGAAGCAATTAAAAAGGCTTTTAAGGTTCAAGAAGCAAACAAGGGATTTTCAATAGTTGAGGTCTTGTCAACATGCCCTACAAACTGGGGATTGAATCCGGTAGATTCACTAAAATGGCTTGAAAGCAACATGTTGCCCTTCTATCCTTTGGGTAATTTCAAAGGAAAGGATTTGGAGGTGTAGAAATGAAGCAGCTTGAATTGATAATTGCAGGTTTCGGGGGACAAGGTATATTATCCGCAGGAAGATTGTTAGCATATGCCGGAATGCTTGAAGGAAAAAATGTTTCATGGTTGCCGTCATATGGACCGGAAATGAGAGGCGGTACTGCAAACTGCAGTGTTGTTATTTCTGATGAACCTGTGGGTTCTCCTATATTGGATACAGCCAACGTACTTGTTGTAATGAATGGTCCATCCCTTGAGAAGTTTGAGAAATCAGTAGTAAGCGGTGGGTTAATCATATCTGACTGTTCTTTGGTAGAAGCCAAGCCCATGAGAACGGATATTGACTTTGTAGGTGTTCCTGCAACACAGATAGCCTCTGATATGGGCAATCTTACTTATGCAAATATTATAATTCTGGGTAAATTGTTGGCAAAAACCGGAATTATTTCAAAGGAAAGCTTTGAGGCTGCTTTGAAGAAAGTTCTTCCTCCAAAAAAGCATCATATGATTCCTGATGAAATGAAAGCCCTTGATATGGGACATGATTATTAAACAAAAAATGCATGCTTAACTTTATATATTTTGTCACAAGATTGTAAGAACTGTGCTTTATAATTCAAGCTATAGACTATCTGATTGATCAGTGTATAGCTTGAATTTTTTTAGTTTGGAGATGATTTTTATGAGTATATTGAAAACAGAGGGATTAAGAAAATACTATGGCAAGGATGAAAACCTTGTAAAGGCTCTTGACGGTATAAATATGGAAATACTGGAAGGAGAGTTTGTAGCGATTGTCGGTACATCCGGAAGTGGAAAATCAACGCTTTTACATATGCTCGGTGGGCTTGACAAGGCTACGGAGGGTAAAGTAACGGTGGCAGGTAAGGAAATTTTTGATTTGAATGATGAGCAGAAAACTGTTTTTCGCAGAAGGAATATTGGTTTTATATTTCAGAATTACAATCTGGTCCCTATCCTGAATGTTTATGAAAACATCACTCTCCCGGTTGAACTGGATGGGGGAACCATTGATAAAGCATTTATAGAAGATATAATAAAAACCCTTGGCCTTGGCGGCAAGCTTACAAACCTTCCAAACAATCTTTCGGGAGGTCAGCAGCAAAGGGTAGCCATAGCAAGGGCCCTGGCAACAAAACCCGCCATAGTCCTTGCAGATGAGCCAACAGGCAACCTTGACAGCAGAACAGGGCTGGAGGTAGTAGGCTTGCTTAAAATGACAAGTAAAAGATTCCATCAGACAATCGTTATGATTACACATAATGAAGAGATTGCCCAGCTGGCGGATAGGGTCATCCGCATTGAGGACGGTAAAATAGTCGGGGGTGAAGTCAAATGATGTTTCCTACCGATAACAAGCTTGTGATAAAAAAATTGACTGTAAGAACTATAAAAGCAAACAAAGTCAGAAATATATTTGTTATTACTGCGATAGCATTAACTGCTTTACTTCTGTCAACCATCTTTAGCATAGGAATAAGTGGGACAGAGTCCATTCAATTACAAAAAATAAGAACTATGGGAACAATAGAGCATGGGGGCTTGACTTTTCCCACGGATGAACAGGTAAAAAAGCTAAAATTATTGGATTATATTGAAGATGTAGGTATAATGGCACATGCCGGAGATATAATAGAAACTCCTGACATGGGAAATTTATCTCTGTCGTTGTTCTGGTTTGATAAAACAGAATGGGAAAAACTCAGAGTTCCTGCAATGAGCAATATTAAGGGAAAATATCCTCAGGCATATAATGAGATAATGATACCCGAATGGATTCTTAAAAGAATGGGGATAACCAATCCTAAAATAGGAATGGATATACCAATTAAATATGGAAAGGCAGGCGGTCCCGAGTCTGAAGCCACAAGTGAAAACTTTAAACTTTCGGCATATTACACAGAATACTCTAATTTGCGTTCAGGGAATGTGGGAATGATATACGTCTCAAAAGCTTTCGTTGATAATAAAGGAATTACTCCTGAGAATTCAGGCACTGCAACTGTACGTTTCAAAAGCAATAAGAATATTGGTGAGCAATTTGAAAAACTTAACAGGGAGGTCACTGTATTCCAAACTCAGAAGTGGAAGATGGTTCCATTGTATGAAACAGTCAATGGAGACAGGCTGTCAACAATAATAGGCCTGTCAGGACTTATACTGTTCATAATGCTCAGCAGCTACCTGCTTATATATAATGTACTATATATTTCCGTATCAAAGGACGTGCGCTTTTACGGGTTATTAAAAACAGTGGGTACCACTCCAAAGCAGATAAGAAGAATAGTAACGGGTCAGGCAATTAGGCTGACTGCCTTGGGAGTACCTCTCGGACTTGCTCTGGGGGCAGCAGTCTCCTTTGTTGCAGTTCCCTTTGCACTAAGCGGAGCATTAATAGATACAGGTATAAAAATATCCTTTAATCCTATCATATATATCGGAGCAGCGGTTTTTTCACTCGTAACTACACTTATCAGTAGTATAAAACCCGCTGGAATGGCGGCTTCAATTTCACCGATTGAGGCGGTCAGATATACCGGAACTACTGTATCCTGTAAACTCAGAAAAGGGTCAACGGGAGGCAAGTTACAGAAAATGGCTTTCAGAAATGTTTTTAGAAACAGACGAAGGGCAGCAGTTGTTTTCTTATCACTGTTTATGGGAATAACGACCTTTATGCTGGTAAATACACTTGTGTTGAGCATGGATACGGAAAATTACGTAAACAGCTATATGGATAATGATTTTACGTTAACTAATAATACATTTTTTCAAAATGGCACAGGAATAAAGCAGAAGTTTGATAATAATTTTATGTCAACACTTAAAGGTATAGAAGGGATAAAAGAAATAAGAAAGGTATCGCAAAAGATAGTTACTCTCAAATATGATGAAAACCTATATAAGAAACATCTTGAAGAATTCATGAAAAGGTTTAATTCACAAATGCCTACAAGTGACGAAATAAAGAAGAACCCAAGGCTTTTCTGGTCAAATCTGGTGGGACTTGATACAGAATATATAAAGAAACTAAATAAAACACTTGAAGAACCTATTGATGTGGAAGCTTTTGAAGCAGGTCGGATAGCTTTATTTTCAACAAATAATCCAAAGCTTTTCAAGGTTGGTTCCGATATTATTTTTACAGCTGATGAAAAAGAATATTCCCTCAAGCTGGGAGGGTTTTTGCCTGAAAGAACTGCATTTAACGGAGGAATGGGGCCGGCACCCCTTGTTTATATAAGCAATGATTACATGAAAAAGTTATTTATTGACCCTGTATTGTGCTCTATAACAATGAATGCTGAAGCGGACAAAGAGGCACATGTATTAAAACAGCTAAAGGAAATGACGGCAAATGATAATGAAATATCAATTGAATCAAGGCTGGAGACTCTGGAGCAATTTAAAAGTTCAAAAACAATGCTTTATATTCTGGGCGGTGGAATATCCTTGATATTGGCACTTATAGGTATTCTCAATTTTGTGAACGTTATGGTGACGGGGGTAAACACAAGGCGGCATGAGTTTGCTGTTTTAGAGAGTATTGGTATGACTCCGAAACAGGTGAAACGTATGCTGTCCCTAGAGGGATTAACTTATGCCATTATTTCCTGTGGACTTGTGGCTACTTTAGGAGCTGCTCTAAATATTTGGATATTCAACTTATTCAAGAAGCAGGCAGATTACGCTATTTTTACCTTCCCTACAATTCCTTTGATTTTATCTGTAGTTATTGTTTTTGTAGTGTGTATTTTAGTACCGGTGGCTGCATACGTTTCAACTACAAAAGATACAGTTACGGAGAGGTTGAGAAGCGTTGAAGGTTAGGATAAAATAAATGTATGCATCGACATAAATTTCTTTCGGAGAGGTAATATGGCCAGAATACTTATTGTTGAAGATGATAAGCTGCTCAATGACGGGATATCAATTGCACTTAAAAAGTGTGGACATACGGTTCTGTCAGGTTATTCCTACCATGAAGCATTTTGTTTGTTTTTGAATAACAGCTTTGAATTAATACTGCTGGATATAAATCTTCCTGACAGAAGCGGTCTTGAGCTTTGTAGTGAAATCCGCAAAAAATCAGATATTCCCATTATATTTATCACGGCAAATGACACGGAGCAGGACATTGTTAATGGTTTTGTGAACGGCTGTGACGACTATATTGCAAAGCCCTTCTCTCTGGAAGTGATGAACCGGCGTATTTATGCAGTACTCAGACGGACCAGAACTGAAGACAAAAGCATTTTCCGTTCTGGTGAAATATCAATAAACTACGAAAAAATGATGGTTGTTAAGGGTGAAGTATCGCTTAAACTGACTGCTACAGAGTACAAATTACTTACACTTCTTACTCAAAACAGCGGGCAGGTACTGACCAGAGACATTATTCTTCAGAGGCTTTGGGACACTGATGAAGCTTTTGTTGATGAAAACGCCGTAAGTGTTAATATGAGGAGGCTTCGTCAAAAAATTGAGGATGACCCTAAAAATCCGAAATATATAAAAACTGTTTTCGGTATAGGATATACCTGGGGAGAGGAGTCCTGCAGGTGATGAATGGGATAAAAAAAAGAGAAGCCGCTTTGATTGCAGCAATTTATTGTATTTGTATTGCTTTTATGACATACCAACTGCTGGTTGCAAAAAATATTCAGGCGGTGATATTCTGTATCATATTTACAGTACTGTTAGCTGTCATGATTACAGCACTAATATTATTACTTCACAGATACATGCATAGTGTAATGGTCCGGCTTTCCGACATGATAGCGTCACTTATAGATATGAGGGAAACAGAAGTATTTTCAGTGCTCAACGATGATTTACTGTCTAAGTTGCAATCACAGGTACTTAAGCTTTCAAGAATACTAAAGTTGCAAAACAAAAAGCTTAGGAATGAGAAAAATGAAATAAAATCCCTGATTTCAGACATATCCCATCAGTTAAAGAACCCCCTTGCAAATCTTAAAATATATGTATCATTAATAATGGACGAAGATATTAATCCGTTAATGAGGATGGAATATCTGAAAAATATCGACAATCAATTGGATAAGCTGAATTGGTTGATGGAAAGCATGATAAAAATGACCAGGCTTGAAAGCGGCATCATTCAGTTGAACCGTGAAGAGAGCAGCTTGAATGATGTGCTGCTGACATCCTTAAAACAGATATACCAAAAGGCATTAAAGAAGAATATAGATATAGTATTTATTCCTTCAGAAAAGTATATAAGGCTGTCTATTGACCTGAGATGGACGGCGGAGGCTATAACCAATATTCTGGACAATTCCGTTAAGTATACACAGGAATCGGGGAACATAAAAATACAAGTCCATAAATACGAGTTATTTGCCAGAATTGACATAGAGGATAATGGTGTAGGGTTTGATGAAAAGGAAGTTAATGATATATTCAAGCGATTTTATCGGGGGAAAAATTCTAATGGGATAGATGGGGTTGGCATTGGCCTTTATCTCACAAGAGAGATAATCTCAATGCAGGACGGATATATAAAAGCAAAGTCCGAATCAGGAAAAGGAAGTACATTTTCAGTTTTTTTGCCTCTGGAAAGCTGATAAAGTTTTTGTACCCGGGTATACCAATCTTACAATCGGTATGCCCGGGTGCTGAATAGTGTTTGTCTGAATTATATATTGAATAGAATATCCGCATAGGTTGGGATAGGCCAGATATTTGAATCTACTATACGTTCCAGTTCATCAGCAACTGTTCTTAATGCTTCCATTCTTGCAAAAACATCATTTCTGTAGAACATAGCTTGCTCAAATGTATCTTCAAAAGAATTCTGAGCCTTGCTTAGACTATTCTCCAATAGAGAAATTTCCTTTTTAAATTGCGAAGCAAAGGAAGCTGTTTCCTTAAGCAAGTCTGTATTGGCACTTAAATCTGCTTCAATTCCGCAATTCTTAATTTCATTTATAGATTTTGCAATTTCAGTTTCAAATTTGATGCAAGCCGGAAGAAGCTGTCTTTTTGCCATTTCGAGCATGGTCATAGCCTCTATATTAATTGTCTTGATATATTTCTCAAGTGAGATTTCATATCTGGAATGCATTTCAACTCTAGAGAAGACCTTGTGCTTTTCCATGACAGTCATGTTCTTTTCCTTTAACAGGCAAGCAATTGCTTCAACATAGCTCTTAATGTTTGGAAGACCTCTTTTTTCAGCTTCTTTTACCCATTCGTCAGAATATCCGTTACCATTGAATATTATTCGTCCGTTTTCCTTTACCACATCTTTAATAATGCTGTTTACTTCTTTTGAGAAATCCTTTGCCTTTTCAAGTCTGTCAGCAAACTGTTCCAGCACATGTGCAACTATTGTATTTAGGAAGAAGTTCGGTGATGCAATGGATGCAGAAGAACCAACCATTCTGAATTCAAATTTATTACCAGTAAAGGCAAACGGTGAAGTTCTGTTTCTGTCTGTGGTATCTTTTCTGAGTGCTGGAAGTGTTTTAACACCGACCATGAGCTTTTCAATACCATTTGTTTCAATATCTTCCCCAGATACAATCTGATCAAGAATTCTCGTAAGCTCATCTCCAAGGAATATGGAAATTATAGCAGGTGGAGCTTCATTTGCACCTAATCTGTGGTCATTTCCGGGGTTGGCGGCAGATAACCTTAGAAGATCTGCATATTCGTCTACGGCTTTTATAACGGCACACAGGAAAATCAGGAATTGAACGTTTTCATGGGGAGTCTTACCCGGGTCAAAAAGGTTCTGACCATCATTTGTGGAAAGTGACCAATTATTATGTTTACCGGAACCGTTAACTCCTGCAAAGGGTTTTTCATGAAGCAGGCATACCAAACCATGTCTTAGGGCAACTGTTTTTAAAAGTTCCATAACAAGCTGGTTATGATCGGTTGCAATATTTGAAGTTGTAAAAATAGGAGCAAGCTCATGCTGTGCGGGAGCCACTTCGTTATGTTCTGTTTTTGCTGAAATACCAAGCTTCCATAATTCACGGTCAAGATCTTCCATAAAAGCTGATACTCTTGGCTTTATACTTCCATAGTAATGATCATCCATTTCCTGACCCTTTGGTGCTTTGGAGCCAAAAAGAGTACGTCCTGTAAAAATTAAATCTTTCCTTTTATCGTACATTTTCTTATCAATAAGGAAATATTCCTGCTCAGGACCAACTGTTGGAGTAACTTTAGTAACGTTTTCATTACCGAAAAGTTTTAGTAACCTTACTGCATTTTTAGAAAGACATTCCATAGATCTTAAAAGAGGTGTTTTCTTATCAAGTGTTTCACCTGTATATGAACAGAAGGCAGTTGGAATGTACAAAGTGTTATTTTTAATAAATGCAGGTGAAGTACAATCCCAAGCAGTGTAGCCTCGTGCCTCAAAGGTGACTCTCAAACCTCCCGAAGGAAAAGATGAGCCATCTGCTTCACCTTTAATCAATTCTTTGCCTGAGAATTCCAATATTACTTTTCCATCATCAGTAGGATTAATGAAGGAATCATGTTTTTCGGCGGTAATGCCTGTCATCGGCTGAAACCAGTGAGTATAATGGGTAGCACCCTTTTCAATTGCCCAATCCTTCATTGAGCTGGCAACCACTTCAGCTATTTCAAGATCTAAAGGAAGACCTTCGTCAATAGTTTTCTTCAATGCCTTGTATGTAGCTTTAGGCAAACGTTCTCTCATTACGGAATCATTGTATACATTTGAACCGAATATTTGGCTTATAAGACTCATAAATCACCTCATAAAATATTTTTAAGGCAACCGGCTGTATTCCGGATACCAATAATTATTAATATTACCTAATAAAGATACAATTTTTCCTTACTAATTGCAAGCATAAAATGGTTTGGCGTCTTTTCAGAAGATAAATATTTATAAATTCTTCTAAAACCATTATATTTTTTCCTTACGAAGGTAAAAATTGCAATATCCTTAAAGCTCTAATTCAAAAAAATGAATATTTATCCGTGTATTTTAGGAGGTAATTTAGGGAAATTGAAAAAGATAGCCGCCGCTATGTTATAATACAATTAGTACACTACTTTACGGAATTATTCTGGTAATAATATTCATTACAGGCATAGGTAGGTGACCCATTTGATAAATATAATTACGAATCCAATTAATATAATAATAATTCTACCCGTTTTAATTACTCTTGTAAGTTCTCTGGTAACAAGATATAACCGCGAAAGAGTAATTAAAAGTTTTTATTCTATAATTAATAGTGTGGAGTTAATCTCAGGCTTGTTAATTGCGCTCTTTTTAACAAGAGGAATACTATTTGACAATGATAATAAGTTTTTCGTATATATTCGTAACCATATGCCTGAAACTGCCAAGGCAAGTCTGGCAGCAAATAATATATATACCTACTTATGTGTTGCTTTTATTGTACTATTGATTGTGGTTCTGATAATCAAGTTAGCTATGTATCCTTTGTATAAGCATGTATTTGGAGCCATGGCACAGGGAATATACAAGGTTATGAGCTCAATGAGCTCTGTGACTCGAAGAAGTATTGCATTTGTCTGTAGTATACCAAAGGCAGCAGTTTCATTAATTTGTATCAGCTTTGTTCTATATTTTTTTTCGTACTATTTTACTGTACCCGGTTTATCACTTTGGATAGACGATTCAGTAGTACTACAAGGAGTTTACAAAACAGCTCTGAAGCCGGTAATTGAATCTGAAATTGCCAAGAAAATACCTGTAATAATTAATGATCGTTTTGTAAGTGCCACAATGAATGGGCAGGAAGTTAAAATAGCCGAAAATATTAGAGATACTCTTGACAGTTACAATATAAAGGTTATTCAGTACTTTAACGGCGTGACTCTTGATGATGCGGTAAAATCAAACGATGAAATAGATAAACTGGCCCTTGAATTGACTGAGGGAAAGTCAGGAGAATATGATAAAGCAAAGGCAATATACAAATGGATAACTAAAAATATAAAATATGATTACCCAAAAGCAAAACAGATTGCTGTTAAGACGGAAGGAACAAAATCAGGGTCTATAATATGCTATGAAACGAGGAAAGGAATTTGTTTTGACTACTCAAGCCTCTTTATTTCAATGTGCAGGGTAAACGGGATAAAGGTAAGGCTGGTTACGGGTCTTGGCTATAGCGGGCTAGCCTGGGGAGATCATGCATGGAATCAGTTTTACGATAGTGATCAGAAAAAATGGATAAATGTAGACTGCACCTTTGGTGTCACCGGAAACTATTTTAATTCTTCAAAATTCAATTTGGATCACAAAGGGGACCGAGTACAGGAAGAATGGTAAATTATTAAGATAACACCCTTTTTAGAATTTTTCCTCCCGTACATTCTATGTTTTCATGGGTATAATTTTCATAGTAATGGCAATGTGAATTTGCCATATTGAGTCTTCCTGCAATTTTATGCTTGTGTCCGTGAGCAGTCTTTATCGGTAATCCTGTTATTCCGGAATATATATGATAATGCCCGTTAAAGGAAGTTGTTCCAAAATATACGTGAAAGTGGAATAGCCCTATACCAAACATGTATTCAGTATATCCCGTAAGCCTGTGAGAGTGCTTTTCACCAGTTAAACTATTAAATTTATAAAAATGATAGTGATTAACCATCAGCTTTCTCCCTTTACCTATTATTCACTTATTATTATGCATGACTGGACAAGAATTTATTATGAAAAATAATGGAATTAATATAGGGTTTTACCAGATATGTTATAATACAAAGTAAAGGAGGGCGGGATAAAATGGAACCAATAATTGCGATTGTGTTACTTGTAGCTAATATACCGGTTTATAGGAAAATTTTGCAGCTTATATTTCGTGATCGAAAGGATATAGATGACTCAATAAAGTACTCATTTACCCCGGATTTGTTTTCTCTTTTCAAAGGGAATTATTGGAAAGATAAAATAGGTGAAGCCAAACTTACAGCATTTATATTCTGCTGTGTTGCTGTAGTTATAATTGAACTTTTAATAATTAAATGGATAATAGCCATTATTGTATAAGTAATAAAACAGAAAAGCGGTTTAAATAGGAGCTTACATAATATGAAAGAATTTTTAACCAGAGAAGAGTTGGAGAACAGGGCTAAGAGACTGTGTGCCTTAGCTACTGATAAATATCCCGACTGGGATACAATAATAGTATTGGGGCGTGTTAATCAGTACTATCTAACGGGGACTATGCAAGACGGAATACTCATAATAAAAAATGGCGGAAAATTAATGTATTTTGCCAGAAGAAGCTATGAACGTGCTAAAATAGAGTCACCTCTATCCGATTGCATATACCCTATGAATAAATACTCTGATGCTGCAGAGGTTTGTGGTAAGTTGTTTGGAAACACACTTTTAGAAACTGATATTGCAACTATTGAAGTACTTAACAGACTTAGGGGTCAATTTGAGATAGGTAGAATCTATCCCATAAAAAAGATATTGTCTGAGGTAAGGGCAATTAAAAGTCCGTATGAACTTGATGCTATAAGGGAGGCTGGGAAACGACACAAATACCTGCTTGAGGAAGTTGTACCAGGCATTCTCAGAGAAGGAATGAGTGAGGTAGAATTATCAGCAGAGTTGTTTGAAAAAATGCTGAAACTTGGACATCAGGGTGTTTCACGATTCAATAGCTATCAAACTGAAATGATAATAGGACAAATAGCTTTTGGAGCAAATTCTCTATATCCTACCAATTTTGATGGGCCCGGAGGCATGAAAGGTTTAAGCCCGGCAGTACCATTGTTTGGCAGTAACAAAACTCTTCTCAAAAAAGGTGATTTGGTTTTTATTGATGTAGGCTTCTGTATTGAGGGATATCATAGTGATAAAACACAGGTTTATATGTTTGGAGCGAAACCTTCAGATGAATTAGAAAAAACACACAGACAATGTATTGAGATACAAAAAAAGACTGCTTCTCTTCTAAAGCCCGGCAATATACCATCTGAAATATACAGCAGTATAATGGGGTGCCTTGATTCTTCGTTTTTAGAAAACTTTATGGGCTTTGGGGATAGAAGAGTCAGCTTCTTGGGTCACGGAGTGGGTCTTCATGTTGATGAACTTCCTGTAATTGCAAAAGATTTTGATAATCCATTAAAAGAGGGCATGGTTTTTGCCCTAGAACCGAAAAAAGGTGTACCGCAAGTGGGCATGGTAGGCGGTGAGGACACATATATTGTTACTCCTGACGGAGGCGAGTGTATTACAGGAGGCGAAAAAGATATTATTACTGTATAGGAATGGTTTCCGTCGCTTTTTTCAGAAATCTCAAAAAATCAGTGGCATACGGAAGTTTAAAACTGATCCCTGGCAGTGGAAGATACAGTTAAATAATAATACGGAGGGTTTTTGATTACTGAATAAGTAATCAAGAGAGACAGGTTATCATATTTTTAAATTTCAAAAATAAACATATATAAAGCTTGAAAGCACTTTTTCAGAGCAAATCTATATATGGGAGTGTTTGATGATGAAAATAAGATCGTTATTGGTAAAGGCAAAAAAAATACCTAAAAAAGTTATAATAATATTTATACTGACGTGTACACTGTTTGTTACAATAGGTTATACGGCCAACTCAGTTGGAGTTTTTAATCCGGCAAAGCACCTTCCGATTTACAGCGTTGAAACAGAACAAAA